>JBJTOA010000117.1:0-5699 GCA_046074285.1 Micrococcales bacterium
CCAAGCTGCTTCAGCTGCGGCAGTTCTGCTGGCAGCGGGCGCTCCTGGCAAGCGTCTTGCCCTGCCAAACTCTCGAGTCTTGATTCACCAGCCTGCAACCGGTGACGCAGGTCGCGGTCAGGCATCAGACATTGAGATTCAGGCCAAAGAGATTATGCGCCTTCGCGAATGGCTTGAAGAAGCGCTTGCTAAGCATTCAAAGAGGTCGAAGGCAGAAGTCAACAAAGACATCGACCGCGACAAAATTCTGACTGCGCCAGAGGCTCTCGAATACGGCTTGATTGACCAGGTTTTGACTAGCCGTAAGAATCCGTCTAAATAACGGGCTTTGTCTGGTCACGGTAATAGGGTAGAACCATGACCAAACTGGGCGAATCAAGCGACCTGCTGAAGTGTTCTTTCTGCGGAAAGAGCCAGAAGCAGGTAATCAAGCTAATTGCTGGCCCGTCGGTCTATATCTGCAACGAGTGCATCGAGCTTTGCAACGAGATCATCGAAGAAGAACTCGGTGAAGCTGTTGCCAGCGTTGAAGACATTGAGCTTCCTAAGCCAAAAGAGATTTACTCATTTCTCGATGAATACGTAATCGGCCAGGATACCGCCAAGAAGGCGCTTTCAGTTGCGGTTTATAACCACTACAAGCGTGTTCGTTCTCGTGGCACTTTGACTACCGCGGGTAAAGACCACGACAGCATCGAGATCGCCAAGTCAAACATTCTCATGGTTGGCCCAACCGGTTGCGGTAAAACCTACCTGGCTCAAACTCTCGCGAAGCGTCTTAATGTTCCATTCGCTGTTGCTGATGCTACTGCGCTAACCGAAGCCGGTTATGTCGGTGAAGACGTAGAGAACATTCTTCTGAAACTTCTTCAGGCAGCAGACTTCGATGTCAAGCGTGCTGAAATGGGCATCATCTACATAGATGAAATCGACAAGATTTCCCGCAAGGCAGAGAACCCCTCAATCACTCGTGACGTATCTGGTGAAGGTGTTCAGCAAGCTCTGCTCAAGATTCTTGAAGGCACTGTTGCCTCGGTTCCACCCCAGGGCGGCCGCAAGCACCCTCAGCAAGAGTTCATTCAGATCGACACCACCAACGTGCTTTTCATTGTTGCTGGTGCCTTCGCTGGTCTAGAAGAAATTGTTTCTTCTCGAATCGGAAAGAAGGGAATCGGTTTCGGTTCTGAAATCTCAGAGAAGGTTGATGTTAGTGACCTCTACTCACAGGTGCAGCCAGAAGACCTTCGCAAGTTTGGTTTGATTCCTGAATTCATTGGTCGTCTGCCAGTGGTTGCATCGGTAACTCCACTTGATCGTGCAGCGCTAATGCAGATTCTTACCGAACCTCGCAACGCACTTGTCAAGCAGTATCAGCGCATGTTTGAACTAGATGGTGCTGAACTTGAAATTACTCAGGATGCCCTAGAGCGCATTGCCGACCTAGCAATCGAACGCGAAACCGGCGCACGCGGACTTCGCGCAATTCTTGAAGAGATTTTGCTACCAATCATGTTTGAAATCCCTGGCAGCAACTTCGACGGAATCGTAGAAGTGAACCGTGAGGTTGTTGACCGCAAGGCAGCGCCGAGAATGCTTCCTGCGAAGCAAGCTCGCAAATCTGCTTAGTTCAAACCTCTGCGCTCAAGAAGCGCATCAATAGTGGCATCCTGACCTCTGAAGTCTCTAAACATCTGCATGGCGTCTTTGCTGCCACCGCGTGATAGCAAAGTATTCCTGAAGTGCATTCCATTTTTGGAATCTAATCCGCCGTTGTTCTTGAACCACTCCACGGTATCTGCATCGAGAATCTCGCTCCAGATATAGCCGTAGTAGCCGGCAGAGTAGCCACCGCCGAAGATGTGAGCGAAGTATGCGCTGCGATAGCGTGTAGGAACCAACTCGTAGTCGAGGCCGTAATCAGCTAGAGCCTTGGCTTCGAAAGAGATTACATCTTCAACCACTTCGCCTGGTTCTAGTTCGTGCCAGGCCAAGTCAAGAATTGCGGCAGCCAAATAGCTCGTGGTGACGTAACCCTGGTTGAACTTGTCGGCAGCATTCAGGTTGTCGATCCACTCCTGAGGCAGCTGTTCGCCAGTTAGGTAGTGGTTTGCATAGTTAGCTACCACCTCTGGCCAGAGCATCCACATTTCATTCACCTGTGAAGGGAACTCGACGAAGTCGCGGTTCACCGAGGTGCCGGTGAAGTGAGGGTAGTTCACATTGCTAAACAGTCCGTGAAGGGCGTGACCGAATTCGTGGAACAGCGTCTTTACTTCGTCAAAGGTTAGTAGCGCCGGCTCACCTGTTGCAGGCTTAGGCACGTTTAGATTGTTGACCACAACTGGCAGCTGATTCAGTAGGTGGTTCTGAGCAACCAATTCGTTCATCCATGCACCACCGTGCTTTGAATCGCGAGTGTAGAAGTCACCAACATACAAACCAACCGGCGAACCATCATTGTTCTTGACTTCCCAAACTCGTGCTTCTGGGTGATAAGCCTTCAGATCTGGGCGAAGTTCAAACTGAATATTGAACAACTTACCCGCTGCATAGAACACACCATCGTTTAGAACGCGCTCGAGCTCGAAGTAGGGCTTCATCGCGGCGGTATCAACCGAGTACTTAGCCAGGCGAACCCGGTCGGCATAGAAGCCCCAGTCCCAAGGTTTTAGTTCAAGTTCGCCGGCTTCAGCCTGAAGCATTTCTGCCTCAAGTTTGGCGTTACGAACCGCCATGGGAGCAATTTTTCGAAGCATCTTGTGAACGTTCTCAGGCTTGCCAGCGGTCTCGTCAGCCATCACCCATTCGGCGTGATTCTTGAACCCGAGCAGCTGCGCGCGGTTCGCACGCAGGGCGGCAATCTTGGTGATTACCTCGCGGGTGTCGTTAGCGTTACCGCGGATTCCCTTGCTCAGCGAATTCTTGAAAATGATTTCTCGTAGCCCGCGGTTTTTCAATGACTCCAACCAAGGATGCCCGGTGAAGTTCACCATGGTGATTAACCATTTGCCATCCAAGCCGCGATCCTCAGCAGCAGCCTTGGCAGCAGCAATTTCGCCACTTGAGAGCCCATCCAATTCGTGCTCGTGTTCAACAATCACGGCAAGATCGTTGGCATCGCCCATCTCGCGCTTTGAGAATTCGGTCTCGAGGCGTGAAAGTTCTTCATTGAGCTTCTTTAGTTCTTCGCGTTCTGACTCATCTAGAGCAGCACCTGCAAGCACAAATTCGCGGTGGTAACGCTCAACTAGCCAGAGTGATTCAGCATCAACGTTCAATGAACCGCGTGATTGGTAAACCGAATCGATACGTGCAAACAGTTCTGGATTCAAACGAATCGAATCTTGGTGCGCGGTCAGAGCTGGCATGAGTTCTTCTTCGATCGCCTCAAGCTCTGCGTTTCGATCAGCAGAAATCTGATTGAAAACCACTGCCAATACTCGGTTCAGATACTGCCCCGCCTTTTCAAGAGCAACCAGAGTGTTCTCGAAAGTTGGTTCTCCCGAAGTGAGAATCGCTTCGATCTCGCGATTGTGCTCATCAACAGCTTCGTAGAAACCAGGTAGGTAGTGGGCTTGCGTGATCTGGCTGAAGTCAGGTAGTTGATAAGGCAGGGTAGAAGGCTTTGCGAATGGGTTGCTCATGTTTCGAGAATAGTCTTGTTTTTGTGGTATCACTTTGATACCATTTGGCTATGGCGATGACATTACGACTAACTGAAGAGCAAGACAAGGCTCTCAGCAGCCTTGCCAAAGCGAGGGGGATTTCAAAGCAACAATTGGCCATTTTGGCCATTGAGAAGGAAATCCAAGATCAAATGAGATATGAACTAGTAAGTGAAATAGGCAAGCGAATAATGCTTGAAAACGAGGGGCTCTTGAAGCGACTCGAAGATGCCTAAAATCATCTACCTGCAAATAAGAGAAACTGCGTTATTCGTTCAGGAACAGGGTTTCTACATCCGCGACGTCGGCCTGCTCGAATCGGCAATCAGAAGGCCCGAGGCCTCTGTATTTGGCGAAGATGCATATCCAGACCTTTCTCGAAAGGCTGCGGCGATGTTTTCTTCAATAATCCGAAATCATCCAATGATGGATGGCAACAAACGATGTTCGTTTATTTTGACCATGATTTTTCTACGCATCAACGGTTGGACACTTCAAGTTGACGAGGGCGACATGTTCAACTTCATTGTCACGCAAGCTGCAAAGCAAGAAGACCTCGATGAAATCGAGGCCTTCTTTGTAAAGCATTTGGTTGAGTACTAACCCTCGGTAACCTCGGCAAGAACCACATCGGTAAGCGCCAGGTCTTCAGCCTCGGCGAAAGCCAAGGTTTCGATCTTTCCGACAGACTTGACGTCTTGTTCGAAGGCGCGCAGGCTGGTTAGCACTGCGGCTGGGGCTTGCAGGGTCGCTGATTCAACCGGGGCTTTCATGCTTACCTTGGCATCTGACTTTGCCTTGCGAACGCCGAATAGGGCGGTGGCTGCTAGTTCAAGAAGACCGTGGTTGCTCTGGTCGAGACCGTCGGTGAGTTCTTCAACCGTTGGCCAAGACTGACGGTGAATCGAAGTCAGCTTGCCGGTATCTAGGTTCGACTGCCACCATGACCAAACTTCGTCGGTTACGTAAGGCAAGAATGGGGCAAAGAGTCTGAGCATGGTGTGAAGCGCTTTGCGCAAAGCTGCAACTGCAGATGCCTGCTGCTCTTCGGTTACGCCACCTTGGCCGTAGGCGCGCTCTTTGACGAGTTCAAGGTAGTCATCAGTGAAGTTCCAGAAGAACTTTTCGGTGAGTTCGAGAGATTTGGCGTGGTCGTAGTTTTCAAATGCTTCGGTTGCGTTTCTCACTACATCGGCAAGTTCAAGTAGCAGCGCTTGGTCGATGTTTTCGGTGACATTGGCGGTTTTTGGCGATTCGAAGCTGAGCACGAACTTGGCAGCGTTCAGAATCTTGACTGCAAGTTTGCGGCCAACCTTCATCATGCCGGTGTCATAGGCTGCGTCGGTGCCGAGTCTCGCGCTAGCGGCCCAGTAGCGAACAGCGTCGGCGCCATTTTCTTGGATTGGCTCGATTGGCACAACAACGTTGCCCTTTGACTTTGACATCTTCTTGCGGTCAGGGTCGAGAATCCAGCCAGAGATAGCCGCGTTCTTCCATGGCAGTTCGCCGTGCTCTTGTTCTGATCGCAGCACAGTGCTGAAAAGCCAGGTGCGAATGATGTCTTGGCCCTGTGGTCGAAGCGCGTAAGGGAAGACTTTCTCGAAGAGTTCTGGGTCGCTCTGCCAGCCACCAGCTAGTTGCGGAGTGAGGCTTGAGGTTGCCCAGGTGTCCATGATGTCAACCTCGCCGATAAAGCCGTTTGGCTGGTTGCGCTGGTTTTCTTGGTAGCCGTTTGGCACGTCAACGCTCGGGTCGATTGGTAGTTGTTCGTCGGTTGGCGTTAGAACCTTGTCGAAGTCTGGGTTGCCGTCGGCATCGAGGGCGTACCAGACCGGAATCGGAACACCGAAAAAGCGCTGGCGTGAAATTAGCCAGTCACCGGTGAGACCATTGACCCAGTTCTCGTAGCGAACGCGCATGAAATCAGGTACGAAGTTTAGGTCTTTACCAAGTTCAATCAGACGGTTGCGCAGGGTTTCGTCTTTGCCACCGTTTGAGATGTACCACTGGCGGGTAGAGACGATTTCGAGAGGC
>JBJTOA010000118.1:0-3386 GCA_046074285.1 Micrococcales bacterium
CCTATTTAGTTACCAATTGTTCTTGGCGAACTTGTTAACCATAAGCCAAGTTGGCGACTTTTTGTTTAGAGATTCCTGTGAATCAAAACGTGTTTGTCGTCAACCATGCGGAGTTCTTCAAAGCCGAGCTTCTTGAACATGCTCAATTTGCCACGGTAAGAAGTCTTGTTGTGCTCATCACTTTTGAGTGGGGCGGCTTCTACTTTTTCAAAACCTTGGTTTTTTAAGTCTTGGATGGCGAAGTTGAGAAGTTGAGTGGCGATTCCCTGGTTCTGAAAGTTTGGTGCCACGACAAAGCAGAGAATGCGAGCAGTCTTGGTTTCTTCACTTGGCAGAAGCCTGAAGTTTTTAGCGGCGTTTGCTGCAACCCAACCGATTGCTGTGTCACCTTCGTAGGCGAGATAGCCGTTCATTATGCGGTTTTGAATTCGGTCGCAAGCCTGTTGGCGGCTGAACTCTTTTGTAGCCTGCTCATTTTCGGCTTCAGTATTTAGGTAAAACTGGCAGTAGCAAGCTGACCAGTTTGGGTTGGTTTCGAACGCAGGGCCATCCATGAACTGAAGAAAGTCTTTTTCAGTGTCAGGCCCTAGACGTTTGATTTCTACCAATCTTTACCTTTGCTCGACATGGCGCGATCTGCTTCACGTTTGTCTTGCTGTTCTTTGAGGGTTTGGCGCTTATCGTAATCTTTCTTACCCTTGGCGAGTGCGATTTCAATCTTGGCTTTGCCATCTTTGAAGTAAATGCTCAGGGGAACCAAGGTGTAGCCAGATTCTTTAACCTGCTTGTTTAGTTTGTAGATTTCGATGCGGTTGAGAAGAAGCTTGCGCTTGCGTCTGGTCGAGTGGTTGGTCCAGGTGCCCTGGGTGTACTCCGGGATGTGAACGTTGTCGATCCAGGCCTCACCGTTTTCGATATATGCATAGCCATCTACCAGAGAAGCACGACCGGCCCGCAACGACTTCACTTCGGTTCCGGTGAGCACTAAACCCGCTTCGTAAACTTCTTCAATGTGATAGTCGTGACGGGCTTTGCGGTTAGTGGCCACAACTGATTGGCCACGCTCTCTAGGCACGATGCACTCCTTGGTATTGGCTTTTTCGCCAGCCCATTAGTTTACCTAAATCTTGAGGTAGCGACGCATTGCAACCGCAGATGAACCGGCAGCTAAAGCCACTCCCGCGATTACCAGAATCGGTGCAACAACTAACGAATCAGCCAGCGATACCAGGTTGGTAAATGGCATTGCGTTAGCTAAGAAACCTTGAACGAAGAACTGAACGATTGCGATGATTGCGCCACCAGCAAGGATGCTTCCAACGAGCGCAGAAACCACACCCTCAAGAATGAATGGGAGTTGGATGTAGAAATTGCTCGCACCTACCAAGCGCATGATTCCGATTTCTCGTCGGCGAGAAAAAGCGCTCAGGCGAATCGTGGTTGAGATGAGCAAGGTTGCCGAGAAGAGCATCAGGGCTGCGATAGAAATCGCTGTGATGCTAGCAGCATTCAAGATTGCGAAGATTTGATCAAGATAGCTGCGCTGGTCTTTAACCTCTTCGACGCCCGAGACTCCGCCGAAGCTCTCGGTGATGATGGCGCTTTCGTTCGGGTCTTTTAGCTTCACCCAGAAAGTTTCATTCAGCTGTTCTGGTGTTACATAGTCAACGATTGCGTTGCCTTCAAACTGAGTCTGAAAGTTGGTGTAAGCCTGTTCGTGGTCTTCAAAGAAGTATTTGTCGATGTAGCTCGAAAGAGTATTGCTCTTGAGTTGTGATTCGACCGCCGCTTTTTGGCTGTCGCTAACTTCTCCCTGCGGGCAAATGCTGCTTGGGCTGGTGTCGGTGCACAGGTAAATAGCTACCTGAGCGCGGTCGTACCAGTAGGTCTTCATCGATCCGATTTGCATCTGCAACAGCAAAGATGTGCCCACGAAGGTCAGCGACACAAAGGTGACCAGAATCACCGAGATTGCCATTGAGAGGTTGCGGCGCAAACCCTGCGCGATTTCTCTAAGCATGTATGAGAACTGCATTACTTGCTGCCCTCGCTTGCACGGTAGCCACCGAGTTCATCGCGAACAATGTTTCCGTCGCTGAGCACGATTACTCGTTTCTGCGCGCGGTCAACGATTCCAGAATCGTGAGTTGCCATGATTACCGTGGTGCCAGCCGCATTGATTCGCTCGAGCAGCGCCATGATTCCTTCGCTGGTTTCAGGGTCTAAGTTTCCGGTTGGTTCATCAGCGAGCAGAACGTCAGGCTTGTTGACGATTGCGCGAGCGATAGCTACTCGCTGCTGCTCACCACCGGATAACTCGTTCGGCAGGTTGTTTGCCTTTTCACCCAGACCGACGAGGTTTAACACATCGGGTACAGCGGCTTCAATGAAACCCTGCGACTTGCCAATTACTTCGAGACTGAAAGCCACGTTCTGAGCAACGGTTTTGTTCGGTAGCAACCTGAAGTCTTGAAAAACTACACCGAGTCGGCGGCGGTAGTAGGGAATCTTGCGGTTGGGAATGCGCCGAAGGTTTTCACCGAGCACCCAAATTGAACCGGATGACGGGGTGTCTTCGCGAAGAATCATTCGCATTAGGGACGATTTGCCGCTGCCGCTAGCGCCAACTAAAAAGACGAAGTCGCCTTTTTCAATCTCTAGATTTACGTCGTTGAGGGCCGCTCTTGGAGCTCCCCGATATTGCTTTGTGACGTTTTCGATGCGAATCATTATGGGTTAAGCGTAAACGCTAGCCCTGAGATTCCTCGGTTTTGCGCCACCTGATTCCTGCTGTCAAGAATCCATCCAGGTCACCGTCGAATACGGCATCGGGGTTATTTGATTCGTAATCGGTGCGCAAGTCTTTGACCATCTGGTACGGAGCTAAAACATAGCTGCGCATCTGATCACCCCAACTGGCTTTGACATCGCCGGCAAGTTGCTTCTTCTTGGCTTCTTCTTCGCGTCGGCGAATTTCAAGCAGGCGGGATTGCAAAACTCGCAGCGCTGCAGCTTTGTTTTGAGGCTGACTCTTTTCGTTCTGACAAGACACGACAATGCCGCTCGGTAAGTGGGTAATGCGAACCGCAGAGTCGGTGGTGTTTACGCTTTGACCGCCAGGGCCACTTGATCTAAATACGTCGATTCTGATGTCATTCTCGGGAATCTCGATTGCGTCAGTGCCTTCAATCAGCGGAACCACTTCGACTGCGGCGAAAGAGGTTTGACGTTTGCCAGCCGAGTTGAAGGGGCTCATGCGAACCAAGCGATGGGTGCCGGCTTCAACGCTCAAATTGCCATAGGCGTATGGGGCATCGACCTCGAAGGTGGCACTCTTGATTCCGGCACCTTCAGCGTAAGAGGTATCAAGAACTTGGGTTTTGTAA
>JBJTOA010000119.1:0-14261 GCA_046074285.1 Micrococcales bacterium
CCGGCACAAGTTCTCCGTGCATTTTTACAAACTCTGCACCGTCGCTAAGCGCTCTACCTCTGGTACCGATGGCTTGATACCCAACCAGAATCACGGTGTGCTTCGGGTTCGGCAGCATGTCGCGTAAGTGGTGAACAACGCGCCCGCCAGTAGCCATGCCAGATGCCGAAATTATTATGCAAGGCTGCTGCGGGTTGTTTACAGTTTTACTCTCTTCGACCGAAGTGAGTTCTACCAAGGTGCCGGGGTCGAAAGGGTCACTCCCCGACCACTTCTCGTGAATCTCTGGCCTGATTTCATCTGACTGATCATCGATAGCCCTGCGGTAAAAAGCCAGAGCCTTCAGTGCCATCGGCGAATCACAGTAAATCGGCACACTCGGAATCTTGCCCGCTTCAACAAGTTCACGCAGTCGCACCAGAATTACCTCGGTACGGTCAACCGCGAATGCGGGAATCAGAACTGAACCACCGCGAGCAACTGTCTGCCGAATGACATCTTCAAAGTTCGAAGTTTGCGGCTCGTGCTCGCGGTCACCGTAGGTTGATTCGGAAATCAGAGCATCAATTGACTGCATCGGACGAATCACCGGAGCAACTAATAACGGGTGATCCGGTCGGCCCATGTCGCCGGTAAACAAAAGCTTCTTTCCGAAGAATTCAACTTCGAGATAGGCAGCACCGAGAATGTGACCAGATGGAATGAAGGTCACAAAAGTCTGCTCGGCAACTTTGACCTTGCTGTTGAACTCTTGCGGCTCAAAAAGCTTCATGCTCTGCTCGACATCATTTTCGTCATAGAGCGCCACCGGCGGATTATGCTTCGAAAACTTCTTCTTTTGCGCATAGGCAGCGTCTTCGGTTTGGATTCTCGCCGAGTCTCGCAAAATGACCTCAGCTAGTTGCGCGGTGAATCGGGTGGTGAATACCGTTCCCCTGAAACCGAGCTTCACAAGTCTCGGCAGGTATCCACAGTGGTCTAGGTGAGCGTGAGTCAAAACCACCGCGTCAATAGATGCTGGGTCAACCGCAAAATCAGCCCAGTTTTTCAAACGCAGTTCTTTCAAACCCTGAAACATGCCGCAGTCAACCAAGACTCTGGTCGAACCGCACTGCAAAAGAAAACGACTGCCAGTCACAGTGCCAGCGGCACCCAAGAAACGGATGCTTGGTTGATTGTGATCGATACTGCTCATATCTGCATTCTATGCCTGTGAAAAGTAAAGGGCCCTGGTTTCCCAGGGCCCTCACATTTCTTGTTAGTGCTGAACAGCTTTTCCGATAGCCGCACCAGTCATCGAGCGAACCTCAAGTTCGGCATACTTTGCCGAGTTGCGTTCGTTCGAAGTGATTGTTCCGAGCCAGCCGAATAGGAATCCGAGTGGGATCGAAACGATACCTGGGTTGGCCAACGGGAAGAAGTCGAACCGAACTCCGCCTTCTACCAGTGGGATCAAGCTGGTTGCGGTACCTGACACGTTTGGCGAGAAGACAAGCAACCCAACTGCAGAAATCAGACCACCGTAGATGGCCCATACCGCACCGCGGGTGTTGAACTTCTTCCAGAACAGCGAGTAGAGAACCGCCGGCAGGTTTCCTGATGCAGCTATCGCAAACGCGATTGCCACGAGGAAGGCCACGTTCAGACCTTGAGCACCGATTGCCAGCACGATTGCGACTGCGCCGATAACGATTGCCGAGATCTTTGCAACCCGAACTTCTTTCTCTGGAGTCACGTTTCCGCGCTTGATCACGTTTGCGTAGAGGTCGTGAGCGAATGACGATGAACTTGCCAACGTCAAACCAGCTACCACTGCCAAGATGGTTGCGAATGCGATTGCACCGATAACTGCAAGCATCACTGCTCCACCAGTGGTGCCTTCGCCACCGCCGAGGAACTGCGCAAGCTGAGGAGCTGCAACGTTACCCGAGGTGTCTACCGGAACCAAAAGCTTCTTGATGTCTGCAGACAGAGTGGCTAGTTGGTCAGGTGTAGCACAGGCGTCACCGTTCATTACTGCCGCTCCCTTGGCATCTATGTAGCATCCGTCTGCATTGGTCTTGAAACCG
This sequence comes from Micrococcales bacterium, assembly GCA_046074285.1. Classification (GTDB taxonomy): domain Bacteria; phylum Actinomycetota; class Actinomycetes; order Actinomycetales; family Microbacteriaceae; genus Rhodoluna. Next base: position 2,070 of record JBJTOA010000119.1, read on the forward strand.
CGAAGCAGAGTTGAACGCGCTACCAAAGCTGCTGCACCAAAACCGAGTGCAATGGTCATCAGATAGAAAGCACCGATGTTACCGATTGCCCAGTTCACTGACTTGCGAGCAGCCTTTGAAGTTGGAACGGTGTAGAAGCGAATCAGGATGTGAGGGAGACCTGCGGTTCCGAGAACCAGTGCCATACCTAGAGAGATCAGGTCGAGCTTGCTGATAAGCGTCTTGACTGGGTCAATCAGAGTCGGGTCAACGGCATCGTGAATTTCTTTACCGTATTTCAGACCCGGTTGCAGGAATGCATCTCCCTTGCCAGAAGCCTCGGCAGCTGCTCCCAGAAGGTCTGAGATGTTGAAGCCGAATCTCCAAAGAACCATCAGGGTGAGCAAGATTGCGCCGATCATGAGCAAGAATGCCTTCACAATCTGCACGTAGGTGGTTCCCTTCATTCCGCCAACGGTTACGTAGACGATCATCAGAACACCTACCCCGGCGATAATCCAGTTTTTAGCTGCCGGGTCTGTAATTCCGAGAAGCAGAGACACCAGCGCACCAGCACCAACCATCTGGGCCATGAGGTAGAAAATCGAAACCACCAAGGTTGAGGTTGCTGCGGCTCCGCGAACCGGGCGCTGTCTCATACGGAAAGCCAGAACGTCACCCATTGTGAATCGGCCAGAGTTACGCAGCGGTTCTGCTACCAAAAGCAGCGCAACCAACCAGGCAACCAAGAATCCGATTGAGTAAAGGAAGCCGTCGTAACCGAATAGCGCGATGGTTCCCGCGATACCGAGGAACGAAGCTGCCGACATGTAGTCACCGGCGATTGCCAAACCATTTTGGAAACCCGAGAAGCTGCCGCCACCGTCATAGAAGTCTGATGATTTCTTAGTTGAACGACCGGCTCTAAAAACCAGGAACAGCGTGAAAATAACGAATGCCACGAATAGCACTGAGCTTAGAACTTGTGAACTCATTTCTTTGCTAGCTCCGCATCTACCTTGTCGCGAAGCGCGTCGGAAGGTCCGTCAAGTGAGTGAGATGAGTGGCGTTCGTAGAGCCACATGATCAAGAAAGTGGTGACGAATTGAAGCACACCAAAAATGAATGCGATGTTGATGTTGCCGAATACTTTGGTAGACATCCATTCGCGTGCGAATGCGGTCAGGATGACATATGCGAAATACCAAACCAAGAATGCAACGGTGAGTGGGAAAGCGAAGCCACGGTATTTCCGTTTCAATTCTTGGAATTCAGGGCTGGCCTGAGTTTCAGTCCACACCCTTTCATGTTCTGACGAACTCATAGAACTCCCATGTTCATGAATGAAAGGCAGTCACCTTTGACTACCCCAGGGTGCAAGAGCACTCTGTTGCTGACACTAGCACTAAGCGGTCGGGCTATTACAAGTCGGTAAGGTCGCCATTTTTCTCATGCGATGAGAAAGTTCGTAAATGCCCGCATGGGTTGCGAATGAACGCCGAAAATTTTCGACCGGCTATAAATCAGTTATCGTTTATAGGTGAGACTTACAGTCATCATCCCCATGTATAACGAAGCGGCAAATATCGTTGCCACACTCGAATCTCTTCGCACCCAAACATTTAAAGACTTCACCGTAGTAATCGCTGACAATGCCTCGACCGATGACTCGGCGCAGGTTGCTAAAGATTTCATCAAAGCGCATTCACTGAACTGGAAAGTGATTTACGAACCGGTAAAGGGAACCGGCTCGGCTGTAGCGAGTGCAGCTGAAGTGGCAATCAAGGATGGCGCCACGCACATTGCCAGAACTGACTCAGACTGCATTGCAGACCCGGATTGGCTGGCAAATATCGTTTCGATTTTCGAGTCGCAGGGCGTTGAGATGATTGGCGGGCCAAGCCTTCCTAGAACCGATGACATCCCGCTCTCGAGGCCGCGCTACTGGTTCTTTATTGCAACCTATGAAGCTGCTCACCTGCTTAGCCACCTTCGCCCGCAGAACTATTCGCGTGATCTAAAGGGCAGATACATCATGATGGCCGGTCACAACATGGCAATCACTGCAGACCTTTACCAGCGAGTTGGCGGGTTTGTAAGAACTTCGATTGACCAGGCTCACGAAGACATTGAACTAGTCAAAGCGGTTCGAAAAGTAACTTCAAATTACGTTTTCTCGCGCAAGGTAAAAATGCGCAGTTCAGTTAGAAGAATTCACCACTGGGGAGTTGTTAATTCAATTCGCTGGTACAGCGGCCACTACTACAAACCAGAAGATCCAACTTCGGTTGATGTCAGGTAAGGAAAAAGATGAATCCAGTAATGCCACAGCTCGACACAACCCAGTGGGTAATGGTTCTTGTTGTAGTAGCAGCAGTTCTCACTCTCAAAGGTTTTGCACTTTACCGCGCAGGAGCTAATCGCGATAAGGGCTGGTTTGCCGCACTCTTCATCCTGAACACTGCAGGGATTTTAGAGTTGGTTTACCTCTTGGCTATTGCCAAGCGCAAGAAGTAACAGAGCCACCTACCAGAATCGAACTGGTGACCTGCTCTTTACGAGGGAGCTGCTCTACCGACTGAGCTAAGGTGGCGTGTTGCAAAAGCAACTTTACAAGTTTACCTTTGCTCAGCAACTTGGTTCGGTCGAGGGTAACTCGCCACTGATGAAGAAGTTATCTACAGCATCGTCGACGCATTTGCTTTCGCCGCCGTAAGCGGTGTGACCCTCTCCCTTGTAGGTGATCAGATAACCATCGCTCAAGACTTTGTGCGCGAGGTTCACTGCCTGCTGATACGGGGTGGCTGGGTCATTTGTGGTGCCTACCACGACTATCTTTGGCGCACCTTTTGCTGAGTAATCGGTAATCGTTCGCTTCACCGGATACGGCCAGTTTGCACACAACAGCGCCCCATACTGCCAATAGCGACCGAGAGTCGGGCTGGCTTGCAGCATGCGTTCATTTTCGGCAGCCATAGCTGAATCCGAAGAATCGTCCCGACTATCTAGACAACCAATCGCGGTGTTGGCTTCGTTTATGTTTGAAAGATACTTGCCACTCTGATCGCGGTCGTTATAGAAATCAGCCAAGCGTTGGAACATGGTTCCATCACCCGAATCAAAAGCGTCCTTGAGAGCACTATCAAGATACTGCCAGTAGCTTTCGCTGTAGAGCGACATCATCATGCCGGTCTCGACCGCCCACACTGTTACGGGTCGATTTGGCTCATCTGAATTTTTCAGAGGATTACCTTCGAGAGATTTCAAGAACCGTTTGATAGTGAGCAGGTTTTGTTCGAGGTCTTGATCGAATGGGCATGAAGCCTGCGAGACACAGCTTCTCAGGTAAGCCTGAAGTGCACTGTCAAAACCGATTAGCTGGTTTACAGACTCATCGGCGGGATTCATGGTTGGGTCAACCGCACCATCGAGCACGAACTTACCAACCTTGTCAGGGAAAAGGTTGGCGTAGACCGTGCCTAAGAAAGTGCCGTAACTGAAGCCTAGGTAGTCAAGTTTTGCCTGGCCAAGAACTGCACGGATGATGTCCATGTCTCTGGCGGCTGACTCGGTGTCAACCTGACCCAACAAGTCGCCGCTCTTCTCTTTGCAACCGTCAATAAACTTTGCAATTTTGAGTTTGGTGGCGGCAATGTCTGCTGCACTACCTAATTCGGTGCCGTCGTCTGAGTAGAAAAAGTCATCGAGTTCTGAATCACTGAGGCATTTAATCTTGGAACTGTTTTGAACTCCGCGAGGGTCGAAACCGATGATTGCGTAACTTGCCTTTAGCTTGTCAGTTCCAAGACCGCTGATCGAGTCTTTGACCCAGTCATAGCCCGATGCTCCTGGCCCGCCTGGGTTGATAAGCAATTCGCCAAGCGGTTCTCCCTTTCCGGCCCAGTAGCGATTTACCGCGAGTTCAATGCTTCCTGCGCCCGGGTTAGCGTAGTCCAGCGGTGCAGAAATCTTGGTGCACGAAAGATTGTCGCCGCAGTTCACCCAAGAAACTTCTTGGCTGTAGTAGTCATTCAATGTCGATGCATCCACTTTTGGTGCCGCGGTTGCACAACCGGCAAGTAAAAGTGTTGAGCAAAGAATCGCAATAAGTTTTTTCAACTGTTCCCCCTTCGCAACTCAACCGCGAGGGCATCGAGAGCGACTTGATCTTTAACATTCGAAGCGATACGAGTTCGTGTCAAAGCTATCGAATCTAAGATTCGAATGGTTTTAGCCGAGTCAAACTCTTTGGCAAGTGTTTCGATTTGAGCGCGTTGCTCTTCGTTTACCAGATCTACTTTTGCCGAAAGTTGCAGCATGAGTGCGTCTCGGTAAAGCGACATCAGGTCGACCAGAATTCGATCGATGCCATCTCGCAGAGACCTGGTGGCTCGACGCTTTTGGTCTTCTTCGAGTTTCTTGAACTCGGTGCGAAGTTGCGCTGGGATAGGGCTTGAATCATCTAAACCAAAGGTCACCATAAGCCGTTGACGCTCTTCGGCATCTCGCTCAGCAGTTAGGGCTTCAGCATCTTTGGCAGCGATATTTAACCATCGCTCAGCGGTAAACATGGCTGAGCTAAGGCCCTTGATATTTAGAGCAGAGAGCAGAGTCTCGCGTCTTCTTGATCTTGCCTCGCTTGATTCTGCAAGGCGCCTTGCCATTCCAACGTGGCTCTGCGCTTCGGCCGCAACTTGCAGGGCTAGTTTTTCATCAACCGAATCACGCTTGATTAGCAAATCAGCTACCTCGCGAACGCTAGGCACCTTCAGAGCTACGCGACGAACTCTAGAGCGAATGGTGGGCAAAAGGTCTGCTTCGCTAGGGGCACAAAGCATCCAGATGGTTCCCTTGGGCGGCTCTTCTAGAGATTTCAAGAGCACGTTAGAAGATCGTTCGGCCATTCGGTCGGCATCTTCGACAATCATGATTTTGTAGCGACCCATGGTCGAACCCATAATCGAGCTGCTTACCAACTCACGAATTTCTTCGATGGGAATCACAACTTTTTCGGTTGCTAAAACCAATACATCAGGATGCCCGCCCGCCATCACTAACTGACAGGACTGACAGGTCGAACAGCCGCCATGCTCACACAGCAGGGCTGCCGCGAACGCTCTCGCCATGTTGCTTCGCCCAGAGCCCGGAGGGCCAGTGAAAAGCCAGGCGTGGTGAACGCCACTTTCGCGATTCTTGATTGCAGTTTCTAGTTGGGTTACAGCCTCTGCCTGGCCGTGAAGTTCGTCCCAAATTGGCGAAGGCATTAGAGCAGTTCGCTCACTCGGCTTCGAATCTCAGCCTGCATCTGCTCAACACTTTGGTCGGCATTGATCACTAAAAACCTTTTAGGTTCGGCTTCGGCCATTCTCAGAAATGACTGCCTAACAGCTTCAAAGAATTCAAGTTTTTCGCTCTCAAGGCGATCTGGTGCTTCACCGGTGGTTGCTCGACGCTGGCTGGCCGCCGCCGAATCAAGGTCGAGCAAGATAGTGAGGTCAGGCAATAGGTTTGAGGTTGCCCAGAGTGAGAGATTGCGAATCTCTTCTTCAGATAGCGCTCTGCCAGCGCCTTGGTAGGCAACCGAAGAATCAAGGTAACGATCGGTCACCACGACTTTGCCGGCCTCTAGGGCGGGCCTCACCAAGGTGCTCACGTGGTGTGAACGATCTGCTGCGTAGAGCAATGCTTCAGCGCGCGGAGCAACATGACCCTTGCGATGAAGCAGTAGTTCGCGAATCTCGCGTCCGAGTTCGGTGCCCCCTGGCTCAAAGGTTCTCACCACATCGCGACCTTTTTCGCGCAGAAAACTTTCGAGAAGGTTTGCTTGAGTTGATTTTCCAACTCCGTCGATACCCTCGAACGAAATGAATAGGCCTGCCACGATTACTTAGACTTTCTGCCTGCAGACTTCTTAACTGTTCTAGCGGGAGCAGTCTTTCGGGCTGCTCCCCTGCTAACTTTCGCCGGCGCAACGCCAGGCTCAAGCCCGAGCTTCTCGCGTCTAATTGCTAGCAGTTCAAAAGCGCGATCAGCTGCAAGTTCGTCGATTGGTTCATCCTTAGGAATCGTTGCATTCACGAAACCATCGGTTACATATGGCCCAAACTGACCGGTCTTAGCCTGCACCGCGCCACCGCTGGCAGGGTCATCGCCGAATTCCTTGAGTGGTCCGGCAGCCGCCTTCTTTGCGCCATACTTCGGTGCCGCATAGATTTCGAGCGCCTGCTCTAGAGTGATTTCAAAAATCTGCTCTTCGCTGGTTAGTGAACGCGAGTCTTTACCTTTGCGCAGGTATGGGCCGTACTTGCCGTTTTGCGCGGTTATCTCTTCTTCGGTTGCTGGGTCGATTCCGACCACTCTCGGAAGCGAAAGCAGCTGAATCGCTTCTTCGAGAGACAAAGTTGCTGCACTCATCGATTTGAAAAGCGAAGCGGTCTTTGGCTTATCTGCCTTCTCATCATCTAGCTGCACATAGGGCCCATAGCGGCCATCCTTGAAAAGAATGTCTAGGCCGGTAGCAGGGTCTTGCCCAAGCACGCGGTCGGTGATCACCGGTGCATTTATAAGTTCTTCGACCTTCGAATCGGTCAGTTCGTCTGGTGCGAGTTCTTCAGGAATATTAACCACGCGACGGCCGTTTTCGTCGGCGCCTTCGCTGCCCGGTTCTTGCATGACTTCAAGATATGGCCCGTACTTTCCGGTTCGCAAAGTAACACCGTTACCGAGCGCAATCGAGTTGATAGCTCGTGGGTCTTGGTCAGCTAGGTTTGCAACCGCATTGACGAGTCCTGACTTGTGATCTGCTCCGAAATAGAAGCCGCTTAGCCAGTCGTTGCCATCGAGTTCACCGTCGGCAATTTTGTCTAGGTCTGCCTCCATTTGCGCAGTGAAGTCATAGTCGATCAAATAACCAAAGTTGTCTTCCAAGAATCGCGTTACTGTGAAAGCAATCCACTCAGGCACTAGGGCCTGACCGCGCTTGGTGACGTATCCCTTAGTCAAAATAACCGAGAGGATGCTGGCGTAAGTCGACGGGCGACCGATGCCATCTTCTTCAAGTGCTTTGACCAAACTTGCCTCGGTGTATCGAGGTGGTGGCAAAGTTTGGTGGTCCTTAGCGATGACATCCACTGCATTTAGCGACTGTCCGACAACCAGGGTTGGAAGCTTCTTGGCATCCTGATTTTCGTTTTCTTCTTCATTGCGAGATTCATCGTGGCTTTCTTCGTAGGCAGCCATAAAGCCGCGGAAAGTCACAACCGTACCTGAAGCTGAAAACTCTGCAGCAGAGGCTTGCACGCCGTTCAGCGGAGTCACCTTGATCTTTGCGGTTGTAGTTGAAACTCGAGCATCATTCATCTGAGATGCAACAGTTCGCTTCCAGATCAAATCGTAAAGTTCGAGAGCTCGACCAAAAAGCACTCCGCTTAGCTCAGCTGGAGTTCTGAAAACTTCTCCGGCTGGGCGAATTGCCTCGTGAGCTTCTTGAGCATTCTTCGACTTGCCGGTGTACAGCCTTGGTGAATCTGGCACGTATTCGGCTCCGAACATTTCTTTCGCCTGCGTGCGAGCGGCATTGATTGCCTGAGTTGAAAGAGTTGGCGAGTCGGTTCGCATGTAAGTGATGTAACCCTCTTGGTACAAGCCTTGAGCGGTGTCCATCGTTTGCTTGGCAGACATGCGAAGTTTTCGTGATGCTTCCTGTTGCAAAGTAGAAGTTGTGAACGGTGCAGCAGGTCTACGGATGCTTGGCTTCGCCTCAACATCGGTGACTGAAATTACCGCTGCCGAATCGGTTACCGAGGCAGCAATCGCCTTGGCGTGTAACTCATCTAGCACCAAAACATCTGCGGTCTTTTTACCGGTGTCATCAAAGCTTTCACCGGTGGCTATTTTCTTGCCATCGAGAGAAATGAGCTTCGCCTCAAAGTTTGGCTGCCCAGCTTCGCCGGTTGCGAGCACTACCTTCACGTCAAAGTAGCTTGCTGAGACGAAAGCCATTCGCTCTCGCTCTCGCTGAACCACCAGGCGCATAGCTGGCGATTGAACTCGCCCAGCACTCAAACCCCGGTTGATCTTGCGCCAAAGAATAGGTGAGATTTCATAACCGTACAAACGGTCAACCACACGACGAGTTTCTTGGGCTTCAACCAGATTTTGATCAAGGTCACGAGTGTGCTCTAGCGCACCCTGAATGGCTTCTTTGGTGATTTCGTGAAAGACCATTCGCTTGACCGGAACTTTTGGCTTCAGCACCTGAAGCAGGTGCCAAGCGATGGCTTCTCCCTCGCGGTCTTCATCTGTTGCGAGGTATAACTCGTCGGCGCCGGCGAGCGCTTTCTTCAAATCAGCGACGGTCTTGCTCTTACCTGGTGACACCACGTAGTAAGGCTCAAAGTTGTTTTCAACGTCAACTGCAAAGCGGCCTAGGTCGCCCTTTTTCTTTTCAGCTGGCAAATCCTTGGGGTCTGCTAGGTCACGAATGTGCCCCACCGAAGCTAAGACTTCAAAGTCTGACCCCAGATATTTAGAAATCGTCTTGGCCTTAGCTGGCGACTCAACGATCACTAACTTGTGGTTTGCCAAATGTGTCTCCTGACATTTTCATAGCAGCGGCTCTGCGATTGCCTCTGCGCTTAGCACTATACCCAACGAATTAACAGCGAGGGAAATATGAACACTTTGACCGACAATAAGGCATTCGCGCAACTCTGCATAACCAAACCGAGCAAAATCTTCTGCCGATTCACAGGGAATTCCTGCGTTGAGCCCCTGCAGAGACTCACTCACCGAGATGGCCACGGTGTCTGCAAGCACCTGCAATCGATTCTGGTTTAGTGCAATCTCACCCGCTGAAATCGTAAGACCAGATAACAAACCCACGCTCAAAAAGATTCCCGCGCCCATGACAGTGCCTGCCATCACTGCCCCTGCATTCGGGTGCAAAGCTTTTCGCTTAGCTCAATAAATCGGTTTTGAGAAACCCTTGCGCAAACCACCTCGGCATCAACTTCGAGCTTCAAAACAGCACCGGGCGAAAGTTTTGCGACTAAAGCGTTGACTTCTATATCGGTCATCAAATGAGATGCGGCCCTGGCTGCAATACCCGCGGTATTAACCAACTGGATGCGCTCTAACTGCCAACCAAAGACCTGCAAACAAAACAGCAGTAGGCCGATGATGGAAGGGATAAGAATCGCGAATTCTGCAGTTACCGACCCTCGCTCAGTATTTCTCACCCGGCAGCTGTGAGAGCCTTGGTCACCATGTCGAACAGCAACTGCTTGACCTGATCACTTTTGAGAATCCCAACCAGTAAGGCAGCAAAACCAACTGCCGCCATGGTTGCCACTACGTATTCTGCTGTTGCAGCGCCTGAATCATTCATGAATTTTTTCAACATGTATTCACTCTGTCTTTTGAAAAAAAGCATCTCTTGCTTAACTAGCTAGCTGTTGAAAAGTCATCGATTCAAGATTTGTGAAATACCTGAGAGGGCTAGCGGAGCAAACGCCAAGAGCAGAGTTGCTGGCAGCACGAGAAGTCCGTTTATCAAAATAAGTTGATTTGGCAGTTTGGCTAAAGCTTGGCGCTTTTGCTGCTCGAGCTGGTTGCGCCTGCGACTAATCTCACGCCTCAGTTCTCGAATGCTGTGAAACTGATAAGGCTCTGAAGTGAAACCATAGGCGAGTTTGAATGGCATGCCCGCCCTGACTGCAACTGCCACTAGCTCGAGTTCAAAGCCTGGGTCAGCCTCGGGTTTTGAGGCGAACAATATCTTCTGGTTCGAAGTTCTGAGGGCCAGCCAGATTAACGACCCGCTGGCTAGAAGCAGAATCCAGCCAATGGGTTTGGTGAGCAGCAGAGTTGCTGGGTTTCTGCCGGCTATGAATATCGAGAGCAGCGGTAAGACCAAAATCAGGTTTCGAGTCTGTTTTGCGCCTAACACTGCCAGGGCTATTTCGTTTGAGAGTCGCTCTAAAAATACCTGCTGCTGCATCAACGCTTCGAGAACTGCAGTGGCATCCGAACCGGTTTCTGCAACCACAGCTGCGAGCTTGGGATTTATGGCCTCAAGCTCGAACTGTGCGGTCTTGCCACTTTGAAGTTTGAGGATTGCCTGGTCAACTGCATTCAAAGTACTTGTACCTCGGTAACTTCAAAATCTTTCAGGTGAACAACCGTGATTTGATTCTGCGCAAGCAACTGATCGAACCCATTGACGCTTTGGGTCGCTTGAAGCCATAGGGCGAGCATTCGGTCACGCACCTGAAAAGCAGAGTTCGCGTGAATGGTGCATGCCACCTGTTTAACTCCCAGGTTCAAAGCCTGAAGCAGCGTAAAAATCTCTGGGCCTCTGACCTCGCCCAAAACAATTCGGTCTGGCCGCATCCGCAGGGTATGAGTCAAAACATTTTGTAATGAAATTTCGCCGTATCCTTCGGTGTTTGCAGCTCGCGAGCTGAGTTCTAAAAAGTGCCCCTTCAACCCTCTAAGCTCTTGAGTATCTTCAAGCAGCACTGTTCTAAGTTGTGGTGTTGCACTCAATAGTTTTCTGAGAAGCGAAGTCTTGCCACTACCGGTTGCTCCAGAAATAACAAAACTCCCCTGCCCGCTGGCTAGCGTCAGTAGTTCAGATTCGAATTGGCCGAAGCTAAAAGTGTGGATTTCTGAGCGTTGAATCCGAATTGAGATCAGAGTTTTCGTCGCCACAAATGCGTCAATGACCGCATGAACTCTGATGGACAGTACACCTTTTGGCAGTGGCAAAGAATCTTCATATAAAACGGTGTCGACCATTGGGTTCGCGAAATCTAGATGACCACCGCCTAACCCGATGAGCCTTTTAGCAAGCTCGGTAGTTTCTAGGTTGCTCTTTATGAATGACGGTTGCTGTTCAAGTGTTGCCCCGCATCGAGCGTAAACTTCGGTTCCGTTGATAAGTAGGTCTGTCAGGTTGGGTAGCGCCAATAGCAGTATCAAGTCGTGCATATAAAACAGAGTGAACGAGACTTTACACGAATGGCTAAACGCAGACAAAAACTGTGGAAAAGGTTCGTTAAAGTAAGAGGCCGGTAGACCCGAAGGCCTACCGGCGGGCGCTATGCGATTGGGGGGAATCGCTATAGCGCAGGTCAGCCGAAGCTGACTCTTTTAGTATAAGCGACAGATTGTCTTTGGCCAACAAAAAATGTGCAAGACTTTTGACAATCCCAAGATTCGGATTAAGGACAACGATGTCAAACAACACGAATATTGAAGTACTGCTGACTGAAAATCGTCACTTTCCTCCAAGCGAGGCATTTAAGAAGCAGGCAATTGCAGGCGAAGAGCTTTATGCTGAGGCAAAAGCTGACCGCGATGAGTTTTGGAAAAAGCAGGCCCGTCACCTTCACTGGCACAAGCCTTTCACCCAAGGTCTCGACTGGAGCGATGCGCCATTTGCCAAATGGTTTGCCGATGGTGAGCTCAATGTTGCATACAACTGCCTAGATCGTCATGTTGCTGAGGGCCGCGGCGACCGAGTGGCAATTCACTTCGAGGGTGAGCCTGGCGATCAGCGTTCATACACCTACGCAGAACTAACCACCGAGGTCAAGAAGGCTGCGAACCTGCTCTCGTCTTTGGGCGTGGTAGCTGGTGACCGAGTCGCGATTTATCTGCCGATGATTCCAGAAGCAGCGATTGCAATGTTGGCGGTTGCTCGCCTCGGAGCCATCCACAGTGTTATTTTCGGTGGCTTCTCTGCTGAAGCGCTTCACACCCGCATTGACGATGGTCGCGCAAAACTTGTGATTACCGCTGACGGTGGCTACCGCAAGGGCAAGCCTTTTGCTCTGAAGCCAGCAGTTGATGAAGCTGTGGCTCACGGTAAATCACCATCGGTAAAGCATGTGCTTGTGGTCAAGCGAACCGGGCAAGAAGTTGCTTGGAATGACGAGTTAGACATTTGGTGGCAAGACGCGTTAGATAAGCAGAGTGCCGAGCATGAGGCTCAGGCTTTCCCTGCTGAAAACCCGCTGTTCATTCTTTACACCTCGGGAACCACTGGTAAACCGAAGGGCATTTTGCACACCTCGGGTGGCTACCTAACCCAGGCTAGTTACACCCACCGAAACGTTTTTGACCTGCACCCAGAGAACGATGTTGACTGGTGCACGGCCGACGTTGGATGGATTACCGGGCACAGCTATGTGGTTTACGGGCCACTGG
>JBJTOA010000120.1:0-2502 GCA_046074285.1 Micrococcales bacterium
AACCCTAATCGGTCACGGCCTAAAGCTAATCGCAGTGCCGGCACCAACCATTCTCGAAGATCACGAAGGCATCGTTGACTTCAGCTACATCAACCACTACATCGTCAACGGTGCTGTGATTCTTTGCGCATTCGATGACGAAAATGACGCTCAGGCGAAACAGATTCTCGAGAAGGCTTACCCGGGTCGCGAGATTTTGCTGGTTGATGCTCGTCCAATTTTTGCCGTAGGTGGCGGCATCCACTGCATTACTCAGCAGCAGCCGAAACTTTAACCCCCCGTAAACATCCACAACCCGAAGGCTGATTAGGTAATCGCTAAATTTTCAGGTTGAATGAAATCAGAGAAACGAAAGTGGGAGCCAATTGGCTATTGCAACCGTCAACCCTAGCAACGGAGTTGTTGTAAAGGAATTCGAGGCAGATTCACCTGCCGAAGTTGAGCGCAAGCTTGCGCTCGCAGCCCAAATGGCACCCGTGCTGGCCAGCACAGCTGTGCGCCAGCGATCAGAATGGCTTCGCAAAGCAGCTGACCTGCTAGAAGCAGATGTAAAGTCACTTGCTGCCACCATGGTGCTTGAAATGGGTAAACCGATTGGTCAGGCAGAGGCTGAAGTTTTGAAGAGCGCGAAAGGTTTGCGCTTCTATGCAGATCACGCAGAAGACTTTTTGAAAGATGAATGGATAACGAACCCGGCCGCGGTTGGCGCCAGCCAAGCGGGAACCAAATGGCAACCACTTGGAGTGGTTTTGGCAGTTATGCCTTGGAACTACCCGCTGTGGCAGGCAATTCGCTTTGCTGCCCCTGCCCTCGCTTGCGGAAATGTTGGTCTTCTGAAGCACGCCTCGAACGTGCCTCAGACCGCAATCTACATTCAAGAACTGTTCGAGCGTGCGGGCTTTCCTAAGGGCGCCTTCACTACCTTGCTAATTGGTGCACGAGATGTAAAGGCCGTAATCGAAGATAGCCGCGTTAAGGGCATGACCATTACCGGTTCCGAGCCGGCCGGTCGTTCGGTTGCCGCCACAGCTGGTGAGGCTCTCAAGCCGTCTGTACTTGAACTTGGAGGTTCTGACCCATTCATCGTGATGCCGTCTGCAGACATCGAAGGCGCGGTTGCAGCCGCATTGAAATCTCGCACACTCAACAATGGTCAGTCATGCATAAATGCCAAACGCTTTTTGGTGCATTCTGATGTTTATGACAAATTCACTGATCTGTTCGTATCAAAAGTGAAGGCTCTCAAAGTTGGCGACCCAATGGATCCATCCACCGAGATTGGCCCACTTGCCAGCGAAAGCGGTCGCAACGAAGTAGTTGCGCTCGTTGAAGACGCTGTTAAGAAAGGGGCTAAGGTTCTTGCTGGTGGCAATGTGCCAGATCAACCTGGCTGGTGGTTTACTCCAACCGTACTTGCTGATTTGCCTGCCGATGCCTTGCTAATTCAAGAGGAATCCTTTGGTCCGGTTGCCTCGATGTACCGAGTCTCAAGCCTGGACGAAGCCATCAAGATTGCCAACCAGACTCGCTTTGGACTATCAAGTGCCATTTGGAGCACCGATGCTGCCGAACTCGAAAAAGCTGTCAACGAGATTGAAGCTGGAGCAGTCTTCGTCAACGGGTTCAGCATCTCATTCAACGAACTGCCATTTGGTGGAATCAAAGCCTCAGGTTACGGTCGCGAACTTGCTTTAGTAGGTATGCGTGAGTTCATGAACATGAAGACAGTCTGGAAAGCTTAGCCTCTACTGCTAGTCGAGATTCCAGTTCAGTGCATCTGCCGCATCAAGCGCACAGTTGTCGTCTGAGTAATCTGCAATAAGAATGGCGCCATAGCCATAGTCGTCGCTTCCGTACCAGAAGTTTCCACTCACCCAATCAAAGTCGCCGTTTTTAGCTTCTTGGGTTGCAGTTGCTTCATCTTGAAATACCCAAACAGCGCAACTACTACCATCTTCACCGTCTTCACCAAGAATTACCTCGATAGCTGGGATGCCGCTTGTGTTGTTCACGGGGTCATAATCCCACTCCGAATAACCTGCAGAATTCAAGCGGTCAAGAACTCCACTGCTGGTATCAACTGCAGAGGTGTCTCCACCAAGATCACCGCTCGAGTCACCCGAAGTGCTGCCCGGGTTGTTCTCACCGGTATAAACATAAGACATGCAACCTAACGTGTAGTCAGTTGCCTGCTGGCTATTTGCAGTCGGATATAGCGTTTCCAGAATCGTTTGACAGTAGGCGTAAGCCTCCATGTAGTTATAAATCTTGGTAGCCGAGATGCTGCTTTGATCGCTAAAACCTTGCTGCCAAGCTTCAGATTTTGAAATAGCTGAACACCCAGTCAAAACCAAGCTGGATGCCGCCACAGCAGCAACTAATCTCCCCAAAAACATAACCGCCCCTTGTTGCGAAAGCGAAACCGCTTATGCCACAAGCCTAGCCACAAAAAGAAAGCGCCCCGGGTAGGAATCGAACCTACGACCAAGAGATTAGAAGGCT
>JBJTOA010000121.1:0-6638 GCA_046074285.1 Micrococcales bacterium
GATCAAAGTCGCTGTTTATCAAACGACGTCTTGTTCGAATCTGGCCGCTCACGATTTTGTCGCTGGTTTTCGTGTTGGTTTTCTGGCTCGTGCAAATCTGGCTTAAGAGCAACATTCCTGGTTTCGCCGACTTGAAGGTTGCCGGTCGAGACCCAATCACGTTGATTCCGGCAGCACTGCTTTTGCAGGTGTTTATAACCCAGTGCATCTGGTGGCTTACACCGCTCTGGTCACTTTCAGCCGAGTGGTTCTCGAACCTGCTCTACCTATTTTTGAAAACCCGCACCCAGCTGATTTTGGTTTCTTGTCTGGGTTTTGTTCTGATTGCAATCGGTTTGGTTAAAGATGCCGCATGGATTGCTGAGCATGGACCGATACGTCATTTCGAAGCAATTGGTCGCGGCATCGCTGGGTTTGGGCTGGGTTTGCTGGTTCGCAAGTTGTTCACTAGCGGCAAGCGCATAACTTCGAATGGTTGGCTCTGGGTAGTTGGCTCGAGCTTGGTATTCATGCTCAACGTCGCAGTTTCAGGGGTGACCAGATTTGGCGTTCTGGTTGCTCCGCTGACTGCAGCGCTGCTGGTTTTCACGCTTGCCAACTGGGAGCCAAAGGGTTCGTTCATTGGCAAGGTGTCTCACGAAATGGGTTTGATTTCTTTTGCGGTTTACCTGTTTCACCGCCCGCTCATTGACCGCTCGCGCGAACTGGTGCGACTCACCGGCCTCGATAGCAATTCGACTCTAAGCAACATCCTTGAAATTGTTGTCACGCTAGTTCTTACCGTCGCAGTTTCATACGCGGTGGTTTACTGGTTTGAAATTCCAGTGCGCAAGTGGTTGACCAATCGGTTCAAGCTCGGTTCTAAGTCGACGCTCTAAACCCCAACGGTCGAAGGTGTGACTTCGGTAATCCACTGGTTCACTAGCGGAAAGATTACGAAGAACAGCAGGGCTATTACAGCTGCCGCTAGCGCAAGCGCTTCTAAGGTTTTGGCCAGCTTGTTGCCGGGCAGTTTCTTCCATAGCCATTCGTACATTATTCGCCTCGCAAATCTTTTAGTTCTTGCGGCATGCCAAAGTCGAGAGGGAAGGCTGCTTCGAGTTCGAACCAGGCGATGATTCGATGGGTGTTTACGAAGATTGGTTCGCAGCTGGTCATGGTGAAGTACTTGCCACCTTTTTTGGCGGCATCTAGAAAACCAGGAACCTTGCTGATCACCGAGACATCGGTCGGCAAAACAATTTTGGTTTGAAGATACTTATAGACGTACCAGCCATCATTGGTTTCGACCCAGACTTTGTCGCCAGCTTGCAGATGATCGACGTTTTTGAACGAACCGCCGAAGCCACCGCGGTGACCGGCAACGGCAAAGTTACCAACTTCGCCTGGCATCTGCGATTTGCTGTAGTGGCCAACACCCACGGTATTGAGCACAGCCCAGCGAGTGCCTTCGCCAATGATTCGCTCCCAGTGCTTAGAAAATCTCGGGATGTAAAGCTTGGCGAAGTTCTCGCCCTCTTTGCTGACAGCAGAAACATCGACGAGCGTTTTTGATGGTTCAGCAGAGACGTTTTGGGTTGCATCTGGGGCTGGCTGGTAGTTTTCAGCGATCGAAGTCTGGTCTTGCCCAACCATCGAGTCGCTGATGTAAACCTGCCAGAAAGCAAAAAGCCCAAGCAGCACGCCCGCGGTGATAAGCAGTTCACCGGTGATGTGCAAAACTTTGTCGAGTTTTATTTTGGGCACCTGCCAAGTCTAGTTAGGGCATTTTGGGTGCAGCGGCAAGTGTGTGGATTGCCACACTTTTCTCAGGAACCATCTGAGAAAATTACCTTGCCCACTAGTTAGTAATCGAGGTGGACCTCATGTTCAAAAAACTCACCGCAGTGCTCGCGGCGCTTTCGCTTACCCTGCTTGGCGCGGTATCGGCAAATGCAGCCACCGTGAGCGAGACTTCGGGGTACGACGTTTCGTATCCTCAGTGCGGAAAAGTTTTGCCAACCAGCTTCGCGTTCGCGGTGGTTGGAGTAAACGGTGGTCGAGTTTGGGATCAGCACAAGTGCCTCGATGAAATGTTGACTTGGGCGGGTGAGGGTGTTCAGCTCTATATCAACACCGGAAACCCAAACCCTACGCAGTCTTCGCACTGGCCACGCGGCAAAAAAGTGGCCGGGGTAAAGTGCGATCGTTCATACACGAATTCGAATGCTTGCTCTTGGGTTTATGGCTACCTCGGCGCAAAAGATAGTTATGCAAAAGCTGTTCAAGGATTCAAAGATGCCGGATTCAGCTCTTCGCCAGCTGACCGAATGTGGTGGCTTGATGTTGAGCTATCAAACAGCTGGCGTCAGGGTGCTGTCAAAGATGAGCTAACCCAAACCTGGTCAACTCAGGTTTCTTCTCGTAATCAATCTCGTAACCGAGCTGCCCTGAGCGGTGCGGTTTACTACCTCGAAAATGTTGCCAGGGTAAAAGAAATCGGCATCTACTCGACTTCAAAACAGTGGGGCATCATCACTGGCGGGCTAACCAAAGAGTTTTCTGATCACGCGGTTTGGTATGCCAACGGCCCTGGCGACGAAGCACTGGCACTTGGAGCTTGTGACGGTTTGAAAAATGATGGCCAACCAGACGAAATATCGTCAGGCTTTACCGGTTCAGCCGCGATCATCTCGCAATACGTTGACACCGACTTAGACCTCGATGTGAACGTGCCTTGCACTGGTTATCTCAAGACCGTGAGTTCATTTGCACCGGCTGACATTGTCACCAAGCACGGTCGCAAGTTCAGCCTTCAGGCGAGATTGCTAACGACCTACGGCACCCCGGCTGCCAACCGAGAAGTGTCGCTCACCTTCAACGGGCAAAGCTTTGTAGTTCGCACAGATGCCAACGGTTATGCAATCAAACGCTTGCGCGCCGGTGTCGTAGGCACTTACCCGCTAACCGCAACCTTTGCCGGAGACACCATTCTGGCTGCAACCTCAGCTGACTACACGGTTACCGTTCGCTAACGCCTAGGCTTTAAGAAAGCTTTCAAGGAGAACCAATGGCCGAGCGCCCGCAAATCAAGCCTGCCACCGAGGGGTGGACTCAGGCTAAAGATGAGTCGGGTAAACCCAAGCTCGAGTTCACTGCAAAGCGCGGTGCAAAGCCACCGATTCACTGGGCCGACCTCTCGATAGAGCAGCGCGTTGAGAAGGTAAAAGAACTCGGGTTACCTGGCTTTAGAGCCAAGCAGATTTCGACCCACTACTTCAATCACTACAGTTCAAAAGCGGCAGACATGTCTGACCTTCCGGCAGACGGCCGCGACGAATTAGTCGGTCAGTTGCTGCCAACCCTTTTGACTCAGGTTCGCAAACTGCAAACCGATAAGGGCGACACCATCAAGTTTCTCTGGCGGCTCTTCGATGGCGCACTGGTCGAATCAGTTTTGATGCGTTACCCGGGAAGAATCACCCTCTGCATTTCTTCTCAAGCTGGCTGCGGAATGAACTGCCCATTCTGCGCTACCGGTCAAGCTGGGCTGACCCGCAATCTGTCTTCGGCTGAAATCGTTGATCAGATTGTGCAGGCAAATGCTGCGCTGGCGCGCGGTGAGCTCGGTGGCAAAAAGAGCGAGAGCGAACGAGTTTCGAACATCGTGTTCATGGGCATGGGTGAACCACTGGCCAACTATGCGCGCGTGATGGATGCGATTCGCACCATGCTTGAGCCGCAACCAAACGGGCTGGGAATGTCTGGTCGCGGAATCACGGTTTCGACCGTGGGACTCGCGCCGGCAATCGGCAAGCTAGCAGACGAAGGTTTGCCGCTGACCTTTGCACTCTCACTTCACGCGCCAGATGATGAACTTCGCGACGAGTTGATTCCGGTCAATTCGCGTTGGAAGGTCGACGAGGTTCTTGACGCTGCCTACGACTATTACCAAAAGACCGGCCGTCGAGTTTCAATCGAATACGCGCTGATCAAAGACATGAACGACCACGCTTGGCGAGCTGCTCTGCTTGGCAAAAAGTTGAACGATCGAGGCAAGGGCTGGGTTCACGTTAACCCGATTCCGCTCAACCCAACCCCGGGTTCAATCTGGACAGCATCGACCCCTGAGGTGACTCGAGAATTTATCGCAAAACTAGAAGCTGCCGGAATTCCAACCACGCTTCGCGATACTCGCGGAAAAGAGATTGACGGTGCCTGCGGTCAGTTGGCGGCTGCCGAGTGAGTTCAGGCAAAAAGTTTCTGCCAGCTGCGCTTATTGCGGTTTCAGTTTTGGCGGTTGGCTATAACGTTCTTCTCGCAGATCGCGAACCGCCGTTTGGTTTTGCCGACAAGGGTTACCAGATTGAAGATGTGCTCAAGCGCACTCACTGGGCTGCCTCTACGGCACTGATTTTTCTCGATCACTTTGGTCAAGTTGAAGTCACCAATGTTGGTGATGAAAACGTAAATGGTTTTGGTTACTCAGCCAAGGTTTCAGAGATTTTCAAGGCTGGCACCATCGATGCCACCGAAGACCCGATTGACTTGCGCGGCAACCCTGCAGGTGCCAAATTGCTAGCCCTGTCAAAAGATTGGACAGACACCTATTGCCCTGGTCGCAATAGCCCTGCCTGTCGCCTCGATTTAATTTGGGATATTCCCGATGGCCCAACAGCAAAATTTGTAGGCGTGCGCTTCGATAAGGATGCCTACGGTCTAGTTGAAGAAAGCTTGCTTCGACGAGTGATGCTGGGTGCCGAATGATTACTGAAATTGTCATGATGCTTGCCATCGCTCTTGGCGGTGCTGCATTCAGTCGCATGCTGCGCATCAGTTCGATCTGGTTTGGTTTCGCGGCATCACTGGTTGCCGCCATGGCACTTCGTGGTGTGACCTTTGTTCTGCTCTACCCGATTGGCTTGCAAATCTATTCGAAGTGGGTTTTTGCCGCGCTTAGTTTCGCTGCCTTCGTCTGGGTTTTCATTCGAGAGCGCAAGCAATTGCTGCCATTGCTCTGGTTGCCCCTGGGCGCTGCAGTTGCGACCATCATCGCCACCCGAGTTATCGGTTTCAGCAGACTTGGGCATAGCGACAGCCGCTGGATTCTGATTGTGGTTCATGTCATGCAGCAGGGGGACAGCCTGGGCATCCTCGATGATTCGAACGTTTTTAAACGCGGGCTGATTTTCCCGCTGATGCTTGCCCTAGGTGACAGCCGAGAGTTTCTCACTTCGCTCACGCCATATGCTTACGCTGCTCTGGTGAGCGCCGGTATTGGCATTGCAACTTTGGTCTTGAAGGGTTACTCGCGCAGAACTCTTTGGCTCGCGAGTCTGCCGGTGGTGCTCGCGCTCTACACCTCAACCATGTGGTTGCGCGCGACCTTCTTGCTAAACAGTCACCTCTTTATGGGCTTGCTAATCACGGTGGCGCTACTAGTGACAATCAAGGCAATGCAGGCTGGCAAACTTGATCGCGGTGATTTCTGGCTGCTGGTGTTGACAAGTTTCTCATTCGGTATGGTTCGCTCAGAAGGCTTGCTAATCAACCTGGTGATTCTCTTGCCGTTGCTTTCGACCAAGTTGCTTACTCGGGCACAAATTCTCTGGTTGCTGATTACTGCATCAGTTTCATTTAGCATCTGGATTGCGTTCTATAACAGCTACATTCTTCAGGCCACACATCTGCCGTGGTTAGCCCTGATGGCAGTTCTCGTGGCTGGCTCAGCACTGCCAGCGCTCAAGTGGTTCGATTGGCTGCGCGCTCGATCATTCACAATCGCAATCTGGTTGCTGGCAGCGGTGCTTGCTGGGCTTACGATTTTCTTCAGTGAATCAATGCTCAGAGGATGGCGTGCAATTTGGGCAAACTTGGGTGTCGGCCACGGACTCTGGGGTGCCGCGCCTTTCATTCTGGTGCTGGGTATTTTGTTCGGCATCGGCAAGAGTATTAGCGCCGAGCATCGCTTGCTCGTCAAGGTTTCAGCACTGCTGCTGCTGACATTCTTGGCAGCCAAAACTCTAGATGATGCAGCTATCGGCGAGCCAGGTCTGGGCCGAGTTGGCTGGGGTGACTCGCTCAATCGCATGTGGATTCACGTGATTGTGGTGTTTGCAATCACAGCGATACTCGGTATTGCCAGTCGCCTGCAACCCGATGTCAAAGGTGAAATCGTTTAAACTGAGGTTTGAACGATTTAGAGGGGCTGCCCGCCGTGAATTTTTCTGGTCTGAAAGACAGGTCGATTCGACTCAAGAACACAGTTGTAAAGCACAAAGAACTTTCAATTGTTGTCAGCCTGCTTTTTGCTGCCCGACTTTTTCTGAGCAACCTGCAGTCTTACTGGCTTGATGAGCACTACTCGGTTTGGGCTTACGGCAGCTATTTCTCTAACCCATTCGAAATGGGTTTCTTCTTCGCTAAAGAATCGGTTCACCCACCGCTTTACCAGATGACCCTCTGGTTCTACATGAAGATTTTTGGCGACAGTGAAATTGCCACCAGAACTCTTTCGAACATCTTTATTGCAATCGCGATGATTGCGCTCTACGCGCTGATCAGAGATGCCGTGCCGAAGTGGCTCGCAGTTTTGGCTGCCGCCGTCTACGGTGCCGAGCCGAGCGGCATCCTGTATGCCATTGAAACTCGTTCATATG
>JBJTOA010000122.1:0-5823 GCA_046074285.1 Micrococcales bacterium
AAAAACTGTTTGCCTCGTAGACGGCGATCTCGTGCAACCAAGTCAGCACCTCTACTTCTCTCTTGCAAATGCTCCAGCTAGTCTCAGCGCACTATGCAGGTTGATTGAGCAAAATCGTTTCGGTGACTCAGACTTCGAGAACCTCACCCTAGATCTTGTCGTGCCAAAAGCCAAAGTTACACTCATCGCCGGAGTGCCAAATGAGTTGACTGCAGAGACAATAACTCTAGATAGCTTTGAAACTCTGCTTGAAATGCTGGTGCTAAAGTTCGACGAAGTTGTAATCGACCTTGCGACATTGAGCGAGCAGAATCAAGCTCTAGTCGATGTAGTGCTGAAACGGGCAGATCGAATTATCGTCACGAGTCTTGCTGACCCGATATCAGTTCATCGCTTTATCAATAACCTTGAGACTCTGTCTAGACACGTCGATTTCGAAAAGAGCCAATTGCTAGTGAACCGCGTCAACAGTTCGATTCTCGGTTCGAACCCGCAGCAGCAACTCGAACAAACCTTGAGAAAGCACACCCCGTTCAACCGAATCTCTTACCTGCCAGAAGACCCTGCCTTTGAAATCGCAATGCAGAAAAGTTTGCCCCTCAGCTTTGCTTCGAAGAAGACACCGGCGCTTGAAACTCTAAGGTTGCTAATCGAATAGCGTTGACACACGTCAATCGACTACTTTGAAACTCATGAAGAGAAAAGTGCGCGAGCAACGCAGATTCTTAAATGCTTGGGAACAGAAGACCATGCTTCCGCTTGCCTTCGCCTCAATCATCTATATGACAAGTTACACAGTTGAGGTGCTTTGGGCTAAGGACGCACTGATTTTCAAAATCGCCGACACCACTTCTTCGATTCTCTGGGGTATTTTTGCAGCCGATGTCTTCATGCGTTTTTTCAATCGAATTAGCGTAAAAGATTTCTTTAGAACCACCTGGATTGAATTAGTAGCTTTGATTCTCCCAGCATTGAGATTCTTGAGAATCCTGAGATTGCTGATTCCGATTAAGGCTCTAGGAAACGTGGCTGCCGATCGCATGAAGGTGCTCGGCATCTACACCGTTACGCTCATGCCAGTTATGTGTTTCATGGGTGCGATCGCAATGATCGATGCTGAAGACAGCCACCCAGATTCAAAACTGACAAATCTAAAAGCTGCACTCTGGTGGTCATTTACAACCATCACCGGAACCGGAGACCCGGATGGGCAGCCAGTTACCGACAACGGAAGAATCGTCACACTTTTCTTGGTGCTCTCAGGCATAACTCTGGTTTCGGTAGGAGCGGGTCTTTTTGCCAGCTGGATCATGGGAGAGGGCAAGGCAAAGTCGTAACACTAGACTTTGAGATATGTCTACCCCAGTGCAGTTGTTGCGTAAACACGCAGTCGCTTCACAGGCTGACATAGACTGGCTAGCTCTGCTGGTAAGCGAGTGGCAACTCATAGCTGACCTGGTCATGGCCGACCTTGTGATGTGGGCACCGACAGCTGACGGCAATTTTGTAGCCATAGCTCACGCTCGACCGTCTGGTGCAGCCACTATTTTTTATCGAGACCTCAGCGGCCAACAGGTTCGAAAAGAATGGCTAAAAGAAGTTAAGGATGCATTCCAAAGCGGAAACCTGATTGAAGTGTCAGGGCCAGAAAGCTTCGAAGGAATCAAGAGTCGCCTATCGGTTATCCCTGTGCGTCGACGTGCTCAGATGAATAGCGAAAAAGCTAAACCCGAGCCAATCGCTGTGATCACCCGACACTCAAACCTGAGCAATGCCCAAGCTCCACACAAGTCACAACTGAACTTTTTGGCGGCTGGCAACGATCTGCTCAACATGGTTTCAGAAGGCGCTTTCCCAGACCTCGGTAACAATACCGGCGCAAAGCGCGGAGCACCACGTGCTAACGACGGTCTTCTCAGACTAGACGTAGATGGCAAAGTAATCTTCGCAAGCCCCAACGGACTTTCTGCTTTCAACAAGCTCGGTATCGAAGGTGAACTAGAAGGAAGCACCCTTGCTGAACCAGTTTCTGACCTGGTGAAAGCGCAGCACACAGTCGACGAATCTCTACCTCTAGTCGTTACCGGTAAAGCTCCTTGGCGACTCGACCTCGAGGGAAGAAACACTACCGTCAGCATTCGTTCGATACCGCTGAAGAAAAGTGGTCAACGAATCGGTGCGCTCATCCTTTGCAGAGATGTGACCGATGTTCGCCGATCAGAGCAAGAACTAATCACCAAGGATGCCACCATTCGTGAGATCCACCACCGAGTGAAAAACAACCTTCAGACTGTTGCCTCTCTTCTGCGAATGCAGGGCCGCAGAACTCAAAGTGAAGAAGTGAAACTCGCACTTGAGCAAGCCATGCGCCGAGTTGCTGCCATCGCTACGGTTCACGACACGCTCTCGGGCGGCATCACCCAAAACGTCAACTTCGATGATGTCTTCGACCGAATTTTGAATCTTGCCACTGAACTCGCGCAAATCCACCAGATCAGCATCCGTGCGGTCAAAGACGGAAAATTCGGTCAGTTAACCGCCAATCAGGCGACCCCGCTGGCAGTAGTTCTGACTGAACTTGTAGGTAATGCTGTTGAGCACGGCTTCAAGAGTTCTGCCGGAGTAATTCACATTGCAGCAGAGCGCACTCAAAAGAAACTGACCATTAGCGTGAGCGACAACGGCCTTGGATTGCCGGATGGAAAAGTTGGACCAGGGCTAGGCACCACAATCGTGAAGACTCTAGTTGAAGGTGAACTTAAAGGAACCATTAGCTGGTTTTCACCAAAAGAAGGTGGCGTGAAAGCTACCGTAACTATTCCGCTCTAAGAAGCGCGACGAGCACGAGCGTACTTGCGCTTTAGCGACTTACGCTCGTCTTCTGACATTCCGCCCCAAACGCCAGTGTCCTGGTTTTCTTTGATGGCGTATTCGAGGCAGAGGTTGGTAACAGCACATTCGCGGCAAACTGATTTTGCTTGCTCGATTTGCTCGACTGCAGGGCCGGTGTTGCCTACTGGAAAGAACAGCTCTGGGTCTTCATTTAGACAACGAGCCTGGTTCAGCCACTGCATGTTCATGCGAATATTCCTTTGTATGAAGGGGGAAAATCTAAAAGATCTCAGGTCAAGTAAGAACATCTTTGACCTCACAGTTACCTGAATATCGTTTCACAGAAGACCCGATTTGGCAATAGTTTTTTAGGCGTTTATGGTTGAAAAGTGACCAAACTAAGCATCATCCTCAAAGTAGCCGCTGTAATCGTGGCAATCGAAGCACTAAGCATGTTTGCCGCCACCGGCACTTACATCTACGGAATCGCAACCAATGAATCTCGCAGCTTGCCCGCCATGATTACACTTTTGGCAATCTGTTTATTGGTGGCTGTCTGGCTAACATTCACAACCAAAGGCTTGCTTCAGAATCAACGTTGGTCAAGATCGAGCGCGGTTTTTTGGCAAACCTGCCAACTTGCGGTAGCGGCAGCAAGCTTTACCGGGCCAACCCCAAACGCCCTTTACGGCGTAGCCCTAATTATTCCGAGTGTGATCTGCCTAGTACTGCTCTTCATGAAGCCAGTGCTACAAGACGCAAAGCATCAGTTAGAGCTCAAGTAACTTCAAAAGCATTGCCACGTGACCCGTGGCTCGCACGTTATAAAGCGGCATCGAAATTTTGCCAGTTTCATCAATCACGAATGTTGAACGAATTACACCCTCGTAGATTCGCCCATACATGCTCTTCTTACCGAATGCGCCATAGAGCTTGTGCACCGAGTGGTCTTCATCACTCAGCAGATCGAACCCAAGTTTCTGGCTCGAGTGAAATTTTGAAATCTTTGAAACCGAATCAGGCGAGACACCGACAACGGTGTAACCAGCTTTACCAAGAACACCTAATGCGTCTTTGAAATCAACAGCCTCTTTAGTGCACGCTGGAGTCGATGCGGCTGGGTAGAAATACAGCACTAGCTTCTTGCCCTTGTAATCAGCAAGCGAAACTTCGCTGCCATCTTGATTAGAAAGTTTGAAAGCAGGAGCCTTGGCACCAGCAGCAAGTTCAGTCATGCTTTGAGCCTATACCGAATCAACCTAGGTTGCCGAGCCACCACTTTTGCTGGTAAAGTTTTCTCTTGTTGCGCCTAGCGCAATACGCGCCTCTAGCTCAATCGGCAGAGCAACTGACTCTTAATCAGTGGGTTCCGGGTTCAAGTCCCGGGGGGCGCACTCTCTATTTAACGACAAAAAACTAACCCAATTTAATGGCAACGTCTACCTGTTGCCCAAGCTCAAGCTTTTCGGGAATCCTTGCCGCATTCTTGACGGGCAAAAGGTAGACACCATTCCTCGGAATTAGCGAAGTTGTGAATGAAGTCTTACCAATGGTTGCCGAAACAGGAATAACGCCCCAGCCATAAGTGAGTAGTCTCGCACTGGCTTTGATCTCTGAGCCGACTTGATCTGGAATCGCTACAAAGTAAAAAGGTGCTGGCCCTCGCCACTCAATGAGCTCACCAGTAAAACTGAATTCCATGCTCTGAGGCTACTAGTCAAAATGTGGCATACGGCTCATAGGGTTCGAATGTAGAGAGGGGAATTAAATGATTCAGTTTGTTATTGGTGAAGGTGTGAATCGCGACGAAGTCAGGTTTGAATTCAAGAGAGACAAGACAGTTGTCTACTTCGACGATGGTGAAAGGGAATGCGTTCATGAGATTGAACCTGCCAATTATGAAAAGTTCTTAGAGAGCATTGGGCAAGCTGGCAACAGGAGCATGAGCAACGGAGTTAAAGCTGCAATAGAGGCAAATGAACTCGAGAAAATTCGTCAGTTTGTTCATGAGTTAGGCGCAACAGTCTTTAGCTGGAGAAGCGGCTTTTAAGTAAAAATGCACCTGGTCTCCCAGGTGCATTTTTGATAATCCCTACTTCAAATAACTTTTGACCTTGCTTGGTAGGTATACCACCAGCAGACCAACAAGCCCAGCCAACATCAGATAGCCGTTGTAGTTCTGCAAAACATCATCGTGTGAGACCAAGAGAATCACACCACAAACCACAACTACGTTGAAGAAGATTCTTGTCAAAGCTGCGGTTAGGCGATCTGAAATCGAACGACTGACAACCTGAAGTGAAGTCATGAAACCGCCAGCAAATGCCAACACGTACATCAATTCGATAATCGGGTCGGCGTTGAAGTAAATCAGCCCGTTATCGCTGAATGCTGGCTCACTCGGCAGTACGAAAGTTCTGAGCACGAAGAGCCCAACTAGAAAGACCACTGCGATAGAGAGAATCAAAGTTCGATTCGACGATTTCCAGTCATAGGTTGCACTAGATACCAAGAGCAAGAAACCTGCAACGAACGGAACCACGCCGACAGTCATAAGCGTGCTCAGCATTTCGGCCGACGGAACACTTATGACGATGTATGCCCAGACCAGGAATGCCAGGCTGAAAGCTGCAAGGCCAAATCCGAAGTGGGTGTAGGGCGCCTTCTTTGCCGATGCAAATCTGAAACTGAGGAATCCGAAGATTCCAGCTGCTAACAAGAAAAACCCAAATACGTTGGTGTTTCCAACCATTTATTTACCCCCTCGGTAAGTTGGTCTCACTCTATTCCTCGACCCCTTGAAATAGAAGGCATCCAGCCAGGTCAAGTTTCTCGAAACCGCCTGTAAACGCTTGATATGTAGTGCAAACCGAACAAAATGATAACCCGATGGCGATACGCAACCGACTTGGCTAGCGTGTCGGCGCTGAACCTTCTTTTCGTGCTAATAACCTAACTGCAATGGGCGGATACACCGGCCATTGAAAGGAC
>JBJTOA010000123.1:0-8485 GCA_046074285.1 Micrococcales bacterium
CGCCGTCTAGAAAACGCCGCAGAGTTTTATAAGGTCACACTTGACGACGCGCACAACGCAACAGCTGACGCTATTGCTGCAGGAAGAGTAGCCCAGGCAATTGCGCGACGTTGGGCTGATGACCTGCCGGCAACTGCAGCAGAGCTTCACGATGCTCAAATCTTGTGGAGTGATGCAAACGACACAGACTTCGAGTCATACATGCGCCGAAGCGTGAACCCAGACTTCACTGCCACAAAAGGTTGGCCACTAAAACTCAGCAACTAATTTAAGTTGCCCATAAAAGATACTTAAAACAAAAAGCCCCGCCTAAGCGGAGCCTTTTGGTCTCAATCTACAAGCCGTGTGGACAACTTGCGGTTCTCGCGGAGCTTGCGCTCCGAAGTTTGATTATGGCTAGGTGCCAAAGCTAGTGTTTAGTCGTTTACGACTAAGCACCAAACCCTTTGTATCGAGCGTTGAAGCGCTCAACACGACCAGCAGCATCCATGATGCGCTGCTTACCGGTGTAGAACGGGTGCGAAGCTGAAGAGATTTCAACGTCGAAGACTGGGTAGGTGTTACCGTCTTCCCACTCAATGGTCTTGGTGCTGGTAACGGTTGAACGAGTTAGGAATGCAACACCAGATGCTAGGTCGCGGAAAACCACTGGCTCGTACTTTGGGTGGATGTCTGCCTTCATGACGACAACTTTCTATTGCTGGTTGAAAACTTGGGGTTTTTGGATTTCAAAAATGAAATCAGCACTAAGGGAAAACTATACCAGACGAAGCGCTATTTAGCACGTGCTGTAAAACGTCCACCCTCGTGCTTGACATCGATTTCAAGACCGAAAGCCGAACTGACCTTGTCGCTCGTGATGGTGTGCTCGATTTCACCCGCGGCATAGACCCTTCCCTGGGTCAACAGCAGCGCGTGTGTGAACCCTGCTGGAATCTCTTCGAGGTGGTGAGTGACCATGACCATGGCTGGCGCGATGGCAGCTTTGGCATAATCGCCAAGCAAGCGAAGCGTGTGTTCACGAGCTGCTAGGTCGAGGCTGGCAACCGGCTCGTCGAGCAACAGCAGTTCTGGGTCAGGCATCACAGCGCGGGCAATCTGGGCACGCTTGCGTTCTCCGTCACTCAGGGTTCCGAAGAGGCGATCAGCAAAATCACCGAGTTCCCACTCCCCGAGAACTCTGCGCGCGCGACGCTCGTCGATGTCTTCGTAAAGTTCGTTCCAACGACCGGTGATTCCGTAAGACGCAGTCATCACAGCGTTCAAGACAGTTTCGGTGTTTGGAATGCGGTTAGCTAGCGCGGTAGAGGCAAATCCGATATGAGTGCGAAGGTCAAAAACGTTGATTTCACCGAGGGTTTCACCGAGCACCTTGGCGGTTCCCGTGCTTGGGTGAATCTGGGCAGCAGCGATTCGCAGCAGAGTGGTCTTGCCGGCACCGTTTGGGCCGATTACCACCCAGCGCTGGTCTGATTCGACCTGCCAGTCGACGTTGCTGAGGATTTCTTTGCCATCGCGGGTAACCGTGATGTCGTTAAAGTCAATGACGCGGGACATGAGAAAAGCCTATGCTAGCGGGTTAGAACTTCTCGATTGCCTCGCGGTAAACCTTGATTGTGGTCTCGGCGATGCTGTCCCAACTGAAGTGCTCTTCGACTCGTTTGCGACCAGCAAGTCCCATGGCTTTCAAATCGCTAGAGTCCAAAGCTTGATTCAGTGCGGATGCCAAGTCTGCAACAAACTTCGACTCATCAAGCGGCTTGCCAGAGCCATCCATTACCTGCTCGATTGGAACCAGCAATCCGGTCTGACCGTGAGCCACAACCTCGGGAATGCCTCCGGTTGCGGTGGCAACTACAGGAGTTCCGCAAGCCATTGCCTCTAGATTCACGATGCCGAGTGGCTCATAGATTGATGGGCAGGCAAACACGGTTGCAGCAGATAGCATGGCAATCAACTCTGCTCTTGAGAGGTGTTTTTCAACCCAGATCACGTTGTCGCGAACCTTGCGAAGTTCAGCAACCAAATCGGTCACGGTTTGCAGAATCTCTGGGGTGTCAGGAGCACCAGCGCAGAGCACTAGCTGAACATCGCTAGGTAGTTCGCGGGCAGCCTTCAAAAGATAAGGCAAACCCTTTTGCTGAGTGATTCGACCAACGAAAACCACCGAGCGCTTATCTGGGTCAACGCCGTTCGCGCGCACCAAGTCAGGGTTGTTGGCGGCCTGGAAGGCATCCAAGTCAATGCCATTGTGAACCACTGAAACCTTGGCCGGGTCAATCTGAGGGTAGGCACGAAGAATGTCTGCGCGCATGCCAGCCGAAACCGCGATGATGCCAGTGGCGCCTTCGTATGCGGTTCGTTCGACCCAAGAAGACAATCGGTAACCGCCACCGAGCTGCTCTTCTTTCCACGGGCGAAGCGGTTCGAGTGAGTGTGCGGTGATGAGGTGCGGAATTCCGTGCAGCGTGCCAGCAACCTGACCTGCAAAGTTGGCGTACCAGGTGTGAGAGTGAACTAGGTCGGCACCTGCCAAATCTGAAACCATGCTCAGGTCGGTAGCCATGGTCTGCAAAGCTGCGTTTGCACCGTCAAATTCAGAGCTGTGACGGTAAGCCTTTGTATCAGTTTCATCACGGTCAGCACCGAACGCCAACACGTTGACATTGATGTGTTTGCGCAGAACTCTCACTAATTCAGCGACATGCACGCCCGCTCCGCCATAGATGAACGGTGGGTACTCTTTGGTAATCAGGTCAATCCTCATGACGCTTATGTTAGTGCTGCCGAACATTTCGCACTAACATTCCGATATGAGTGCACCACGTATTTTCGGAATGGTCCTAGCCGGTGGCGAAGGTAAACGCCTTATGCCGCTCACCGCAGACCGTGCCAAACCAGCTGTTCCTTTCGGCGGAAGCTATCGTCTAATCGACTTTGCGCTATCAAACCTCATCAACTCTGGGCTGCGCAAAATCGTGGTTTTGACCCAGTACAAATCGCACTCACTCGATAGACACATTTCGCAGATGTGGCGCATGAACCCGTTGCTCGGCTCATACGTGTCGTCTGCTCCTGCGCAGCAGCGCCTCGGCAAGCGCTGGTTCACCGGCAGCGCCGATGCCATCATGCAGAGCATGAACTTCTTGAGCGATGAGAATCCAGACATCGTCGTAGTAGTTGGCGCCGACCACATCTACCGCATGGATTTCGAGCAGATGATCAACGATCACATTGCCTCTGGTCGCAGTCTTACTGTGGCAGCCATCCGTCAGCCAATCTCAATCGCCAACCAGTTCGGTGTTATCGAAGTTGATGCTAAAGACCCGAGCAAAATCGCTGCCTTCCGTGAGAAGCCAGCTGACCCTAAGGGTCTGCCAGACTCACCGCACGAAGTGCTCTGCAGCATGGGTAACTATGTCTTCAGCGCCAAGGCTCTAATCGATGCAATCGAACACGATGCCACTCTCGAAAGTTCGCAGCACGACATGGGTGGCGACATCGTGCCTTACTTCGTGAGCAAGAACGATGCCGGAGTTTACGACTTCACCTTCAACGAGATTCCCGGAGCCACCGATCGTGACAAGGCATACTGGCGCGATGTCGGAACCATCGACTCTTACTACGACTCGCACATGGACCTCATCTCGGTGATGCCTATCTTCAACCTTTACAACAGCGAGTGGCCAATTCACACTCAGCAAGTCAACCTGCCACCAGCAAAGTTCATTCACGACTCAGAGGGCAACCAGGGGCGCACCAACGACTCAATCGTTTCGCTCGGTGTCGTGGTTACCGGTGGCATAGTTGAGCGCTCTGTGCTGTCGCCTAACGTGCGAATCAGCTCGCGCGCTCTGGTCACCGATTCAGTTTTGCTCGACGGCGTGTGTGTCGGTCGGGATGCCACGATTCGTCGTGCCATCCTTGATAAAAGTGTCGTGATTGCCGATGGCGCAGCTGTCGGCGTCGACAGATCGAGAGATTTGGCTCGCGGATTCACGGTCACTGACTCAGGCATCACCGTTGTTCCGAAAGGCATGCACGTAAATCCGTGACCAACTTTTTAGTGATCTTTGATGTTGATTCAACCCTCATCGAAGACGAAGTAATTGAATTATTGGCTGAAGTCGCTGGCAAGCGAGCAGAAGTTGCTGCTGTCACCGAGCGCGCAATGCGTGGTGAGCTCGACTTCGCAGAAAGCCTGCGCGAACGCGTAAAGACTCTCAAAGACCTACCGGAGTCAGTTTTCGAGGATGTCTTCGCACGCATCACTCCCACCATAGGAGTTAGCGAACTGATTAAGCAGATTCACGCAAAAGGCGGAAAAGCAGCTGCGGTTTCTGGCGGTTTCACCAAGGTTCTCACTCCCCTTGCCAAACAGCTCAACCTCGACTTCTACCGAGCCAACGACCTTGAAATCGTTGATTCGAAACTCACCGGAAAAGTCGAAGGCAAAATTATCGACAAAGCAGCGAAGGCTGAAGCGCTCAAAGAATGGGCAAGTGAGCTGAAACTTCCGCTAGAAAAAACCATGGCGGTTGGCGATGGCGCTAACGATCTTGAAATGATGGCGATTGCCAAAATCGGCGTTGCTTTCAATGCCAAACCAATCGTTCGAGAAAAAGCTGACGTGGTCATAGAGAACCACGATCTAAGAGACCTAATCCCCTACCTAGATCAGCTCTAGCTTTAAAAGAAAAATGGCCACCCGCAGGTGGCCATTTTCATCGGTAAAACTTATGCACCGGTTGAGTGCAAACCACCATCAACGTGAATCATTTCACCGGTGGTTGCCGGGAACCAGTCGCTCAGCAGGGCAACAACTCCGCGAGCAGCAGCTTCGGTGTCGGTGAGATCCCAACCCAAAGGTGCACGACCTTCCCACATTTCTTCCATGGTTGCAAAACCAGGGATACCCTTGGCAGCAGTGGTGCGAAGCGGACCAGCAGAAATCAGGTTGACGCGGATTCCGTCTTTGCCGAGGTAACGAGCTAGGTAGCGAGCGGTTGACTCGAAAGCCGCCTTGGCAACGCCCATCCAGTCGTATACCGGCCATGAAACGGTTGCGTCGAAGGTCAAACCAACAACTGATGAACCCTTGGTTAGCAGCCCGCGAGCAGCCACGGTCATTGACTTGAGTGAGTAAGCAGAAACGTGAGTTGCGGTTGCAACGTCTTCCCAAGGGGTCTCAAGGAAGTTACCGCCCAGTGCGGTCTGAGGTGCAAATGCGATAGCGTGCACGATGCCGTCTAGGTGAGGCAGGTGCTCTTTAACGCGACCTTCGAGTGCAGCAAGATCATCAGCATTGGTTGCATCGAGTTCGATAACCGCAGCTGGCTTTGGTAGACGCTTTGCAACGGTCTGAGTGATTGCCATCATGCGTCCGAATGATGAAAGCACAATCTCAGCGCCTTCTTCTTGAGCGAGACGTGCAACTGAGAAAGCGATTGATGACTCGGTGAGAACACCGGTAACCAGAATCTTCTTGCCTTCAAGGATTCCCATGGTTTTCCTTACTTCTTGGGTTCTTTACAATGCTAGTGAATTACGACTGAAAACGCTTTAGTGACCCATTCCTAGACCGCCATCAACAGGGATGACTGCTCCAGAGATGTAGGCGGCATCGTCAGATGCCAACCATGAAACTACGCGGGCAACCTCTGAAGGAGACGCGAAACGACCAGAAGGAATCTGCGACTTGTATTTCGCGATGGTTTCTTCGTTCAAAACTGCGGTCATGTCGGTGTCGATAAAGCCAGGAGCCACCACGTTTGCGGTGATGCCACGGCCAGCTAGTTCACGGGTAATAGAACGTGCCATACCAACCAGCGCTGACTTGGTTGCCGAGTAGTTAACCTGTCCAGCAGAACCAAGTAGACCAACCACTGAACCGATCAAAATCACTCGACCGTGTTTAGCCTTGATCATTCCCATGGTGGCACGCTTCAAAACTCTAAACACACCGGTCAGGTTGGTGTTCACAACCGACTCAAAGTCTTCATCCGTCATTCGCATCAGCAGAGTGTCTTTGGTGATTCCAGCATTCGCCACCAAAACTGTCACTGGGCCAAGGGCAGCTTCAACCTCGGTGAATGCCTTGTCGATTGATTCTGAATCTGTGACATCTGCCTCAACAGTCAAGGTGCCTTCTGGCCCGTGACCTGATCGAGCGGTAACCGCCACCTTGTAGCCCTTGGCCACAAACTCTTCTGCAATTGCATAACCGATACCGCGGTTTCCGCCGGTAACCAAAACAACCTGTGACATTGAACTACTTTCTGAGAAAAAACTGTTCGATTAACAAACAAGTGAATTCTAGCCTTAGCCTTGATTTATAGCCTGAAAAAGAAAGCAACCGTGGCTCAAAAGACCCAAAGCGTTACCTCTCTCGGCATCTCACCAGAGCAAGAGCGTAAAACTCGAATGATCAAGTATTCGATTGCTATGGCAGCCCGCATGCTCTGTGTGATCCTTGCGGTTACGCTCCCCTTCACGCTGTTCACCCTGGTGCTTTGGGCCGGCGCAATCTTCCTCCCGTATTTCGCCGTAGTGCTAGCAAATATTCAAAACAGCTCGAAAGACGAAAAACTCGCCAAGGCAACCGCACCAACTCTGGTCATCACCGCTGATGAATTTATTGTGAAAGACAGCAAGGATGCCTAACTGCAGCCGCAAAGACTGCACAAATCCAGCGACTGTCCAGCTGGTTTGGAACAACCCGAAAATTCACACCCCGGATCGTGAAAAGATTTGGCTGGCTTGCCCAGAGCATGAGCAGTATCTGATTGACTATCTGCAGAATCGTCAACTGCTAAAAACCACAAAACCACTATGACCGACTACAAAATCGACTGGCTAAAAGCCAATGGCAAGCGCTACCTTGCCTGGCTAGCCCTCGCCATCGCATTTTCAATCGCCTGCTGGTTTCTGAGTCAGTGGCAACTCAGTCGATTGAACGAAGTGAAAGCTGCAAACGCACTCGTCACCAAGAACTACGACAGCGCACCGCAAAAACTTCAAGACCTCGCCCAGCCTGAATCATTTGACAAATCAAACCAGTTCAAACAAGTCACCCTAACCGGCCACTACGGCAAAGATTTTCTGTTGATTCGAAACCGCCCCCAGAATGGTCAACCTGGATTTGAGCAGTTTGCACCTTTCACCACCACCGAGGGCAATGTGGTTTTTATCGACCGCGGTTGGTACCCAACTGGTACCAAGCAAGACCTGCCAGATGCCACCCAGCAGCTTTTCACTGACTGCACCCCGATTACTATCGTCGGTCACCTCAAAGTTGCTGAACCAGACAGCCAGAAAGACTACCCAGTTGGGCAAATCGGAAACGCCAGCCCACTCGAAGCCTTCGACCAGTTACCCAAATACAACTTGTCTGTTGGCACTCCCTGTGGGATCTCAACAGACCTCACTTACTTCAACAGCATCTACGTGACTCTCGAGTCAGAAAACCCACCCCTGACCACAGCAAACGCACCCAAAGCAATTCAGCGACCTGAACTTAGCGAAGGCAATCACCTCAGTTACGCAATGCAGTGGGTGCTGTTTGCCCTCATGGCTTTTATTGCGCTCTTCTACATGATTCGCCAAGAACTACTGATAAAAAAAGAACAGACCGACAAAAACTTCAAGCGCAAAACCAGAAAGAAAATCGGCCAAGCCGACGAAGATTACGAAGACCAGCTAACTTAGCGAAATTAAATCCGCGTAACCCTGGTTCCAGTGGTCTTCAACCCCATCTGGCAAAATCAAAACTCGCTCTGGGTTCAAAGCCTCTACAGCACCGACATCGTGAGATACCAAAACCACTGCCCCGGTGAATGAAGCTAGCGCGTTCAAAATCTCTTCGCGAGAAGCCGGGTCAAGGTTGTTTGTCGGCTCATCCAAAAGAAGCACGTTAGCCGAAGAAACCACCAGCGAGGCTAGAGCCAATCGAGTTTTCTCTCCACCAGACAAAACTGAAGCCGGCTTCGAAACATCATCACCAGAAAACAGGAACGAACCAAGAACTTTGCGAGCATCGGTTTCACCCAACTGCGGTGCCTGACGCTGCATGTTTTCAAGAATCGTCTTCGACATATCCAGAGTCTCGTGCTCCTGGGCGAAGTAACCAATCTTGAGCCCGTGCCCTGGCTCGATCTGCCCGGTATCTGGCTGGTCAAGGCCTGCAAGCATGCGAAGCAAAGTGGTTTTACCGGCACCGTTCAAACCGATGATTACAACTTTGCTGCCCTTGTCGATCGCAAGATCAACCGCGGTGAAAATCTCGAGAGAACCATAACTCTTGCTCAGGTTCGAAGCCATCAACGGTGTACGACCGCAAGGGGCAGGGTCAGGGAACTTAATCTTGGCTACTCGCTCAACCGCACGAACCTCATCAAGCCCCGCTAGCAAGCCTTCAGCGCGGCGAACCATCTGCTTCGCAGCAACAGCCTTACTCGCTTTTGCGCCAAACTTGGCAGCCTGCAAC
>JBJTOA010000124.1:0-4403 GCA_046074285.1 Micrococcales bacterium
TTTTGGCTACAGCCTCTCGCTCTTCAACCCGTCGAATGCGATTTGGCTTGGCATCTGCTGGTTAGTTGCCGGTGTTGGTGTAGCACCAATGCTTGGAACTTTAAGCCACCTGATTTCGGTTGCACTCGCACCGAATCAAGCAGCCGAAGCATACGGCTGGATGGGCACGGGCCAGTTGGTTGGATACAGCGCAGCAGCCGCAATCTGCGGTTTTGCTTTGGATTTCAGCGGAATAACCTTGACTTTCGCCGTCGCGATTATTCTTGGACTGGCGACAGTTTTGGCCGCGATCATGTCAAGAAACTCCTTGCCAAAACCCGAAGGGAATTAACATGGCAGTTTTCGCAGTGCAGTATTACTTCATTGAAGATGCTGACCTGGTAAGCGCGATTCGTCCTAGCCACCGCGAATGGTCAGGGAAGCAACTTGAGAATGGAAGCCTGCTTGCCAGCGGCCCCTTTGTTGACTTCGCTGGTGCACTTTTGATTTTCCAGAGCTCCTCAATCGAAGAGCTCAATCAGTTGCTCGATCATGATCCATACGAAATCGCCGGAGTTCTAAACGAGCGAACCATCACCCAGTGGAACCCGGTATTCGGGCCATTTAGCCAAAAGTAAGGAAACCCCATGGCTTTTTCACCAGAACAGATGCCTATTCTGAGCCTTAACTCAGGTCAGCAGATTCCGCAGCTTGGTCTCGGCGTTTACAAGATGACTCAAGACATCGCTATTCCTGCAATTCGGTCGGCTCTTGACCTTGGCTACCGACGCATCGACACCGCTGCACTTTACGACAACGAGGTTGAGGTTGGCGCTGCCATCCGTCAATCGGGAATTGCACGCCACGAACTGTTTGTGACTACCAAAGTTTGGCACGACCACCAGGGTTACGACGATGCCCTAGAGGCAATCGATGAGTCACTTGACCGCCTAAACATCGACTACATCGACATGGTTCTGATACACTGGCCAGCACCAAAACTAGACAAATACGTTGACACCTGGAAGGCCTTTGAGCACGCGCTTTCGAAAGGTCGCATCAAGGGAATTGGTGTTTCAAACTTCGAGCCAGACTACCTAGAGCGCATTATCGGCATGGCCGAGGTTGTGCCTGCAATCAACCAGGTAGAACTTCACCCTGGTTTTCAGCAAAAAGAGGTTCGCGCTTTCGACACCGAGCATGGCATTCGCACCGAGGCATGGTCACCGATCAACCGCAACCGCTACGACGAGCACCCAACACTTCAGGCGCTTTCAAAGAAGTACGGCAAGTCAACCTCGCAAATTATTATTCGCTGGCACATCGAACTTGGGAATCTTGTGATTCCGAAGTCGGTTACTCCTAATAGACAGGCTGAGAATCTCGACGTGTTCGACTTCTCACTTGATGCAGATGACCACCACGCGATTGCTGCCATGGATGAAGGCAACCGCACTGGACCAAACCCACGCGAGTTCAACTAGGAGATTGCAATGCGAGTTCTGATTTCAGGCGCAACTGGATTGATTGGGACAGAACTTGCAAAGCAACTTAAAGCCCGAGGCGATGAACCGGTACGGCTAGTTCGACGAGCAGTCGAGGTTGGTGACCGACCTGACTCAGAAGAGATTCCGTGGAATCCAAGTTCTGGTTACATATTGCCTGGCGCGATTGAAAACGTTGACGCTGTAATCAACTTGGCCGGCGCAACTACCGGCAAACTCCCGTGGACTAAAAAGTATGAGCGTGAACTTATCGATTCGCGACTCGACTCGACTCGCACCCTTGTCAAGGCAATCAACGAGGCCAAGAAGAAACCTAAAGTTCTTGTTTCTGGCTCAGCTTCTGGTTTCTACGGAGACACCGGTACTGAGTGTGTGCTTGAAAGTGCGCCAAACGGTGAGGGCTTCTTGGCTGAACTCGCAGGCAAATGGGAAGCCGAAGCTGAAAAGGCCAGCATCCGCACTGTTCTAGTAAGAACAACCATGGTTTGCTCTAAGAAACTTGGTGCGCTAGGTCGACTGCTACCCATGCTCAAGGCAGGTATCGCTGGGCCACTAGGTTCAGGCAAGCAGTGGTGGGCGTGGATCTCTCTTGCCGACGAAGCTCGTGCGATTCTTCACTTGATAGATACAGACTCTGCAGTTGGACCATTCAATCTCACCGCTCCTCAGCCAGCCACCTGCACCGAAGTGATTCAAGCGCTTGGCAAAGAACTTGGTCGCCCAACGATTATTCCGGTGCCAGCCTTCGCACTTCGCTTAGCCTTCGGCAAGGGTGCTGATGAATTGCTGCTCTGCAATCAGAACATGAACCCTGCCAAGTTACTGGCAACCGGTTTCAAATTTGAGCACCCAGACCTGCAGTCAATGGCAAAGTACGTGCTTTCAAAATAGTTTGAAAGATTGCGGTAGCCTGCGACATAAACAGTATGAATGAAAGGTTGTCGCATGACAGAAGACGAGTTTGTGCTCGCCTGGCGTGACCACCTTTCTGCAATCTCAAAGTTTCTTTCTCGTCGCGTCGACCAGAGCGAAGTTGAAGATTTAGCAGCCGATGTCTTTGAAATTGCCTGGCGCAAAAAAGAGCAGCCTCAAACTGGCTTTGAACTTGCCTGGCTTTATAAAATCGCAGGATTCGTAGTTGCTAATCACCGTCGTAAGACTTTTTCACGAAACGGCGTAGTGATTGCGCTAGGGCTCGAGCAGCTTGTGAATGCAAGTTACGCGGTAAACCCTGAGTTGGTCGCCATTCGCGATTTGAGTTTGGCTGAAGCGCTGAAAAGTTTGGGCGAGAAAGATAGAGCCCTGCTGACCCTAACTGCCCTCGACGGTCTACCAGTTGCACAGGCTGCCAGCTTGCTCGGTCTGACTGCTAATGCGGCCAGCATCCG
This sequence comes from Micrococcales bacterium, assembly GCA_046074285.1. Taxonomy (GTDB): domain Bacteria; phylum Actinomycetota; class Actinomycetes; order Actinomycetales; family Microbacteriaceae; genus Rhodoluna. The sequence continues at coordinate 2,873 of JBJTOA010000124.1, forward strand.
TTTGAATCGCGCAAGAAAGTTGCTGGCTGAAAAACTTTCTTGAAAGATATTTGTCTTTGTTGACAGATAACAGTCATGAACGAAAACTTTGAAGAGCTTGATGCTCGACTTCAGAAGGCAGACCCAGCTCTTGACTCTGTTGAAATTGGTCAAGATGTCTTGATCAGAGCTACCAATTCCAAGGCGAAGAAGCCCAAGTCTTTGGCGCTTAAGCTGAGTGGCTCGTTCGCTGGTTTGGCTGCAGCCACAGCTATTGCTGTCGCGGTTACTGCTCCTGCCCAACCACTGTTTGAACTGGTTGGCTCTAATGCGCAAGTTACTGGCGCAGAGAATGACATGAAAGTTGGCGGCTCATCAGCCATGATGACTTTCATCCAGTACGAGTTTGTAGCTGGTGCTGACCTCAGCAATAGTGAAGCATCTGGGCAGGTATATCAGATTGTGGCAAGTCAGAACATGGCTGCTCGCATGGCCTCGCTCGCTAGTTACTTTGAGATCACCGGTGATGCAGTGTCACAGCCTGACTTCCCGCACGACTTTGTGGTCGGCGGCAATGCAAAGGGCGAGTATGTTGCTGGTGCAGCAATGCTTTACTACTCAACTTCGACAGGTTCGTGGTCATACAACAATGACCTTGCTTGGGGAGTGACCACTACCTGCGATGCCAATAAAGTGTGCACGCAAGAAAAGTCTGCCCCTGGCACTTCCGTGCCAATGCCTAGCAAGGCTCAGGCAATTGCCAAGGCAGAAGAAATTTTCAATGCGGCTTGCGGTTTTGCTGGGCAGGTTCGCTACGAGTATTTCACTGACCCAAGTTACGCATACATCAACGCTTACCTTCAGGTTGATGGCATCGACACCGTTCAATACACGGTTTCGTGGTCTTCAACAGGTCAGGTTGCCGGTGCCTACGGTTATTGCGTTGATGTGAAGAACAAGGGCAACTTCTCAACTGTTTCACCTGCGAAGGCAGTTGAGCGATTGAATGACTATCGCTGGAGTGCCGGCTTGCCAGCTTCTTACTATGCAGAACCTCAGTTCTGGGGCGGTGTGCGAATGGGAGTTCTGACAGATGACATGGCTGTTGGTTCTGGTGAAGCCAGTAGCTCTGAAGGCTCGGTTGATCCGGCGGAGCCAACCGCCGCACCAACGGCCGAACCGGCTACAGAGCCAACCGCAGAACCTACGGTTGAGCCTGCACCTGCAGAGAGCATTACTCCTGAACCGCTTCCGACACCAACTTTGACTCAGGTAGAAATCGTGAAGTCAAAACTCACCATGGTGATGGTTTGGGATTCAAACGGAAGCGTATGGTTGGTTCCTGGTTGGGCGCTATACGCAGACCAGGGGCTAGTTGGTGGTGTGATCGCGCTTCACGATGGTGTGATCAAACTTCCTGAAGCCATGCCAATGGTTAAGTAGCCCTTAAAGCGAAAACCCCGCCAATCGGCGGGGTTTTCTTTTAGGTTTTTACTCAGCTAAGTTAGCGTGACGGGCCACGATGGTGACTACGTCGTGCTCAACGCTAAGG
>JBJTOA010000125.1:0-12281 GCA_046074285.1 Micrococcales bacterium
CACCCAAAAACAAAACTAGGATTACTGCAATCGAATAAAAACCTAGATTGAAGCCATGAAAACACCACAGTATGACTCGAGCCTCTGCTTCGACTCCCCCATTGGCAAAATCACTATTCGCGCTAGTCAGAACAAAGTGACTTCAGTGGCAATTAGTGAAGGCGAAACCTTCGGCAACAGCAAAGTTCTAGTACAAGCAAAACGACAGTTGCTCAAAATGCTAGAAGGAAAATCGGTCACCTTCGATTTCGAGTATGAACTTTCAGGAACCGAATTCCAGCTAGCTATCTGGAATGCAATTGCGCAAGTGCCCTTTGGCCAAAGCACAACCTATGCAGAACTTGCGATCCAGGCTGGCAGCCCAAAGGCAGTAAGAGCTGCAGGTGGCGCAGTTGGAGCAAACCCAATTCCGCTAATCATTGGCTGCCATCGTGTACTTGGCGCAAACGACAAGATCACCGGCTACTCAGGTGGTGAAGGTTTAGTGACGAAGCGCAAACTTTTAGCGATTGAAAAAATCAGTTACCGGGAATAACTAGTCGCAAACCACCAAAGTCTTTTTCCAAACTAAAACCAATATTTTTTGCTATTCGACCCAAATCAGAAATAGTTTCAGGTTCTTTTTTAGCTAGCAAGATGGCCCTCAAAAACTCCCCCTTACTTTTCTTGTTGAAGTGGTTGAGAGCGCGCTGATTGCCTGAAGAATCTTTGGTTACTACTTCGACCCAGTGGTGAGCAATGTGTTCAGGAACAGGTGCAAGTTCTTGGTAAGCCTTAGACCTCAGATCGATCACTGGTGCTCTACTTGCAAGGCGAGCAAACACAGCTTCATGTTTGTCGCTCCAGTAATTTTTCAAACTAAAGGTTGGCAGCTTTGTGCTAGCCGAAAATCGATAATTGGGAATTCGGTCTGATGCCGAGATCAATCCGAATAGTGCTGATTGAATCAGGAACATTTCCCTGGCTCGCTGCTGCGAATCCACTGGAAGGTTGTCGTAAAAAATACTCTTGTACAGGGTCCCTTCGTAGCGCTGTATAGCAGGCAAAGTTCCCTGCGACCAAAGCGTTCGATTTAGTTCTAACTCAGAAAGATGCTTATCGCTAAGTTTGAAAATTTTCTGCGCAATACGCTCGTTTTTAGATAACTCGACCACCTTGTCGATCAGCTCGCTTCTAGCCTCTGCGAGAACACCGAAAGTCAGTGACAACTGCGAAATATCTGGCTTCGAACCACCGACGCGCTTCGACTCGGAGGGTGGTAACAGAAACAGCATGACTCAAGCCTAGACTTTGTTTATGGTCAAACTTACGAAGATATACACCCGCACCGGCGACGAAGGAATGACGGGACTAAGTGACTTCAGCAGAACACGTAAGACCGACCCAAGAATCGAAGCCTATGCTGATGTTGACGAGGCAAACTCGGCAATTGGTGTAGCAGTCTCGCTGGCACACAACGAATTCGACAAAGACACCATGCACCTGTTGTCACAGATTCAAAATGATCTGTTTGACCTCGGTGCTGATTTATCTAACCCTCTTGCTGAAAGCTATGAATACGAACCGCTCAGAGTAGGCCAAGAATGGATTGACGCACTCGAGCAAGCCATTGATAAGTACAACAAACAACTTGAAAAACTCGACTCGTTCATCCTGCCCGGAGGCACCGGACTTGCTGCCGGACTACACCTCGCACGCACCGTAGTTCGAAGAGCAGAACGTGCTACCTGGCACGCGATTGAAGCCTATGGAACCGAGGCATCAAAGCGTGGCCACAACGGTGGCGGAGTAAACATTCTTGCCGCTCGTTATTTGAATCGACTCAGCGATTTACTTTTTGTTTTGGCGAGATACGCAAACTTAAAACACGGCGGCGACGTGAAGTGGATTCCGGCTGCAAATAGACGAGAAGCACCCCTGAAAAATTCAAAAGCCAGACATCAAAGACTGGACTAAAAAAATAAAAACCCTGGCGAGTGGCCAGGGTTTTTATTTTTAGAAAAATTACTTCTTCTTAGGTGCGGCCTTCTTAGCAGCAGGCTTAGCAGCAGCTTTAGGTGCAGCCTTCTTAGCAGCTGGCTTAGCAGCAGCCTTAGGTGCAGCCTTCTTTGCAGCTGGCTTAGCAGCAGCCTTAGGTGCAGCCTTCTTAGCAGCTGGCTTAGCAGCAGCCTTAGGTGCAGCCTTCTTAGCAGCTGGCTTCTTAGCAGCAGGCTTTGCAGCCTTTGCAGCAGCAGCTGATGCATTCTTAGCAGCAGCAGTTACTTTCTTCTCTGCGTCTTTAGCAGCCTTTGCAAGGGCAACCTTTGCTTCAGCAGCAAGATCTTCTGCTTCGTCTTTGATGTCCTCAGCAACTGCGCTTGCAAGCTTCTTCGCGTCAGCCGCGTTCTTCTTTACAACTTTTCTAACACTGTCTAGTAGTCCCATTAAATTTTCTCCTATTGGGGTGGGCATTAGGTGCTCTTCAAAGATAGCGGAGTGGCACGAAATTTGTTGCGTTTGAGTCGTTGTGTTTGAAAAAAATCGAAATCTAAATTGCGCGTCTTCGGCGAAGAATTTCGTCAATTGATTCAGTAATTTTCTGCTCTTCAACTTTTGGAATTTCAAGCTGCTTAACTTCTGCGATTGCAACTTTTTCAAGCGAACCATTCATGTTTAATTTGTGCATCGGTTCTGGCAAAGCATTCGGCTTCCAACCGTTGGTTGCTGGCGTGCTCGAGAGCTCAATATCACGCAGGTATTTTGAAACGCTCGCCTGTCGGGTGGTTGTGCGAGTTGCTTTCCCGACAAGTTTTTTACTTACGACAAATGCGCGTCTAAATGCCACCAAACTAAACAAAATAATCGCGATGCCTGCAATAGTTGCAAAGACTGAATTCAGCGCGAAGCCAAAGCTTAGAACTATGCCAGCGGCTGCAACCAGTGCGAAGGCCAGACGCTTTAGGCGGTTAACTTGAGTGACAACTTCGACTGCGGAATTTGAGGCACGCAATGATTTTCGATCCAAATATTTTGCGCTTCTTTTGGTAGCGCGAATTTCGCCACCCTGAATCCAGGCAGGGATAATGAAGGCAACCCAAATCAGTGCAGCCAAAGTAATGAGGATGCCACTGATTGATGAGAAGTTCATAACTCAAAGATATGTTCAAGCATCCAAAAGGGTCTGGATTTAATTCGGCGTGTTAAATTTTCTGATGCCAAGGGTAAGAAAGTTTGGGCACTTCATTTCTCAGCCAGCGATTCATTACCCCAGAAAAAACCTCTTCGTGAGTGAGCGCAAAGACATAGTGGTCTCGGAACGCGCCATCAATGTGAATGTAATTTTGCTTCAAACCTTCGTAGCGAAATCCCAGCTTTTCAACAACACGAAGACTTGCAAGGTTCTCGGGACGAATGTCGATTTCAACGCGATGCAAACCGACAACGTTGAACAGGTAGTCAGTCACAAGTGCTACTGCCGTTGGAGCAATTTTTCTACCGGCTACTGACTCACTGATCCAATAGCCGATCACCGCTGAAGAAACCGATCCGTAGAGGATATTTGCAACATTTAGTTGACCGACTACTTCACCCTGGTACTGCACAACAAACGGTATCCCAGCTCTGTCGTCTAGAGCTTTCAGTAGTGATCGCACCATGCCTTTTACATCGAAACTTCTTGGGGCGTCTGGGCTCGTGGCTTCCCACTTCTTTAGCCAGTCGCGATTCTCTACCAAACTTTTTTCGAGCGCCTTGACATCGCGCATACGAACCACGCGCAGATGCACGTCGCCATGAGTTAGAGCAAAAGAAAGTGACACGATGGCAAGATTAGTGGCATGCATCAATCAAACGTGTCAATCGAGAAAGCCAAGTTACGGCAAAGGCTGATTGCAGAGCGTTCTGACTTTCAGCAAACCGATGAAGTTGTTTCAGGATTGTCAGGGCAGATCGAAGCGCTGTGCCTAAAACTGAAGGTGAATACGGTTGCGGGTTACTTGCCCTTTGGGAACGAACCAGACATAGAAGCAGTACTACTCAGTTTCATCACTAAGGGATTAAATGTCGTAATGCCGATAAGTAACTCAGACGGCAGTTTGACTTGGGTTAGGTGGCATGGCGAGCACCGTAGGCCTGGCATTTACAAATTTGAAGAAGCGCACGGCGAACCTGCTGACCCGAATGCTATTGATTTGATCTTGGTTCCAGCCCTGGCAGTTACTGCTCAAGGGATGCGAATTGGCAAAGGCAAAGGTTTCTACGATCGGGCACTTGCGAATTACCAGGGTCGAGCTGCTGCGGTTGTTTTTGACCACGAGGTGCTCGATTCCTTGCCAAGTGAACTTCACGACCAGAAAGTGCAATTCGTAGTTACACAGAATCGCACCATTTCGACCAGTTAAACTTTGACTGCTATGCCTACATACACTTACAAGTGCCTCAAGTGCGAACGTGTTTTTGACGTGCAACAGTCAATCAACGACGAAGCACTGAAAACCTGCGATGCCTGTCAGGGAGAACTGAAGAAAGTGTTTGGCAAAATTGCTGTGACTTTCAAGGGTTCTGGTTTCTATCGAACCGATAGTGGCCCAGCACCGAAGAGTGACTAGCCCCAGTGTGGCGGTCTTTCAGATTTCAATCTTGAATCGTTCGATTCAAATGTTCCGGTGGTCTCATTAGACTCTTCGGTCCAATCCTGTTCAAAAGATTTTTGGCCCGCATTTTTAACTTTCAATCCGAGCTCTTTAGCAATTGATTCTGCAAGTGTGACGGGGTCTGAAAACAAGTCGAAGGCGAAAACTCTTTGATATTCCCAGCCGAGAGCCTTTATCAGATTCGGTCTCAGCCGAAGTTTTTCAGAGACTGATTCTCCAGTGAGCCTCCAGTCTGGACAAATCACCATGGCTCGATTTGAATAACTCACAATCATCTCGAGATCCTGGCCAAACCCGAACTTTACCGTGGCGCCAAGTTTGCGAAGCCTAAGTGCAAGGTCTGTGAGCATCGGGTCAGAATCGAAATCAGATTCTTCTATCTGAACCTGCGATGCGGCTTTGAGCAAGTGACTTAGGTAGGCAGCACCATTCTGCAAATCAGCTTTTTCAAGTTCTTCAGCAGTGAAGCAACTCACCACATGAAGTTCACGTCGCGCGCTAACTAGCAGGTTTGCTAGAGCGCGTTTGCCATCGGGTCTAGAAAGATCGCCAAAATTTGAAAGCACAGCGCCGTGTTTCGATTTGCCAAAACCAATGCTGAAAATTACGCGGTCGGCAATTCTGTGGCGCAACTTGCTAATGGTCGAAACTTCAAATCTTTCGAAGCCGTGAGAGTCAAACCAGGCTTGCAAATCTGGCCGATTCTTGAGCCCGTTTTTGACCGAGGCGCGCACACGATCAGCATGCAAATCAGAAGCAGTTGCTACCAGCAATGATTCTTCAGGAAACCAAACCGCATGGTTGAAAACTAGTTCGACTGTTTTGATTACTTCGGCATCGAGACTCTCATTTGACGACTTGGCTTCTGGTGCTTGGTTTCCTTCGGAAATCAGGTTTAGTTGCACATGCGACTTGCCTAAGTAGTCATCGAGACTCGCCTGAAAGACAATCCGATTTTGATAAAACTCCCGATTTACAAACGAGCCAAGAATCTGACCAGAGGTTCGGTAATTTAGGCGCAGCAGTTCTGAACCGAAAGCCTGCTTCACTTCATCAAATGTGCTACTTTGGCGTGACTCGATTGGTTCTACCGGTTCTGTTTCGAAGCCGATTGCGCTCGAAATGACAGGGTCGCCAAAGGCAATCACTTGCTTGGCTCGATTCAGAGCAGCCAAATTCTCAGCTGTTGCTGACCCGGCTGCATCCAAAATAATCACCACATCAAATAGCAAGTCATCTGGAAGTTCGGTTGCGACTCTGAGTGCCGGGTATGCCAAAACTGGGCTGACTGCAAACAAAAGTTCTGGTGCTACCGCTATTAACTCTTGAAGAGTGGTTCTTCCAGACTTGAGAAGACTTCTGAAGAGTTCGACTTGAGCAGGGTAATTTCGGATTACTTCAGACCAGTTAATGCTCAGTTGCTTAGCGAGTTGCAACTGCGAATGGGCGACTCTGGCAGAGTCAAGTGCGCAAAAACTCGCTTCTGCTTCACTTAGTTTTTCTACCGGCAGGGCTACCACTTCTGCGACCGGAAGAAGAACCCTTTCAAGGGCAGACTGCCACCACGCCTGATCGAACTCAACTACGAGGTGCTCTGCCTTGATTTGTAGTCGGCCAAAGTCTGCAACTAGTGATTGAAGACCGCTGGCCGCAAGTTTCATTTGAAGCTGTGCTTTTTCGGAATAGTTCTGAAGCGGTTGGACATCATCACAAAGTGAATCAAGACGTGCGGCGAGCACACTCAAGTCGAGGCTCTCTAGGTTTTCATGCTTTGCCAAATGGCTCTCAACCTGTAGCAAGTCGTTCACAAGTGCCTGGTATGTCACTAAGGCGTCGTTAATTCCGACTGGAACCATTGGAGGTTTGAGGCTGGTGGTGTACTTTGCCCAGGTTTCGCGCTGCAGTTTTGCGGCACTTAGTGAAGCATTTATGTCTGAGACTGTTATGCCTGGTCGGATAAATTCCTTGGCAAGCTTTTTCAAGCGGCGCCGAGTCTTGCCCGTCATTTCCCCTTTGACCTTGCGCGCGGCGGTAGCGATAAGTAAGTCATCAAGCGGGCGATCAAAAACTTCAGGCTTGAGTCGGTCTAGAGTTTCACGAAGACCGACGAACAAGCGAAGATACTCGCCCCACTGCTCGACAGATTTTGCCGGAGCAAACTCAGCTTGGTCAATAAATTTCGAAAGTTTTTCACTCAACTGAGGAAAGGTTTGATCCCTCAAGCGATTTGCAACCGCTAATGATTGCTCGAGTTCTGCCTCAGTGCTGAAGTTGGCGCCAAACCAAGCTGATTGGTTTGGTCCGAATTCGAACAATCCGAGGTTGGCTGCTTTTTCAAGCAACTCTAGTTCTGCAGAATATTCGGCCCTTGGTCTAAGGTTTTCAAGCTTTGCGGTCGTTAGTGGAGCATGCGGCATGGCAGCAAGTTCGGCAAGCTTGCCCAGGCAATCCATAATCGACACGCCAAAAGTTGAATCAACTGCTTTCAACTTTTCGAAATAGTTCGAGATTGAATCTGAAGCTAATTGGTGCTGCTTTTCGATCGCTGCTAAGTCACTTGGCTGGGCTTTTTCATTCCTCGAAATCGCAGAAATTACATCGAGCCACCCGTGATCGTTTCTTGCCACCAAGCCGGCCAAACCAACCTGAGTTAGCCTGTCAGTAACCTCGCTGATGGTCTGGGATCGATTTGCCACCAGCAAGACTCGCTTTTGCTGATAGGCAAAATTCGCGAGTATGGCAGCGACGGTTTGGGTATAACCACAACCAGGCAAGGTCTCGACGGCGAAATTCTCTTCGGCTAGAGCTCTTTTGATTAGGTTTTGCTGATTGCTATCAAGGTCAAACACGTTTAGCACTGAATCCGCGGATAGATCCCCAGTATTCTGGTTGGCACTCGCCAAAGCTTCTGCGGCGCTGCCCATTGCGACATTGGCTTGGTGTCGGTTGGCATGAACGTCAGGTGCAAAGTTACCGATGGCTAGTACCCGCTTGAGCTCTAGCTGGTTACCGTTAGAACCAAGGTCGCTCAGGTACTCAAGAACCGACATCGGAACTAAATCAGAGCCATCGTTTAATTTTGCAAGCAGTTTTCTTTGATCTATTTTTACGTTGAAACAATCTTCGAAAGACGAGACCAACTCTGGGTTGACTAGTGGTTCAGCAATTCGCTGAACCTGGTAGTCATCTGCTAACGCGTCTAATGCAATGGGCCAAAGTAAAACCGGCAGAGAAAGGTCATACCCGCTTCCAGTCAATGACGCAACTGCACCGACCAGGTAAGTGCTTTCTATGCCGAACGCCTCACGAAGAGAACGCGCTTTTTCGTGGATTCGATAGGCGGCCGCATTTGCCTTGGTTAGCGCAAGTGGATCACGAACGAGATTGGAAAGCTTAACATTTCCTGAACTCACAAACTGTGCTAGTCCGCCGGGGTGACTTTTAGTCAAGTCAATCTGAGCTGAATCGTTAAGCTCGAAGTTCCGCAGCGGATTGGCTCCACCCAATTCGGATAGTTGAAGTCGCCAAGAATCCCAAAGCTCTGTCGGTGACTTGCTGGTTGACTCTGGTTCAGTGGGCACAACTAAACGATAACTTTTAGGTGCCCTTGTTTGGCGTAACCAAGAGTCGTGTTCGGGTATCTTGGTGTTCAGTTGAATACATATTCGGCTCCGTAGCTCAGTGGATAGAGCAGAGGTTTCCTAAACCTTGTGTCGTAGGTTCGATTCCTATCGGGGCCACAATTTCCAGCCCTATCCTGAGGTTTTAAAGCTTTTATTCGGATATCCCAAGTAAATGCGCAACTTGCCTGTAACTCTGGGGTAAAAACCCCTTGGTTTGTCACTAATCTTGGTGATGGAGTAGTTTGCACTGCAGGCAGAATGCTCTTAGGAGAGAAGTAAATGCGTATTTTAAAACTAGCTAAAAACAAGCTCGTCGCTCTGGTTGCGACTATGGCGCTTGCAATCACTGGAGCAGTTTCGGCAAACGTCAGTGCACAAGCAGCTGGCGTTCCTAACGTTAGCTGTTCAACCAACCCGAGAGTGTTTGACACCGCTTGGAATGGCACCACTGGCGTACTAGCCTCAGGTAACGATCTGAACTGGAAGTTGTATGCGAAAACCAACGCCACAAACACTCCAGTTCGTCTAGGTGCAGTGACTCCTAGCTACAGCACCGCAGTTGTGGTTGACACTCCTCCATCGGCTTGGAATATTCCTGCAGGTGCTAAGTACATTTCAGGCAATAACACTGGTTCACAGACCGGCACTAATACCGTTGGTGCAGCTGACTATAACAGCGACATTTTCTATCGCTATGACTTCACGCTAGACGCCCGCGTAAATCCTGCAGATTTCCGCCTGACTGGAAACCTATACGCTGACAACTCGGTTATCGAGATTTATGTAAATGGTGTTCCTCAGAGCAGCGCATTCGGCGGAAACCAAACCGCACTCCCAACTGGAGGCGCCACTCCTTACACCTATGCCGGATTCAAGAGTGCCTATGCCCTGACCCTCACTATCGGCAACAACTGGGTAAGTGGCAACAACACCGTGGTAGTTCAGATCGCATCTGCAATGAGCCGTCAGGGATTTGCTGGTGACTTTAGCTACGTTGCACCTTGTAGCACCACAGTGCCTGTCCTCGGCTGCGAGAGCAACCCAAACATGTTCAACACCGCTTGGGATGGCCAGTACGGTCGCATCGCTAGCGGTACCGACAGCTACTGGAAGGTTTCTGCTCAGTACTACGCTGCAGATACCCCTGCAAGTGCACCGAGCACCGGGTACAACTCGGCATCAATTGTGACGAACCCACCGTCGGCCTGGGCAGCGCTATCTAACGCGAGCTGGATTTCACAAAACTCGACCGGTAGCCAAGTTGGTTCAGGTACCACTACTGATCCGACCTACCGCGCAAACTTCTTCTACCGTTATGACTTCGACTTGGCGAACACTGTTGACCCTTCAACGGTAAGACTTGATGCTGCCCTTTACGCAGACAACGCAGTCACCGAGGTTTACGTGAATGGCGTAGCCCAGAGCACCACCGCTGGTGGAACTGTTGCGGCTCTTCCAACCGGTGGAACCGACCCATACACCTACGGCGGATTCAAGAGTGATAGCGCTACCCGTATTACTTTGAATCACGACTGGGTCGCAGGCTCTAACTCGATCATTATCAAACTTGCCTCGGGAATGAGCCGCGAAGGTTTCGCAGCTACCTTTGCACCTTCAGCAAGCTGCCCGACTCCGATTCCTACTCCTCCGACCCCGGTAACCGTAGATAAGGCAGTTGCCACCTGTGTAGCTGGTTCGGTTTCAACCGTGACTATCACCGGCACTGGTTTCACTGCTAACACGACCGTTACCATCGGTGGTCTAACTGCACAAGTTCAGTCATGGACATCAACCGAATTGGTGGTGGCCCTGCCTATCGGATCGAACTCTGGTCTGCTTGATGTTGAAGTGACTGAAAATGGTTCCACTGCAACAGGTGCCAGCTTCTACTCAAATGCCTGCCCAAACACTCCAGATCCGCTAGCAATCGTTAGCGCAGAACTGAGCTGTACCGGCACCGCAACGATCACCGTTACCGGTCAGGGTATGACCGTAAACGCAGTTGTTGAGATTCAAGGACAACCGACTACTGTAATCAGCCGCACCGCTGACACCATCGTGGTTGCGATCCCTGCAGACATCGGAACTCCACCGCTAGACATCACGCTAATCGACGGTAGCCAAGAGGCTACCGGTCAAGGTCTGATCACCGAAATTTGCCCTAGCGTGCCTCCAACACCAGATCCTGAGCTGCTTACGGTTCAGTTGGTCTGTGACAAGCTGCACCCAGACACCATCAAGATCACCGGTGCCAACTTCACCGTGAACACCACCGTCAAGGTTGGTGACGTTGATGCCGAAGTCATCAGCTTGACCGACTCTACCGAGATGTTTGTTCGCATCCCTGCGGGCCTACCAACTGGGCTCACCATGGTTTCACTGCTGCAAGGTGACTACCAGGTAGATAAGGTAGATGCCTTCTACAACGGCTGTGTCTGTGTTGACCCGGATGGCGATTTCGACTGGGACAACGAGGGTGGCTCAAAAGAGACTGAAAGCCCTAAGCCGAAGGTTGACCTAAACGGTGACTGCAATGGTTACGGTTGGGCATTCGGCTGCAACAACGGAAACCACTACGGCTACGAGACCACCCAGTCTCCAGACCCAGGTGGCGACAACGACCACACCGTAGTTAGCTCTGGAGAACCTACCGGTTCAAGCAATGATGGGCCAAACAACGGTAAAGCCAACGGCAAGGTGACCGGTGACGGAAAGGTCAAGAAGGCTAGCGTCTTCACTATCCAAACTGCTTACTTCAGCATCTCTGACGCGACTATCACTCACTCAGAGTGCCCTGACCCAAGCGAAGGTGTTGGCGGTGATGACGATGAGCGCAGCCCAAGCCCATCTCCTAGCCCAACACACACCGAAGGCAGTGACGACGACGACAACTCATCGCTCATCAAGTGTGATTCTCCAACCGTTACTCCAGACCCGAGCGTATCTCCTGAGCCTGAAAAGACTGAGGCTCCGAAGGTTGACCTAAACGGTGACTGCAATGGTTACGGTTGGGCATTCGGCTGCAACAACGGAAACCACTACGGCTACGAGACCACCCAGTCTCCAGACCCAGGTGGCGACAACGACCACACCGTGGTATCTGACCCAACCCCAACGTCTGAGCCAACCGTGGTTCAGGTGACTAACTTAGACCCGGCAAAGGCTTATCCGATGCCCGATGTAGTCAAGCCGTTTACTCCGCTTGGGCAAGCTGCAGCAAAGGTTGACCAGCTAACTCAGCAGTTGACCGACGCAAAGGCCAAACTAGCCGAGCTTAAGAAGGCCAAGGTCAAGGGCAAGACTGTTGCCAAGGCCACGACCGCTGTGACCCGACTCACGAAGTCGCTTTCACAGGCTAAGAAGAAGTTAGCGAAGCTAAGCAAATAACCTACTAATTTGAAAACCCCCGCCAACCAGCGGGGGTTTTCAAATTTAAGCAGCTATTGCTATGTAGTCTTGCCACTCAGGTTCGAATCGCTCAGCTCCTCGAACCACCCATTCGGCTCCATGCGGCATCTTCGGGATGTCACGCAGCTGCCATCCGATTTCACTTAGAGTCTTATCGCCCTTAGTGTTATTGCACTTCAAGCAGCAGGCAACGAGATTTTCCCAGGTGTCTTTACCTCCACGCGATTTCGGCTGAACATGATCGATGGTGTTCGCTGAGCGCCCGCAATATGAACAGCGGTGGGCATCTCGTCTAAGCACTCCCCTGCGACTCACCGGAATCATTCGGCTGGATGGTATGCGCACGTATCGCGACAGCAAAATCACAGACGGTAGATCAAAGTCCTTTGACGGACTATGTACGGTTGCATCGGTTGACATTTGCAAGACTGTTGCTTTGTTGGTCAAGACCAACACAAGTGCTCGCTTGAATGAGATCACTGCCAGCGGTTCATAACCGGCATTCAGAACTAGAGTGCGCATAGAGGCCCTTTCGAAGCATCCCAGATGGCTTTTGGGTATTCGGTTTTAGCGCAGCACAATAAAAAAACGCGCCGTCAATCAGACGACGCGTTGATTT
>JBJTOA010000126.1:0-2699 GCA_046074285.1 Micrococcales bacterium
GAACATGTGCCTTTCAACTTCAGGGCTCGCGCCCTTGCCGTGCTCGGTGGCACTTTCAGGGCTGGTGGTTTTCTCGGCCCACTTCTGGGCGCTGCGGTTGTGAGCCTTTTCGATGTGCAAGCTGCTTTTGCAGTTAGCGCAGTGGTCTGCCTGCTTTCTGCGCTAGTGCTGATGGTTCAAAAGGATGACTCCCACAGCAAACCTGACCCAGCCGCAAAAACTTCACTTCGACATGTCACCAAGCGAGAGCTACCGAAACTTGCGAGCATTGGCACCGGAGCTGCGCTGCTTGTTTTTGTGCGCACCTCTAGGCAGATTGGTTTGCCGCTCTGGGGTATCTTCTTGGGAATGCACCCCGCGCAGATTTCTCTCTACATCGGTATTGCCGGGGCTGTTGACTTTGCGCTTTTCTATACCAGCGGACAAATCATTGACCGCTTTGGTCGCCGCTGGTCAATCGTTCCGACCATGACTGCGCTCGGCATCGGCATGATTGCCATGGTGCTTGCGACTTCTCCCTCGCTTTTCCTAACGCTTGCAGTCTGCCTCTCTATTGCTAATGCCTTGAGCAGCGGCATCATCCTGACCCTCGGAGCCGACCTGGCTCCTAAGGATGGCAGAAATGAATTCCTAGCAGCGTTCAGGATGATGTGTGATGCCGGGGGTGCTGCCTCACCCCTAGCGGTTTCTGCCTTGACAGCAGCTTTCTCACTACCGGTAGCCTTCGTTGTCGTTGGCATCGTGAGCATTGGTGGCGCGTTTGGGCTTTGGCACTACCTTCCGAAGTTCGGCATTCGCTAGTTTGCGGTAGCCACTGACTTGGTGCACACGCTTGACTCAGTCAGCGCAAGCAAGCCTCTCAATTCAAAAAGCGATTCGGGATTCTGACACAGCACAACGCTAACTTTGGGTGCGTCAAACGAGACTGTTTTGATAACTGTCACTCGCTCGGTTGTGTCTAGCAGTGTCAACTCAGCTTGAGCATCGGCAAAAGTTACTGCCCTTGAAAGTTGCAGGTCAGCCAAGTCGAGAGCTAGGGCATCACTCAGATTCTGAACCTGTCGCTGCTGAAGATAAAGTGTGCTGGCATTCAAGGTAACTGCAGCAGTCAGCAATATACCCAGAGTCACAAACAGCCCCAACACTGTCAGTGAACCCCGCTCGTCGCTCACCGGTTTGCCCTCATGCGATAAATCGAAGTTGCGCCTCTAAAGTTGCTGGTTACTTCAATGACAGACCCTGGCGCAATCTCGCTTGGCCTCTCGCAAGCTGGAGTGCATTCAATTTTGTAACTTAGTTGACCGGCTGAGAACTGGTAGGTGTTTTGAATCAACCTGGTTAGCTGAGCTGCGTCACCCGAGCCAAGAGTCAAGTTTCTTGCTATCTGTTTAGCTGCCTGCTGAGCAATGAACTGATCGTGCTGCGCAGAGGTAACCATTAGATTCGCGACCAGGATTGCGGTTGAACCGAGCAGGCCAAATGCAATGAAGTCGATAGCAGCCGAGCCTCTTTCATCGCTGATTTTCGAGAACCGCATAGCCATACACCTCGATTGCCACTAGGTTTTGCTCGCGCAATGTGACCTTAAGTATTTTCGATTCAAGAACTTCAACCTGGCTTTGCGCATTCGGGGCTAAGTCGCTTGCCCTGTCAATCGCGGCCGAGGCGCTCTGGTCAGCCAGTGCACCAAAGGCTGCAGCTTCGATAGCGGCATCCTGTAGCACTTCGCGTTGATGCCCGAGCAACATAACCTGCGCCACCAAAAGCGCGATTAAAACCATGGGCAAGCCAAGCAGCAAAAATTCGACTGGCGCTGAACCGCGCTCGTTAGAAGGTTGCAACTTTGTTCAATGCTTGATTCAGGATGCCGGTGAGTGCTGGGGCTGCCACAGACCAGAGCAAAACCACCATTCCAGCTGTCATTAGGGTGATGAGAACCCAACCTGGCACGTCTCCGCGTTCGTCTTTCATTTTTCTTCCTTTCTTAGATACCGAGTTGCAACAGTTGCAAACTCGGAAAAACTGCAAACCAAACCGTGATCGGCAAAATCATAAAAACCAGTGGCAGCAGCAACTTGATCTCATTAGCTCCTGCCCTTGCCAACAACTGATTTCGCAGTTGCGCGCGACTAGATTTGGCAAGCGCTCGCAATTGAGCTGCGACCGGTGTTCCGCGTTGCATCGTCAAAATTAATCTGTTGCAAAATTCCTGCACTGATGCTGAACCAGATGAATCTCGCATCTGGGTAAGTGCACTTTCGAGACTCTCACCGTATTCCAGCCCTTTACAGACTTTCGCAAGTTGCTTTGCAACTTGACCGTTGGCTTGAGTTGAGACCTGCCAGAGCGCTTGATAAATCGATAATCCATTTGCGGTAGCCAAGGCCAGCCAATCGAGAATCTGCGGTAGCTCGAGAAGCATGGGGTCGAAAGCTTTGGGTCGTTTAACTCGAACCGGTCTGAACTTTGGCTGTTCTTTGGGAAACAGGCGATTTTCAAGTGAGTTATTTGGCATCTTCGAACACTCGCTTCGCCTTCAGTTCAGCACCCAGAATCTGAATCATGAAATACGCAATCAAACAGACCGCGAGCCCACCGCATAAAACCAATAGTCCGGTGGGCGAGTTATAAATACCTAAGTTTTCTCGCCTTCTGCTCAGAAGCAAAACGATTGCCCAAGGTGCGATTAGACCCAATTT
>JBJTOA010000127.1:0-6081 GCA_046074285.1 Micrococcales bacterium
GTCTTCGATTGACTCAAGACCAACCGAGAGTCGAACTAGACCTGGGGTTACACCTGCGGTTAGTTGCTGCTCTGGGGTGAGCTGTGAGTGTGTAGTCGAAGCTGGGTGAATCACTAGCGAACGAACGTCACCGATATTCGCTACGTGGCTAAATAGTGACAGTGCATCTACGAACTTGGCGCCAGCGGTTACGCCACCCTTGAGTTCGAATGAAACGATTGCACCGGCACCCTTAGGTGAGTACTTCTTGGCAGCTGCGTGCCAAGGTGAGGTAGGTAGACCTGCGTAGTTCACGCTCTCAACCTGTGGGTGCTTAGCTAGGAACTCAGCAACCTTCTGGGCATTTTCAATGTGACGCTGAACGCGAAGGCTAAGGGTTTCAATACCCTGAAGCAACTGGAACGCGCTAGCAGGAGCAATCGAAGCACCGATGTCGCGAAGCAACTGAACGCGAGCCTTGATGATGTAGGCAATGCCGTCACCAAGAGCAGCGGTGTAGTTCACGCCGTGGTATGAAGGGTCTGGCTCGGTCAAGCCTGGGAACTTGTCGCTCTTGCTCCAAGCAAACTTTCCACCGTCAACAATTACACCGCCGACAACGGTACCGTGACCGCCGAGGAACTTGGTCGCTGAGTGAAGCACAATGTCGGCTCCGTGCTCAAGTGGCTTGATTAGGTAAGGGCTAGCAACAGTATTGTCAACGATCAGTGGAACACCGTTCTTGTGAGCTACGCCTGCAACACCTTCGATGTCAAGGATGCTCACCTTAGGGTTTCCGATGGTCTCAGCAAAGAAGAGCTTGGTGTTCGGGCGAACAGCTGCCTGCCACTCGGCTAGGTCATCCTGGTTCTCAACAAAGGTGGTCTCGATGCCGAGCTTTGCCAAGGTGTACTTGAACAGGTTGTAGGTACCACCGTAGATGGTTGATGAAGAAACGATGTGGTCGCCGGCCTGAGCAATGTTCAAAACTGCAAAGGTTTCAGCTGCCTGGCCAGAAGCTAGAAGCAATGCTGCGGTTCCACCCTCGAGAGCTGCAATGCGCTGCTCTGCTACATCTTGAGTTGGGTTCATGATGCGGGTGTAGATGTTACCGAATTCAGCTAGACCGAATAGGTTTTTAGCGTGCTCGCTAGAGTTGAAAACGTAAGCGGTGGTCTGGTAGATCGGGGTAGCGCGTGAGTTGGTGGCAGGGTCTGGCTTTGCACCGGCGTGAATCTGAACGGTGTCAAATCCCCATTGTGAAGGGTCGTTGCTCATGATGGTTTCTTTCTGGTTAAAACAAAGTGGTAAGTCAAAGTTAGGTCTGGTTAGTTTTTACTGCAAACGGCCCTGAAACAGACCGTAATAAAAGTACTAGCTAAGAATATCAAGAGCTAGGCCGGCGAGTAAAGCCGCACCCTCGCTCAATACGCCATCGTCATAAACCGCGTGGTTCGAGTGATTGCTCGGAGCAGTGTTGTGGTCAACCCCGGGTGGGCAGGCACCTAAGAAAATGAATGCGCCAGGCATTTCTTTTAGCACGCTGGCAAAGTCTTCGCCACCAGGAATTGGGTGCTCGAGAGTGACCCAACGCTGTTCGCCAAATGTCTGCTTCACCATAGATTCGGCTCTGGCAACTTCTGGTGCCGTATTTATTACGACTTGACTGGCAGGGGTGTACTCCAACTCAACTTCTAGACCGTAGCCTTCGGCAATCGAACTGAATAGCCTGCGCAATTCTTCGCGGATGCGCGTGAAGTTCTCATCACTGAAAGTGCGCACGGTGGCGCCGAAGCTAGCAACCTCAGGGGTCACATTCGTAGTGTGGGTGTCGCCAGCCTTCACCCATCCGACGTTCACAATCACAGGATCAAAAGGCGAAAAGCGCTTGCTAATCATGGTTTGCATTTGTGAGATTGCTTCAACCATCACGCTGATCGGGTCTTTAGAAAGCCAGGGCATTGAACCGTGACCGCCACGACCCTTGAAGGTAACGAGAGCATCGCCAGCAGACGCCATAAGCGGGCCTGACTTGGTCAAGAAAACACCTTTTGGCATTCCCGAGAAGACGTGCAAACCATAGGCCGCAATCGGCACCTCACGCTCAACCAAGTGCATGTTGCGCTCGATCATAAGGTCAGCACCACCGTGACCCTCTTCACCTGGCTGAAACCAAAATAAAACCGAACCGGCAAGCTGTTCTCGATGCGCATGAACCAGGCGCACTGCTCCAACTCCCATTGAGATGTGCAGGTCGTGACCGCAGGCGTGCATATAGCCATTGGTCGAAGCAAAGTCGAGACCGGTTGCCTCTTGAACAGCTAGGGCGTCCATGTCTGCACGAAGCAAAACAACTGGCCCTGGCTTGCCACCCTTGATGAGCAAGGTCACTGCCGAAATTTCGCGGTCTACTGAAATTTCACCGTATTGTGCAACCTCGGCAATCACGCGGTCAACCGTGTTGGGCAGGTTCAAACCGAATTCTGGAATTTGGTGAAGCTCGCGGCGAAGCTTTACTAGATCGGCCTGCAAGAGGCCGGCTTCGGTAACTAGGGCAGAAATATCGGTCGACATAGTTTTCACCTTAACACCATGAAGTACCTTTTATTTCATGTGGTTCGAGCAGATGCACCCAACCTGGCAATCAGCCCTTGCCGGCCACAAAATTGCGCTTACCAACTTCGAAGCCGAACTGGCAAAGCTCGAAGAACTTTCGCCAGAAAAGAAATGGGTAATGGCTGCTTTCGAGGCAGACCCGAGCCAAACCAAAGTTGTCATTCTTGGCCAAGATCCTTACCCAACAGCGGGGGCGGCCATCGGGCACGCCTTTGCGGTTAGCCAAAGCACCAAACTGCCGGCATCCTTGAAAAATATTGAAAGAGAACTCAAATCAGATCTCGGCGTGAGCCTAAGCGACCCAGAACTTTCACACTGGCGAAGCCAAGGCGTCTGGTTGCTGAACACCTGCTTGACCACCCTAGAAAATCGACCAAATGCGCATTCCAAAATAGGATGGCAGGCCTTCACCGAAGCGGCCCTCAGCTATCTGACAGCACACCAACCAGTCGTGATTTTGGCGTGGGGTAAACCAGCAAATGACCTCGCCAATAGAGTTTCCAATTCACAAACCAGCATTGTTTCCTCGGCTCATCCCAGCCCACTTTCGGCGCATCGCGGTTTTCTCGGCAGCAAACCATTTTCGCGAGCTAATGAAGCGCTTCAAAGTCTTGGGCATTCACCGATAGATTGGTAGCAAATGCCTCTAGATTCTGAATCCCGCTGGCGCCTTGCTCGTAAAGCCAAGGCTCAACCACAAGCTGAACCTGCCCCGCTGATTTACCGTGATGCGGTTGAAACCGACATGCTTCAGGTGCTCGAGATTTACAACTACTACATCAAGAATTCAGTTGTAACTTTTGACCTAGAACCGATGACGATCTCAGCCTGGCTAGAAAAGTACCGCTGGATCAAGGGGCTGAACCTTCCGTTCATTGTCGTTGAAGGATCAGACCAGCAAATTCTTGGATTCGCCTATGTTGCACCTTGGCGCGCTAAAGCTGCCTACAAGCGAACCGTTGAAGACAGCATTTACCTTCGCCCTGCAGCAACTGGTAAGCGCATTGGTACCACGCTTCTCGAAAAGCTAATCGATGCTTGCAAAGCCGCTGGAGTTCGCGAGATCGTTGCAGTGATAAGTGACAAGGGTGCTGAGCCGTCAATCAAGATTCACGAAAATGCCGGATTCAAGCACCAGGGGCATCTCGGCAAGGTTGGTTTCAAGTTCAATCGCTGGCTGGGCGTGACACTGCTACAACGCAGCCTCAAGTAGCGTTCCCAGCAAATTCGTAGGTTTGACTCGGTAATCTTAGAAAAGTGAGAGGGAACTTTTTCAAGACGGCACTGGCGCTGATTACCGCTTTGGTTTTAGCGGTCGCTAGTTATACCTTTATTCCTTCTGCAACTGCCTCAGTCGGCACGATTCCTAGCTCGTTTCAAGTACCAGATCAGTCACTCGGCTTCCTCTTAGAGTTCAACGAGGGCGACCAAGAATCTTCGCAATCTGAGGCCGCATTCGAAGCTGCGGTTGCTGCTTCGCCACTGCTTGCACTCGCTGAACCAAAAGCTATCGGTCTCGGTTGGTACTCATACTCTTACGGTGTTGAGGCTCCTGCCAAAGCACAAGTACTTGCTGCGGTGAACGCTGCTATGGCATCACCTGGAGTTCTCTCTATCGCCTTCGACTTCAAGGTTGAAGCTGCCCGAGCCCAACCAGCAGCAAAGTTCATCCCAGTCAAAACCTGGGGGATCGCACCTTCAACTTCTTCAATCAAACTTGCCAACGGCTATGAAGCTGGCGACCCTGCCGACGGCAAAATCAAAGTCACCTGGACTAGACCAACTTCTACTGCGAAGCGCTATCAGGTTGCTTACTCGACTGGCAAATATGGGCCATGGAAGTATGCCTCGGTTACAAGTTCGAGTTACAAACCATCGGTGAAGATCGGCGGGCTGATTCCGGGCACCCGCTACTACTTCAAAGTTCGAGTCAAGTACTCAAGCACTCGCTATTCGAACTACACGTCAAACGTTTCTGGCCGCGCAACCGTGCAACCATTTGCGGTGAAGTTGATATCAAGTTCTAGGTTCACCAACACTACTTCGGTGAGCGTACAGTGGTTCCCACTGACCAGCGTTATCGAACGCGGAGGAGCAAGCACTGTCACCTACCGCATGGATGTCTACAACAGCAGCAACGATTTGTTCGTCGGTTCATGCCTGCCGACCGCAGCAACTTATTGCACTAAAGATCAGCTGCCGCTCGGCAACTATTACGCCAAGGTGTATGCCATCAATAGCGTGGCTGAAACCGCAACCAACGTTTCGTCTGAAAACTTCGGATACCAAAGTCTTTGGTACCTCACTGGGAATAAAGGCATCAACGTAAAAACTGCGTGGGCTCTATCTCAAGGCGGCGCCAATACGGTCACCGTGGCAGTAATCGACACCGGTTTCACCAACGCACCAGTTTTGAAGGCAAACGCTTGGTGGGACTACGCGAATAACCACTTTTACGGTTACGACTTTCTAGATAATACGGCTAAGAGCCCGTCGAATGATGGCAACGGCGCAGACAACGACCCTAGCGATCCCGGTGATTACTACACTGACCCTGACACCTTGGTGACCGATGACAGCAGCTGGCATGGAACTCAAGTTGGCAGCGTACTTGCTGGTTACACAAACTTTTCACCTAATGCACTTACGTCCACCATTCTGGATGCCAACAGCAGCATTGGAGTTGCACCTCGAGTCAAATTACTCGCTGTTAGGGCACTAGGGCCCACCGGAGGTTCAACTTCTGAAATCACCGCGGCAATCAACTGGGCTGCAGGCGTTCAGATACCTGGCTACCCACTTAATCTGCACCCTGCGAAAGTAATCAACCTCTCAATGGGTACCTCTGGCGTGCAAGCCTGTGACTCGTATGACTTGGCAAATCCGAGCCCGTCGCCTAGCCCTACCCAACTAACCACTGCCCAAAAGTTTCGCAATCAGCTCACCTATACCCAAGATGCAATTGTGGCCGCAAGAGATAAAGGCGTGATTTTCACTACTGCAGCCGGGAATTACGGCTACCGCTACATGAGAGCAATCAGTTCGTATCCGGGCAACTGTTACGGAACTATCAACGTCGGGGCTACTGGAAAGACTGGAACCAGAACTTGGTATTCAAACCTCGGTAGTGGCACCTCTGATTACTCGGGCATAGATATTTCTGCCCCCGGTGGAGATTCAAGTTTTGGCGCGGGTGGCTTGTGCGATCAAGCTTCTTGTATAACTGTGACCCTAAACACGGGGACAACCTCGCCAACTGACGAGTGGTCGCTAGGCATAAATGAAGGAACCAGCTTTGCAGCGCCTGTGGTTGCTGGCGTGGTGGCGATGATGGTTTCGGTTGACCCAACACTTGAAATTGAATCTGCTGTCGATCTGCTAAATCTCACAGCCACACCGTTTGTTTCAGGCCCGTGCTCGGTGCAACTTTCGCCAACCTATTTCGAATGCGGAGTTGGAATTGTCAATGCATCGGCTGCTGTTCAA
>JBJTOA010000128.1:0-10784 GCA_046074285.1 Micrococcales bacterium
AGCGTTTCATTCTCGGTAGCCGTTGGTTCGCGAGACGAAACCAACAATCACTTCGGCAGCACTCACTTTCTCGAGCACCTGCTGTTCAAGGGCACTAAGAAGCGCACCGCGCTAGACATCGCGGTTGCCTTCGACTCAGTCGGTGGTTCTTCAAACGCCGCTACTGGCAAAGAGCACACCAGCTACTACGCTCGCGTGCAAGACAAAGCTGTTCCGCTCGCGATTGACGTAATCGGTGACATGCTCACTTCGAGTCTCATCGACCCTGTCGAGTTTGAAAACGAACGCACGGTCATTCTTGAAGAATTAGCAATGAACGATGACGACCCGCAAGACGTGGCTCACGAAAAATTCTTTGAAGCAGTTCTCGGCGCTCACGAACTTGGCCGCCCAATCGGTGGCACCCCAGAGACCATCAAGGCAGTTAGTCGCAATGCGGTATGGGATCACTACCAGGCAAACTACCGCCCGCAAGATTTAGTTATTGCAGCTGCCGGTGGGGTTGATCACAACCAAGTTATTGAACTGGTTGAAAAAGCGCTAAGCGAAGCCGGCTGGGATCTAACCAAGCCTGCCAAGCCGGTTGAGCGAAGAATCACCACTCCAGCCAAGATTTCCCGCGGCGATGAATTGCTTATCGAGCACCGACCTATCGCTCAGGCAAACATTCTGGTTGGTTTTCAGGGCACTATCGCCGATGACCCTCGCCGCTACGCGATGGGAATTTTGAACACCGTGCTCGGCGGGGGAATGAGCTCAAGGCTCTTTCAAGAAATTCGTGAAAAGCGCGGTCTCGCTTACAGCGTCTACTCTTTCAACCAGCCCTACTCAGACGCAGGTGTATTCGGCCTTTACGCAGGATGCTCACCGGCGAAAACCAACGAGGTCACCAAGTTGATGCTCGATATCTTCAGCGAGGTAGCTGCCAACGGCATCACCCAGGCTGAACTTGATCTGGCGATCGGAAACATCTCTGGTGGTCTAGCACTTAAGTACGAAAGCACTCAGGCTCGTATGAGCCGACTGCTTACCAGCGAAGTTGTATCAGGCGAGTTCATCAGCCTCGACAACACGCTAAAAAACTTCGCGAGCGTAACAATCAACGATGTCAAGAACCTTGCTGCCGACCTGCTTTCACGCGAACGATCGATCGTTGCAGTCGGTGATGTAAAAGATTCTGCCTTCAAAGGCATTTAGGCTTAAGGCATGACAATCTCAGTTGCTGTAGTTGGCGCCTCAGGCCGCATGGGCACACTCGCCCTCGAGCTAATCGAAGCATCGCAGCACTTCAGGCTGCATTCAGCCCTCGATTCAAAGAGCGACCTCAAAGAAGTTCTCGGCGCAGATGTCATCTTCGAAGTAACCAAGTTCGAAGTAAGTGAAAAAGTTGTCGACTTTGCGATTGCGAATGATATGAACATCGTGGTCGGAACCTCGGGCTGGAGCGCAACCGCGCTGGCTGCTGTCGATAAAAAACTTCAGGGCTCTAAAGCCAGTGTGACCATCGTGCCGAACTTTTCAATCGGCTCTGCACTTGCCACCAAGTTTGCTGCTGAGTCAGCTAAGTACTTTGAAAACATAGAAATCGTTGAAACTCATCACGCCGGCAAAATCGATTCACCAAGCGGCACTGCAGTTCGCACCGCAGAACTTATCGCTGAAGCTAGGGGAGAAACCCCTCTGGTCCCTGGTGTTGGTCAACCAGCTCGCGGCCAGATTGTCGCCGGTGTTCCAGTTCACAGTCTTCGACTTCATAACGGCGTCACAAAGCAAGAGGTAAACCTTGCAGGCAGCAACGAGATGCTAACCCTGAGCCACGAAGTTTCATCAATCAATGCCTACGTAAACGGCATGATCAGCACCATTCAATTTGCAGCAAAAGCAAACGGCTTGACCGTTGGTCTGCAAGCTGTGCTCGGTCTCTAATGACAAAGTTCACCGTTCTTTTCACCCTCATGCTGCTCGCACTTTATGCGATCACGCTCGGCGCTCAAACCGTTGCTCTCTTTCAAAGCAGCAGCCCAATCGGCATCGCCATGGGAACCTTCTTGATTTTCATCCCGCTACTTGGCATCTGGGGAATCGCAGTTGAAGTGCGTTTCGGCATCCGAGCTGAAAAACTCGCAAAGAAAATTCAGGATGAAGGCAAGTGGCCAAACCTCGATTTTGAAACCACCCCATCAGGCCGCCCAGTGAAGGCCAACGCGCTAAAGGTCTTTGACCGCATCAAAGAAGAATCGCAAGGCCACGAAGATGACTACCACTCTTGGTTCAATCTTGCGCTTGCCTATGATGCCTGCGGAGATCGCAAGCGAGCAAGAGCCTGCATGCGCAAGGCGATCAAACTTCAAGCTTAGGAATATCGCCAAAACCTGCGCTTTTCCCAACCTGAACCCTAGGATTCAATAGGCAAGTTGAATATTGGGAGGGTTTCATGAAGCGGTCATTGGCTGTCTTTCTAGCAGTTATTTTGAGCGTTTGGGGGCTAGTGGCTCCCGCCCGAGCAATCAGTCAAAACCTTGAGATTACGGTCACCAGTTTCAAAGGGTTTAATGGCGAGAACTGTGGCTTGGTCACCAATAAGCAAACGGTAGATCTAAATAGTTTTCTCACCGGAACTCAAACTGCAAAGTTCACCGCAACCTGCTCGGGTAAAGGCACGTATGTAATCAGTGGATTTAACGTCAACTTCACCGATGATACGCATGCCACGGCGAGCATCAATCTTCGCAGTATGAGACTTGGCAAAGTAAAGGGTTCGGTAACTTGGCCGGCAGCCTACGGTTCAGGTTGCATTTCTAGCGATGGCAAGATTCGTTTGCTTGATGAAGACGTGCTTGAGATTGAAACATCTGGCACACTCACTGAAGTAATCGCCGGTAACTATAGCTATGAGAGCTATGCGGTTTTGAATCACAATCAAACTGCTTCACTGAACGGCAGCCCTTGCCGGGTGAGTGGCGAATTTAAAATGCCTAGAACCCTAGCAACGAACCGTTTCTATACCTATGACTTGACTAGTTTCGCTGCCAAGTTGCACATCACAACATTGTTGACTGACCAGCAGATTGCCACCGGTTGCGAAGTGATGACCAACGAGGGCGAAACGCTAACTGTTCCAGAAGCCGACCTATATGTCGACAGTGGCGCAAAGTATTTCAACTCGGTTCTAAGCGTTTCTCTGCAGTGCGACAGTTATGTGAGCGGTGAAACAGAGCTCAACGTGCCTTACGAGGTTTACGCCGGGTATCCAAAAAATATCACGCTAGATTTTGATCGCCCAATGGTCACAATCGGCGGCAAAGTCAACTTCAGTTACGCCGCTTGTAAAACTGCAGTTCTGAGCTTTTCGCCGACAATTAACTCGGCACGCGACAACACCCCAATTCAAATTGGTTCTGATGGCTCATACAGTGCGCCCATGGCACCGGGCAAATATGTCATCACAGTTATCAAGGATGCTGACACTGACAGGAGCCTTGACTTAGCTCAGTGCACGATCGATGACAACGAGCGATACATCGCGGTTTCAAATAGCTCATATGACCTGAACTCAACGGTTGGCAAATACAGTGCACGACCAGCTGCCGGCGCAACATCTACCGGCTGTGCGCTAAGCCAACAGGGCTATTTGCCGCTGAGCACAACTGAGATATCTGTCACCATCAGGTGCGATAACGCTTGGTCAATCACCAAGACAGTGCCGGTAGCTCTAGTTGCAGGCGATACCCAGGTTGTCGATGTTGTGGTTCCGAGCCACAAACTGGTTACGGTAACCGGAGCACTTAACTTCCCAGCTCTGTCAACCAAGTCTTCACGTTCTAACCCTGCGGTGCTCTT
The DNA here is from genome assembly GCA_046074285.1 of Micrococcales bacterium. Lineage (GTDB taxonomy): Bacteria > Actinomycetota > Actinomycetes > Actinomycetales > Microbacteriaceae > Rhodoluna. The sequence goes on from JBJTOA010000128.1 coordinate 3,841, forward strand.
TTACCCAGCCCAAAGTTTCGACACTCTTGAATCAACCAGCGGTTGGCAAAAGTTAGATACCTACGGGTATCCAGATCGCGTAGAGGCCACTGTCACTCGCGTGAATGACCGAAACTACCAATACTCAGCACAGGTGCCTGAGGGCTCATACATCATTGACGTGATTCACCAGAAGCTACCTGCGACTGGTTGCATGCCTGCGCAAACCCACTACAGCGCTAGCGCAGCCGCAATGCAAAGTTACTTTGGTGCGAATGCTGCTTTCGCCGTGGCTTATGGTGATGCCGGCACTCAGGCTGGCCCTGAACTTGCGCTCAAACTAGGTTCTCAGGTTGTCGGTTCTTACGCTCGTTCGAGCACTTTCTACCTGCAGTTTGAAAATGCTCTAGGGCAAGCAGCTGGTGCAACCGTGATCAACTCGACAAACCGAGGCAAGTTCAGTACCCCGAGCGTCTGTTTAGAAGCTGGCAACTACACAGTTAAGGCATCCGTTTACGGAAACTACTCAAAGCCGGCTGCAAACATCACCGCGATTTCGGGTCAGAACATCACGCTTTCACCGATGCCTGAAGTCGATGACAGCGCATTCAAGCCAATTGCAGCTCAGGTAACTGGAACGCTAGTAGATTCACTCGCCAATCCACTGAGCGATGTTTCTGTAATCGCAGTTTGCGAGGATGGCGCCTATTCGATCGGTAAGTCTGACTCGAGTGGCGTGTTCGCTTTAGATGGATTGCGTGATGACAGCATCTGCCGATTCATCTTCGTGGCTAGCGGAGTGTCGCTTTACGCGAACACCAACCAGTACACATTCTTAGGAAACACAACAACATTCGAAGACTCGATTGCCTTGAGAAGCCTGACTTATGCTGACCTGGGAAACATCACACTTGACTACTCGGGACACTCGAACATCATTCCTGACATTTTCGTCGAGCAACACGATAAAGCCATGAATTCAGAGTGGTTGCACGCTTACAGCAATTTGCTCGAAGCTCACTCGTGGATCACAGCAACCTTGCCGATTCTGCACGCTGATGAAAGTGGCGTGGTTGAGGATGTAGTGCTCGATGCAAACAGCAGTTTGCGAAAGTCACCGTATTACGACGTTTGGATTTATCGCGAGTCAGACTTTGAAACCTTTGCGCCAGATACGCACTACCAAGACAAAGCTGCCTACCTAAACGGTGTGCTCTACTGGCCAGATGACATGCGTGTACCAGAAGGCACGAGTTTTATCGTGCTTTCTGACAACGGTTCTGAAAAGCGATACCTCATCACCGCAACCAGAGGTTTGGCAACCCCGATTCAAACCATTGTTTCTGCTCTAGGTGCCAGCGCAAAGGTTGGCAAGAACTTGACTGCAAATGTTGGCAACTGGGAAGACGACTCTGGTGAAAATACGCAAACTTTCACTTACCGCTGGTTTAGTTGCGATGCCCAGCAGGCTGCCCAGGTAAAGACCTTGCCAAGCGGCTGCAATGTGATTGCTTCGGCGACCTCGTTTAGTTATAAGCCAACAAGGTCAGATCGAGGCAAGTACCTAATCGCCGAGATTACCGCTGCTAATACTGCAGGTTCGGCAAAGGTCTACACCAACTCCACAGCAAAAGTTAAATAGTTGGACATAAAAAAGCCCCTCCAAAAAAAGAGGGGCTTTTTTATTTAGTTCTTACTTACCTAGTCGCTTGAAAGCTAGGTATATCTGGCAACCGAGGCAGTAGCCGAAGTAGGCCTGCAGGGTGGTTGCGATCAGCAAAGCACCGGCTGCGATTGCGATACCGTATGGCACCTGGGCGAAGTAAAGTGCTAGACCTGCGCCTGAAACAACCAGCCCGACAAACTGGGCAAACTGTGGTGGGCGAGAATCTTCAAGCTCTTTAGGTGCTGGTAGAAGAGGTCGCACAAGCTTCTTGAAAATCAAACCGTATGGGTGACGGTTGTTGCCGAACACGGCACCGATCAAGAAGAGCGCGGTAACGATGCTCAAGATGATCAGTGCGAAGCTCTGAGCTGCTGCGCTGGTGTCTAGGCCTAGCCATAACAGGATGATGCTGAATACGTTGGTTACTGCTGCGCCAAAGCGCGGGCCGCGTGGGTCAATTTGGGTAGCCATTAGATTTCGAATGTTCCAATCTCTGCTTCAAGGGTTTGTTGTTTTGGTGCTCCACCGATGCGACTTTTGACAAAGCCTTTTCGGTCAAGCACCAGGGTGGTTGGGGTTTGCAAAACATTGTATTTTTTTGCAAGGTCAAGGCGCTCGGTGATGTCAACTTCGATGTGACGAACACTCGGGTCGGCAACTTCAAGCTCACCAAGCAGGCGCGCGGTTCCCGGGCACTGCGTGCAGTACTGGCTTGAAAACTGCAAAAAGGTAATCTTGCGATCGAAAGCTTCGAAAACCTGACCATCTTTGATTGCGTTTAGCTCTTTCAAATCGACTCGAATGCCACCGGCAACCTGCTTAGCTTTTCCAGTGGTGAGCCGATAAAAGACACCGCCAAGCACGGCAACTAGCACGACTGCTAAAAGCACGTATAGGCGAATATCTTGAGGCATATCTATAAGGTTAAGGCCTTAAATTAGGCGACACATGGGCTTTGAAACAATCCGCAACATTCTCGGCGGTAGGCTGAAGGGGTGTCTGACGTTATTTATAGAAGTGATGTAACAGTTGAGCTGGTGCGTAGCGCAGCTCAGGATGCCGATGTGCTTTTTGCGGCTCGTGTTTCAACCCAGGGCGAGCAAACTCTCGAGAGTGCACTGAGCGGCGATGAAGCTGCCAAGCGCGACCAAGGTCTGATCAACTACCTAATGCGTGACCGTCACGGTTCACCGTTCGAGCACAACTCATTCACCTTCTATGTGCAGGCCCCAATCTTCGTATTCCGCGAGTTTATGCGTCACCGCATCGCTTCTTACAACGAAGAATCAGGTCGTTACCGCGAACTAAACCCAGTTTTCTATGTGCCAGCACCAGAGCGAAACCTCGTTCAGATTGGCAAGACCGGTCACTACGAATTCATCCCTGGTTCTGCTGAGCAGATAGCTCTGGTTGAGCAAGAAGCCCGAACTGCATCGGCAAACGCTTATGAGTCTTATAAGCGCATGCTTGAAGCAGGCGTTGCTCGTGAAGTAGCACGTATCGTTCTTCCACTGAACATCTACTCATCGATGTATGTGACTATGAACGCTCGTGCACTGATGAACTTCTTGTCACTGCGAACCAGCCGCGAAGGCACTCACTTCCCTTCATTCCCACAGCGCGAAATCGAAATGTGCGCCGAGAAGATGGAAGAATTCTTCGCCGAGAAGATGCCATACACCTACGATGCATTCAACAAGAACGGTCGCGTAGCACCGTAAGTTTTAAGAACTGAACCCTCAGTCGCCAAGTGTTTCATCTTGGTCAACTGGGGGTTCAGTTGTTTTAAGCCGAGTTTTACGAAGAGCAAACCAGATGATCCCGCCGATGATTACTGCGGTGGTGAGGTTAGTGAAGATTGTGGCTAACAGCGTGATCACAAGCACGATGGCATCAAGCGGCGATGCCTTGGCGGTTTTCAATAGCTCACTTGGCTTGATCATGTGTGCCGCGGTCGCGACCAATACTCCTGCGAGCGCTGCTAACGGAATTTGGCTGAACAACGGAGCGAATGCCAAAACCACCACAGCCAAAACCACGGCATGAATGGCAGCTGCAGCCCTGGTTTTGGCGCCTGATCGAACATTCACCGCAGTTCTAGCCAGTGCAGCGGTTGCAGGCATTCCGCCAAAGAGAGTGCTGGCAAGATTCGCAAGACCCTGCCCGCGAAGTTCTTTGTCGGCATTATGCTCACTGCCATTTGCAGCCATGCGGTCTGCAACTCGGGCTGATAGCAAACTTTCTAGCGCTGCTAAGGCTGCAACCGAAAATATCGGAATCACAAGATTCAAATAATTGCTTTGGTTAAAAAAGCCGAGGTCAAAGTTGAAGAGGTTGGTAGGTAGGTCACCGACAGTTTTTAGGTTGAGACCGAATTGGTTAATGACCGTAACAATAATTACCGCAGCCAGACTCGTGGGAAGTTTCGGCAAGAAATGCGCTGCCAGATAAATGCCAAGTGCTGTGACGAGACCAGTTACAAGTGCGGCGGTTGATTCGCTCAATTCGGGTAACTGTGACATGGCAATCACAACTGCAATGCCTGCGGTGAAACCTTCGACCAGCGAGGTTGGCAGTTTGTGAACGTGGTGTCCGATTTTCAGAATGCTAGCGATTATCAAAATCAAGCCTGCTCCGAACCCAACAAACAGAACCGCGGCTTTTCCGTCGGTGGCAACCAGGGGAGCGAGCACGACAACCATGGCACCGGTTGGGCCTGAAACTTGATAGTTACTGCCACCAAAAACGGCAGCGACAAAGCCAGCGATGATTGCAGTGGTGATACCGGCCTCGGCGCCCATCCCTGATGAAATGCCGAAGGCTATGGCTAGCGGAAGTGCGACTATTGCGACCGTGATGCCAGCGATGGCATCGGCCACGAACGTCATTAGGCGCATAGGGTCAGGCTAACCCATTTGGCGCTGCCCTGACGCCAACCGATAGTCTTATAGGCATGTCACAGAAGCAAAAAGACTTATTCGGCCAAAACTTGGTCGCACTCGTTACGCCGATGACGGCTGATGGTGAAGTTGACTGGGATGCCACCGAGCGTCACATCGACTATGTCATTTCAAACGGTGCTGACGGTGTGGTCGTGACCGGTACCACCGGTGAGACCAGCACGCTGACCGACCCTGAAAAGTTGAAGCTGGTTGAGGTTGGCAAGGCTGTTGCTTCTGGTCGCGCCAAGATTATTACCGGCGGTGGCTCAAACGAAACCGCTCACGCTATGCAGCTTTACAAGGCTTCTGAAAAGGCTGGGGCTGACGGCGTGATGATTGTCACCCCTTACTACAACAAGCCAACTCAAGCCGGTGTGCTAACGCACTTTCGTTTGATTGCAGATGCAACTGATCTGCCTGTGATTTTGTATGACATTCCTGGTCGCTCTGGAATTCCGATTTCTTACGACACTTTCCACCGGGCCGCTAAGCATCCGAACATTGTTGCTGTGAAAGATGCTAAGGGTGATCTCGCCCAAGCCTCACGCATCATGAACGAGACAGACTTGATTTACTTCTCGGGCGATGACTCAAACGTTTTGCCGCACCTTTCGATTGGCGCCACTGGCTTGATCGGTGTTACGGCTAACATCGCACCGCACGCCTACCGCGAGATTATCGATGCCACCAACCGCAACGATTTCAATCACGCACTTGAGGTGCACAACGCACTAGAGCCGCTGGTTCGTGCAGCCATGACCCATGTTCCGGGAACCGTAGCAGCGAAATACATTCTGCACGGCCTCGGTTTGATTAACAGCCCACGGGTGCGCCTGCCGCTTGTTGGTCCTGAAGATGCCGAGGCAGCTCGCATCGAAGACGACATCGACAAGGTTGGCGTTGTTCCAGGGTTGAACTTCTCGAACTTCAGACCAGACCGCAATGCAGCTGCCGGTGGCGCGCTGCCAAAGGTGGCTGGCACAACCAGATAGGAACCTAATGGTTTCAACCCTCCCTGCACCAGCGCCTCTCAAGCCTGGCGTGCTTCGAATCATCCCGCTCGGTGGCATCGGTGAAATTGGCCGAAACATGACGGTCTTCGAAATCGACGGCAAGTTGCTTGTGGTTGACTGCGGCGTGCTTTTCCCAGAAGAGCACCAGCCAGGTGTTGACCTGATTCTGCCTGACTTCGGCTATCTGAAAAACCGAATGGATGACGTAGTCGGTATTGTGCTTACCCACGGACATGAGGATCACATCGGTGGTGTGCCATACCTGCTTCGTATGAAAGAAGACATTCCGCTGCTCGGTTCTTCACTGACTCTGGCATTTGTTGAGGCAAAACTCAAAGAGCACAGGATTACCGCTTACACGCGCACGGTAAGCGAGGGAGACCGCGAGAAACTGGCAGGTTTCGACCTTGAATTCATCGCGGTGAACCACTCGATTCCTGATGCGCTTGCAGTTCACATCAAAACCGTGGCGGGTAACGTGCTTCACACCGGTGATTTCAAGATGGACCAGCTGCCTCTTGACGGTCGCCTAACAGATCTGCGCGCCTTTGCCCGCATCGGTGAAGCTGGGCTCGACCTGTTCATGTGTGACTCAACCAACGCTGATGTTCCGGGCTTCACTCCACTTGAGAAAGATATTGGCCCAGTGCTTGACGGCATTATTGGTCGCTCAAAGCAAAAAGTTGTCGTCGCATCATTTAGCTCACACGTTCACCGTGTGCAGCAGGTTGTCGATGCAGCAGTGGCACACAATCGCAAGGTTGTGCTCATCGGTCGCAGCATGGTTCGCAACATGGCAATTGCTACCGAACTAGGTCACCTGAATGCGCCTGACGGGGTATTCATTGACGAGAAGCAATCGCAGAGCTACCCGGACCACGAGCTGGTTTACATGTGCACCGGTTCGCAGGGAGAGCCAATGGCAGTTTTGGCTCGCATGGCAAATCTCGACCACGCAATTACGGTCGGAGAGGGTGACACCGTCATCCTGGCTTCTTCGCTAATTCCTGGCAATGAGAATGCGGTTTATCGTGTGATTGATGGGCTCACCAAGCTTGGTGCCAACGTGGTTCACAAGGCCAACGCTAAGGTGCACGTTTCTGGTCACGCGGCAGCGGGAGAGCTGCTGTACTGCTACAACCTCTTGAAACCGAAGAATGCCATGCCAGTGCACGGTGAATACCGGCACCTGATCGCTAACGGCAAACTTGCCGAGCAAACCGGTGTGCCAGCTGAAAACGTTTTGATTACCGAAGATGGTTACGTTGTCGACCTAGTCGATGGCAAGGCTGAAGTGGTCGGCGAAGTCGAGTGCGGAATGCTCTATGTCGATGGCAAGAGCAT
>JBJTOA010000129.1:0-4224 GCA_046074285.1 Micrococcales bacterium
TTCGCCACGATGTCCTGGTAGGCAGGCCTTTGGCAAACCTCACTCGAGCACAACTCGAACTTTTAGATTTGATGCACGAGGGTAAAACCAATCAGCAGATTTCCCTAATCCGTAAAGTTTCTATCTCAGCTGTCGAAAACCTAGCTAATCGCACTTTCAAGGCTCTTGGTCTTGAGGCGGGTTCTTCTAACGCCAGAGCCATGGCTGTGCGCATCTACAACGAGAACTACGGAAGCCGACTCAGAAAGTAGCTAGCTCTTGCTTACGGCCGAGTTCCAGATTTCCCGATCAAGTTTCAGTTTTCGATTCGGCGAGACCACAGTTTGAATCGGGTTCAGTTGCTTTAGCGCTTCTTGGCTCGCAAAAATGCCTGCGCCAAGTCCTGCTAGATAAGCCGCTCCTAGCGAGGTACTCTCAAGGTTTCTAGGTCGCAAGACTTCGGCGTCGAGTTGAGTGGCTTGAATTTCGAGCAGCAGTTGGTTTGCGCTTGCACCACCGTCGACTTTGAGTTTGCTGATCTTGGTTTTTGTGGACTGGGCCATGGCTTCAAAAACTTCGGTGACTTGCCAAGCGATGCCTTCGAGGGTTGCCCTTGCTAGGTGTGCTTTATTCGTACCTCGCGTGATTCCGGTGATGGTTCCGGTTGCAATTGGGTTCCAGTGCGGAGCACCGAGACCAGCCAATGCAGGAACAAAGACCACGCCAGCGCTATCAGCTACCTGCCTTGCTAATGGTTCGATGTCGCTCGACTTCTCGATGATTTGAAGATTATCTCTCAACCACTGCACGGCAGCCCCGGCGACGAATACACTGCCTTCAATTGCGTAGGTAAGCTTGCCGTTTTGAGCTTGCCAAGCGATGGTGTTTAGAAGGCCATAGTCTTTGGCGTTGGCCAGAACTTCACCGGTATTTTGCAATAGGAATGCGCCTGTGCCATAGGTGCATTTGGCTTCGCCTGGTTCGAAGGCGAACTGCCCAAATAGAGCTGCTTGCTGGTCGCCGGCTATGCCAGTAATCGGAATCTCGAGATTGAAAAAGGCAAAGGGATATGTCTTTGCAACTTCGCCGATGCTCGGAACAATTTTCGGAAGCGCTGATTCTGGCACTTCGAAAAGCTCAAGCAGTTGCGGGTGCCAGGTGGCGGTTCTGATGTCACAAAGCTGAGTGCGGCTGGCATTGCTTGCATCAGTGACATGCGCTCTTCCGCCCGTGAGCCTTGCAATCAGGTAGCTATCGACCGTTCCAACTGCCACGCGGCCAGCTTCAACTTGATTCCAAATCTCAGGAAGGTTTCTTTTGATCCAGAGCAGTTTGCTGCTCGAAAAATAAGGGTCAAGTTTTAGGCCAGTGATTTCTTGAACGGCAGCTGCGTTCTTCTGAAATTTTGCTTCGTCAAGAAGATTTGCGGTTCTGCGATCTTGCCAAACAATGGCTCGCGTTGGCGCCTTCAGATCGTCTCGGTTCCAGAGCACAACGGTTTCACGCTGGTTTGTGATTCCGATGCAATCAGGCTCTTGCTTGGCCTGGTCGATTGCGGTTTTAGTGGCTTCTAGAGTGGCCTGCCAAATTTGCTCTGGGTCATGCTCAACCCAGCCAGGTTGCGGGAAATGCTGCTCAAATTCCTGATAGCCCTTACCAACGGTTTTACCCTGCTCATCAATGATTAGCGCGGTGACTCCGGTGGTACCGGCATCAATAGCGAGGATGTGCTTAGGCATGCACCAATGCTAGTGCGGAAGCGGCTCAGAGTAGTTGGTTTTGCCTTTGGTTGGCCATTCAACCCACAGCATCGCGGCTAGCATGAGCAAGCCACCGATGATGGTTTTTGGAGCTAGAACTTCTTGCCCAGAAACCGTTGCAATTAGCGCGGTGAAGAGCACTTCAGTAGTCAGGATGATGCTCACGCGGCTAGCATCCATAATTCCCTGTGCCCAGGTTTGAATGAAGAAGGCGAGCGCAGTAGAGAACAATGCGGTGAAGAGCACTGCGAACCACACCGAGAAATCTGGTGGCATTTGGTAACCGTCGGCCAGAGCAGGAGCCAGGGTGGTGAAGCCAACAACCGCTAACTGAATCACGGTGAGAGCGTAAGGATCTTGATTCGGGCTGAAGATGCTCAAACCTACGATGTGAGCTGCGAAAAGCAGAGCGCAGGCGATCAGCCACAGGTGACTAACTTCAATCGCGCCACCGCTGTACGAAATAAAAGCTAGCCCTGCAGTGGCGAGAATTACACCCAGAGTGATGCGAGCTGACACTTTTTTCTTGGCGAAAATCCAGCCAAGTATCGGTGTGATTACCACATAGAGACCGGTTAGAAAACCCGAGATTGCAGCCGTGCTGGCTTCTAGCCCGATGGTTTGAGTGACATAGGCAGCGCTCAGCAAGAAGCCAAGAAAAATGCCTTTGAGCAAAAGTTTTTTGTTGAATGCCTTGAGCACGCTCGGTTTTACGGCAATCATTACGGCTGCTGCAAGCAAGAACCTAATTGCTAAAAAGTCATAGAAGGGCTGCTTCTCGATGGCATCTTTCATGAGTACGAAAGCCGCACCCCAAACAGCTGACACGCTGAGCAGGCTGATGACGGCAACGCTATTGCGTTGTTTGAGCATTTAGTTAGTCGTCGATTCCGGTTGAGTAGTTTTCAATCGCAATAATTTTACGCTTGTTCTTCTTATCGCCGATTGAGAGGTGAACCACGGTGAAGTCGCCAGGCTTCAAGGCTTCTGACGCTTTCAATGTTTTAGCTTGCTCTGGGCTTGCGAGTTCGGCAATGGTTTGCAGAATAGTCGGCAGAGCCGGGCGGTGAGAGCAGACCACGGTGGCAATGTTCTCGCTAAGCAAATCCCGAATCAGCTTGGTAGTTCTTCGAGGCCCTTTATCTTCACCAAATTCGCTGATTTGAGTGCGCTCGGTAATCGGGTAACCCTTCGCCGTTGCAAATGGCTTGACGGTGCTCGCACAGCGCTCCCAAGGGCTCGAGATAACTCGTTTGATACCCAGTGCGCTGAGCATCGGCACAAGGGCCTTCGCCTGCTGTTTTCCCGTTGCAAGTAGCGGGCGAGTAGCCTCGCCCTTTTTCCAGTCAGAACGAGGTGTTGCTTTGCCGTGGCGAAGCACAATCAGCGGCTTGGTTCTGAGCATCTTTGAGGCGTGAAGTTTTTCTATTGCTTCAAGGTAGGGGATGTCATCTGTGTAGGTGAACTTCTTGCGCGCTTCAGCCGGTGTGAACCATTCGACTGCAGCGACCTCGTCATCAGGCTTGAACTTCGAGTTTGCCAGCGCTTTATCTGTAACTCTGGCGGCCCAGTAGTGAACCTCTTTGGCTTCGCCGCTTGGCAGGTTGTAGTGCAACACTGGCAGTTTTACGCCGAGAGCAACTTTGAGACCGGTTTCTTCGCGAATCTCACGTACCGCTGTTTGAAGCAGGGTCTCACCGGGGTCGACTTTGCCCTTAGCCCATGCCCAGTCGTTGTAGCGGCTGCGATGAACCAGAGCAACCTTGAGTTGCCCTTTTTCTTCGCGCCAAAGCACGGCACCCGCTGCGTAAACCGTCATTTAGCGAGGAGTATCTTTCATCAACTTGTCTTGCACGTCAACGCCACCGCGAATGTGCACCCAGCCACCATTGTCAGTGAGGTGCCAGCTCGCAGAGTTGTCATCCATGCAGAGGTCGAACAAGCTAGTGAGTTTCTTGATTTGGTCTGGTTGAACAATTTTCACCAGAGCTTCAACGCGACGATCGAGGTTTCGGTGCATCATGTCTGCCGAGCCGATGTAAACATTCGGGTCACCAGCATTTTCAAAGTAGAACACACGTGAGTGCTCGAGGTAGCGCCCGAGAATTGATCGAACTCTGATGTTTTCACTCAGGCCTTTGACACCTGGGCGCAGGGCACACATGCCACGAACCACTACATCAACTGAAACACCGGCTTGCGAAGCGAGGTAGAGCTCATCGATAATCTGCTCGTCAACCAGCGAGTTCATTTTTAGGCGAATGCCAGCTGTCTTGCCTTCACGCTTATTCGCGATTTCTTTCTGGATGCGCTCAGTGAGCCCTTCACGAACGCCATTAGGAGACACCAGAAGCGATTTGAATGTGGCATCTGGGGCATAGCCAGAAAGGCGGTTGAAAAGCTTGGTTAGGTCTTCACCCACCTGCTCGCGACTGGTAAACAAAACAAAGTCTTCATAAAAACGAGCAGTCTTCGGGTTGTAGTT
>JBJTOA010000130.1:0-16110 GCA_046074285.1 Micrococcales bacterium
ATTGCTCATGGTGAACCTTTCTCGCTAAACAATCAAAGTGTACTTCTGAAAGTTTGGCTACTTTTGCTCGGGAAAAACTCTCGCGAGCAGCGCCCAAATATAGTCGATCATCTCTTGGTCTTTGAGCTGCGGGCTTGGCAACGTAAGCAGTTTGCTCTGGTGCAAATACTTGGTGCCGGGGAATAGGTGGTTGAGCTTCACCTGCGCTTCTGGTTCAAGTTCAACCGGGCTAATCTTGATGGTCTGACCGAGAGCGATTAGCTCTTTGATTTCGAGTCGGTTGGCCTGCTGGCGAAGTTCAGTCACGTTGATCAGATTTAGCACCGGCTGAGGTGCTTTGCCGTAACGGTCTTCGAGTTCTTCGAGAATCGCATCGAGTTGCTTGCGACTGGCTTTTGAACCAGAGGCTGCGCTGAGCTTGTGATATGCCTCAAGTCGCAGGCGATCGCTATCGACGTAGGTGTGAGGAATATGAGCATCGATCGGAAGTTCAAGTCTCAGCTCAGCTGGCGATTCAATCTTTTCGCCTTTGAAATCAGCAACCGCTTCGCCAATCATCCTGAGATATAAATCAAAGCCAACACCTGCGATGTGACCGCTCTGCTCGCCGCCGAGCAGGTTGCCAGCACCTCGAATCTCTAGGTCTTTCAGCGCCACCTGCATACCTGAACCAAGCTCGTTATTGGTTGCGATGGTTGCAAGACGATCGTGCGCGGTGTCGGTCAGTGGCTTGCTCGGGTCATAGAAGAAGTATGCGTAGGCCCGCTCTCTGCTTCTACCCACGCGACCACGAATCTGGTGCAACTGGCTCAGCCCGAAGTTTTCGGCACGGTCAACAATCAAAGTGTTGGCGTTAGGAATATCGATTCCGGTTTCGATGATCGTTGTACTCACTAGAACGTCAAACTTGCGTTCCCAGAAATCGATCACGACTTGCTCGAGGTCGTGCTCAGACATCTGGCCGTGAGCCACCGCGATTCGCGCCTCGGGCACGAGTTCTTTCAAATCGGCAGCGGTTTTGTCGATGCTCTGAACTCGGTTATGAACGAAGAAAACCTGACCTTCGCGAAGCAATTCACGACGGATGGCTGCTGCCACCTGCGACTCGGAATAGCCACCGACAAAGGTGAGAATCGGGTGGCGGTCCTCCGGTGGGGTTGCGAGCGTTGACATCTCTCGAATGCCGGTAATGGCAAGTTCGAGCGTTCTCGGAATCGGCGTTGCAGACATGCTCAAGACATCAACGTTGTGTTTTAGGTCTTTGAGTTTCTCTTTGTGCTCTACGCCAAAACGCTGCTCTTCGTCGACGATTATGAGCCCAAGGTCTTTGAACTTTATCGAGTTGCTAAGAATGCGGTGAGTGCCGATGACCATGTCGATTGCGCCGGTTTCAAGTTGCTCGAGAACCTCTTTCGATTCCTTTGCGCTCTGAAAACGACTGAGCGCGGCAACCTTAATTGGGAAGCCCGAGTAACGCTCGTGGAATGTTTCAACGTGCTGACGAACCAGCAGGGTGGTTGGCACGAGCATGGCAACCTGCTTGCCGTCTTGGATTGCCTTGAATGCTGCTCGAACCGCTACTTCGGTCTTGCCATAGCCGACATCGCCAGCCAGCAGGCGATCCATCGGAACCGGGCTCTCCATATCCTTTTTTACTTCATCGATAGTGGTGAGCTGGTCTTGAGTCTCTACAAAGCTGAAGGCATCTTCGAGTTCGCGTTGCCAAGCAGTGTCAGGGCCAAAAGCGTGACCCTTTGCTTTGACGCGCGCCGAATAGAGTTTGACCAGGTCAATGGCAATTTTGCGAACAGCTTTTCGCGCTTTACCTTTGGTTGCCGACCAGTCGGTGCCACCCATCTTGCTCAAAACCGGAGCCTCGCCACCGACATACTTAGTGAGCAAATCGAGCTGGTCGGTTGGGATAAACAGGGTGTCATTTGGCTGATTGCGCTTGCTCGGTGCGTATTCAATCACCAGGAATTCGCGAGTGTTCTGCTGCTTGCCAATTCCGGTTTGGCGCTGAACCATTTCTTTGAAACGGCCAATTCCGTGCACTTCGTGAACCACATAGTCGCCTGCCTTGAGTGTTAGCGGGTCGACCGTGGCACCCCTGCGCTTGGCCAGTTTCTTTTGGGTTGGGCTCACATAGTTCGAGTGCTTTTGATAGAACTCTGCCTCGGTTATGACGATCAGATTGGCATCTGGCGAGGTGAAACCGTGGCGCAGCGCAGCCTGCACGCATTGCACAGTTTCGATTTTTTGCGCCAGCAATTGCTCTCGAATTCGCTCTGCGGTTCCAACGCCATCTGCGGTAATAAAAATGTGTTGCTTTTGTTTAAGTTGATCTTCGATGTAGTCGATTGGCGAAACATCTTTTGCCTTGAAGTTCGGAACCTCGTGCAGCTGCAAGTCGATAAGTTTTGGGTCATCGCTCACGAATTGGCTGACAGTAATTAGTTGTTGCGTGTCGAGTTTCTTGGTGAACTCACTCAGCTCATAGAAGCCACCTTCTTCAAGGTGAATTGGGGCTTGCGCTCCTTCAATCGCGGCATCCCAGGCTGCGTGAAGGAATTCCTCGTTGGTCTCTTTCAGATTTTGCGCGCGAGCGGCTGAGCGTTCGGGGCTGAGCAAAGTCACGGCCGAACCTGCTGGCAAATACTCGCTCAGCGGCACCAACTTGTCGACTAGTGCAGGGGCAAGTGACTCCATACCTTCGGTTGGAATTCCCTGCCCAATCTTCTCGAGAATCTCTCGCAGATTCGGGAACTCATGCTGCATCTGACGAGCTTTATTTGCAACTGCGGGCGTGATGATGATCTCGCGAGCAGCATAGAGCGTCACTTCAGTGATTGGTTCATCGGTTGGAATCGTCCGCTGATCGGCAACTGAAAACTGGCGGATGTCATCTAATTCGTCACCGAAAAATTCGAGGCGAAGTGCGTGCTCAGAGGTCGTCGGAAAAATATCGACTATGCCACCGCGAACCGCAAACTCACCTCGGCGGGTAACCATGTCAACTCTGGTGTAGGCGATCTCAACAAGCTTGAGTGCCAACTCTGGCAGAAAGTATTCGTGGTTCTTTTTGAAACTGAGGGGCGGATGATCACCGAGGCCGGCAACCACCGGTTGCAAAGCGGCGCGAATGCTGGCAAGCACATAAACATTGTGCTCAACTGTTTGACTCTGAAGTTCGTGCAGGCGGTGAAGAACCTTGAGTCGCTTTCCCACGGTCTCAGCGCTTGGGCTAAGACGTTCGTGAGGCAGGGTTTCCCAACTGGCAAACTCGAGAATCTCAGAAGTTGGGTCAAGGTAGCGCAGCACCTCAACGGCTTCTTCAGCTTCACGCCCAGTGGTAACCACTATGAGGTTCAGAGTGTTGAGTTTTGCAGCACTTCTGACTTGGCTCACCGCTGCAGCAATTGGAACCTGTGCACCGGCAGGCGCAATCAAATCAAGTCTCGAATTCTTGATATTTTGCTGAACTTTAGAAAACGGGTAGCCCTCAAGAAGGCGCGTCAATAGGGGCGCCAAAACTTTCTGTGGGGCGTTACTCACCCCTCAAGTCTAAACAACCAATCAGCCTGAAATATCAGGGGTTTTATTCGCTCCACTGAACAAAATCTCTAGCCTGTCAGAACAGTTTTGCTAGCCTCTTCAGCGAAGAAAACAGTTTCGGCAAGAATAGTTGAAGTGCCATTTTTGGCTGACAAATAAAGGACAAGCTTTGAAACTCAAGAAGATTTTTAGCGCTCTTGCGGGCCTAGCACTCGCGGCTCTTTCCCTGACTGCTGTTACCCCAGCTCAAGCAGATACCGCTAACTGTGGTTCAGCACTTAAGGTAACCGCAATTCACTCAAGTACTTTCTACATCGATACCGCCGTTGGCTTTGATGCTAACTACATCGGTTACTCAGTTAAGAACGTTTCTGGCTCATCTGCTAGCGGCATCACTCTAGACCTTGCAATCACTGGTTCAGGTACCGTTGGTTTGGCAACTGGTGAATCAGCCAGTCGCACTATCGGAACCATTGCTGCTGGTGCAACCAAGTATGTCTACTTCTTGGCAAAGTCAACCGCAACTGGAGACTCAGACGTTTTGAACGTTTTGACCGCCTCGGTTGCTGCGTCTTCACCTTCAACCAGCTGCACAAACGTAGGTGACATGGCTCACGTGCGCGACGTGCTCAAGACCAGCGCAAGCACCATTTCGAATGTTGTCCTTTCCACGACCGACGGCACCGTTGCTAAGGGAAGCTTGCTAACTGTAACCGTGACCGGAAAGTCTGGAACCATCGGTGCTGGTACCACTGCAGACCCTAAGTTGATTCAGCTCAGCCCGGTAACCACCTCAGCTAACTTTGACGCCGCTTACTACCGTTTGGTTAGCGCCAAGTACATTGCTGTTAGCGGTACCTGTACTCTCAACGACCTGATTAGAAACATCAACGTGACCTCAGGTTGCAACGGTGACTACACCGCAACTTACGTGTTTGAAACCATCGCATCTGCTAGCCAGACAGTTGCATCAAAAATCGATGGCCAGAGCTACATCGCATCAGGTACTCAGATCAAGCACCCAGACGTAAAGACCGCAATCACCTTGCCTCTAGTTCTGAACGCCCGTGGCGTTTCTTACAGCGGCAACGGCGGAACCGGTCACGTAGACGGAAGAATTGACAGCGACCCGATCACAGTTGCTGCTAACGGCTACACCTATGAGTGCCACACCTTTACAGGCTGGAACACCGCAGCTGACGGAAGCGGTACTGCTTACGCGGCCGCAGACTCATACACCGGCAGCGATAGCATCACCCTTTACGCTCAGTGGTCACTTGACTCAGGTTGTGCTCTTGCAGAAACCGGTTCAAGTAACAATGCAGGTGGCTTTGCAATCGCAGCCTTTGCCTTGATCACTCTCGGCGTTGTTTTGCGTGCCCGCAAGCGAGCCTAATAGCTAAATAGAAAAGCCCCTGGTCGAAAGACTGGGGGCTTTTCTATTTATGAATGAAATCGCTGCTGAGCAGCTTCTAGACCTTGTTCGATAATCATCTCGATGGCGTCAGCCGCGAGTTCAAGAGTTACCGGCAGTTCTTTTTTCTCTTCAGTTGAGAAGTTCTTTAGCACGAACTCAGCTGTTGGTTGCTGACCAGGTGGGCGGCCGATACCGACTCGAATTCTCAAGAACTCGTTGCTGCCGGTTGCAGCGATGATGTCACGTAATCCGTTATGTCCGGCGTGACCGCCTCCAAACTTTAGGCGAACATCCATGCTTGGAATATCAAGTTCGTCGTGGATCACGATTAGGTTTGCGTTGGTAACGCCGAAGAATTTCTCGAGAGCGGCTACCGGCTTGCCGCTGGTGTTCATATAACCGGTCGACTTAGCGATGATGATCTTGTTTTGACCAAGACGGCCTTCGGCAACTAGTGCCCCAGCCTTGTGAGTTTTATAGTTTGCGCTAATGCGCTTGGCAAGAACATCGGCAACCATTTGGCCAACATTGTGCCGAGTAGCAGAATAGTCGGGCCCAGGATTCCCGAGCCCGACTATTAGCCAAGTGTTACTCATGTAACACAGTTTACTTTTGTTACTCTGCAGTAGCGTCTGCGGCAGCGTCGCCTTCTTCAGCAGCGCCAGCACCGGTTAGAACAACGGTTGCAACCAGTTCATCAGCTGGAAGGTCAAGAGTTACACCCTTAGGCAGCTTGATGTCCTTAGCTAGAACGTGGAAGCCAGCGCCTTCTTTGTTGAATACGATTTCAACAAATTCAGGGATGTGGGTTGCTTCTGCGTTTAGCTTCACAGTCTTGTGCTCAACCTCAACCACGGTGCCTGATAGTGACTCACCAACGATGTGAACTGGAACCTCAACGTGAACGGTCTCGCCCTTCTTAACCTCAACCAAGTCGATGTGCTCGATGATCTGGGTTACTGCGTCTTTGGTAGCTGACTTCACTAGAACGAGTTCTTTCTTGCCGTTTAGGTCAAGGTCGATGATGGCGTTCTTGTGACGAAGGATAAGCGCTACTTCGTGAGCTGGAAGAGTGATGTGACGTGGCTCTGAACCGTGACCGTAGATTACGGCTGGGGTGCGGCCAGCGGCACGTGCCTGACGAGCAGCGCCCTTACCGAACTTGGTACGGAACTCGCCCTTAAGTGCGTTTTCTGACATGTGTATTTCCTTTGTTTGAAAGTATTCTCAACTCGAGCAGTGCGAGGAGTAAAAAAGCCGCCTACTCGGGCGGCTTATGCACCCCGTCGATAACGATCTTTCGATCCTCGCCGTTGTCTTGAAACAGTTTATAAGATGCTTCACTTTGCTGGCAAGTTATGCTTTGATGAACGCATGCTAAGAAAGCTATCTGGGGGAATCCAACTGGCAATTGCAATTGCCATAACTATTGCAATTACCTGGCAAATCGCAGACCGTGTGATTGCTGGGTATTGGCGTTGGGAAGAATACTTCTCATTCGTCACCATTCAAATGTGTATCGTGACAGCTTTGGTTTGTTACGTGACCGCATA
This sequence comes from Micrococcales bacterium, assembly GCA_046074285.1. Lineage (GTDB taxonomy): Bacteria > Actinomycetota > Actinomycetes > Actinomycetales > Microbacteriaceae > Rhodoluna. The sequence goes on from JBJTOA010000130.1 coordinate 6,526, forward strand.
TGAAACCTTTGTAACCAAGCGTGATACCGAGTGGGTGTCGATTGCGCGAATGTGCGCTGTGACATACATGATGATTGTCGGCATCGTCTATAACCTGTTGCTGCGTAATGCTCCGGCAGACCCGACATCTTGGGATTACGACTATGTTTGGCCAACACCGCCGAATGAGATTCTGCACGTGGTTGCTCCGACCCTGCTATTCATCGAATGGCTGCTGGTCGCAGGCTCATACCGCTTGAAGTATCGTCAGCTCGGATGGTTGTGGATGTACGCCATAGCTTGGATTATTTTCACCTTGGTGCGCGGCTATTCAGACGGCTGGTGGCCATACTGGTTCACCGATCCAGACAATGCAAGTGTGAACGGCTGGACCGGTCAGGCAATGTATTTGTCGGCAATCCTGGTGTTCATGGTAGTAATCGGTTTCATACTCATCACGATTGAAAAGGGAATGCTAAAACTTACGAAACGTAAGTAAGTTTTCTAACCACAACCAAAGCCAAAAGCACGAGCCCGCAGGCAAGTGCTGTTGGCCAATCGATAGAAACAACTAGAGCAACGCAGAGCAGCAACCCCAGAAGAGAAATCACCTGAGGTTGCTGCTTTTGCTTTAGTGCCGCGATATGCCCGATTGCGTAGTAAACCAAAACGCAGAAACTTGAAACGCCAACTACCCAAGTCAAAGTTGGCAGAAATACCAGTGCACAAGCTGAGATCGCGATTGCCAACTCTGCTCTCAGAGGTGCACCGAAGCGATTTCGCTTCGATAGCACTTGAGGCACTTCTCGATCTTCAGCCATGGTTGAAACGGTTCTTGAGACCCCAGCAAGTAAGGCGAGCATAGAGCCGAGAGCTGCAACAGAGACAATCAGTTGCACCATGACAGCGGGAATCCAAGGAACAGCCAGTTCAGCCAGTCTTGCGACCGGGGTTTGAAGAACATGCAAATCTTGCCCGAATATACGTTCTAGTTGCCAACCGATTGCGAAGTAGAGCAGCACAACCACGACAAGTGAGATTGCAATCGCTCTGGGGATGTTGGTTTTCGGTTTGCTAACTTCATTGCCAAGTGTGGCGACTCTGGCGTATCCGGCAAATGCGAAAAAGAAAATTGCAGCCGCTTGCAGCACATGCCAGCCATCTAGGTTTGGTTGCAAAAAATATTCGCGATGCGGTGAATCAATATAACTTGGCACCTGCCAGCTTGAAACTACCGTGATGGTGAGAAAGAGCATGCTCAAGCTTGCGATGACAGCAGCCACTAGGGCGGTTCGATTAATGCCAAGAAGATTGACTAAAGTGAGCGAAACAATTGCCACCACTGCGACAAGTTTTGAACCATCAGCTAGGTATTCAGCGAACACCAGCGCGATAGCTGCAATCGACCCAATCTTTCCCAGGGTGAAAGCCGAGCCGGCGAGAAAACTGGCTGGCTTAGAGACCAGTTGCCTTGAATACGCATAGATGCCGCCAGGTCTATCGATCTGTGTTGCAAGGCGATAAACCGAAGTTGCATTTAGGGCTGCGACTAGGGCCGCAAGAGCGAAAGCCAGGTAATAACCGCCAGGAGTTATTGCGTAAGCTTCACGAAAAACAACGAATACGCCAGCCCCAATCATTGAGGCTAAACCTATTGCGACTGCCCCGCCGAGACCGAGCTGCTTTGACAATTTTTAGGCGTGGCCTGGGAAGATCTTTGAAACCGAGTCGTCGCCAAATACGGCCTGAATTGCCTCAGCCAAGAGCGGTGCAATCGAAAGCACGGTTAGCTTTTCGAACTGCTTCTCTGGGGTTAGCGGTAGTGAGTTGGTAACAACCACTTCGTCAATCCAGTCGCTGCTCAAACGCTCGGCTGCCGGGTGTGAGAAGACAGCGTGAGTTGCGGCAACGATAATTCTGCTCGCACCTTTTTCTTTCAGAGCCTTAGCTGCTGAAACGATGGTGCCACCGGTGTCGATCATGTCGTCAACCAAGAGACAGGTTCTGCCTTCGACGTTTCCTACGATTTCGTGAACTGAAACTTGGTTTGGCTGGTCTGGGTCGCGACGCTTGTGAATGATCGCAAGTGGAGCGCCGAGTCGATCTGCCCAGATGTCAGCTACGCGAACACGACCTGAGTCTGGTGATACCACGGTGAGGTTTGCTTCACCTTTGTACTTGTCATTTACATAGTCGGCAAGAAGCGGCAGAGCCCACAGGTGGTCTACCGGACCATCGAAGAATCCTTGAATCTGTGGGGTGTGAAGGTCGACAGACATCAGTCGGTCAGCACCCGCGGCAGCGTAAAGGTCAGCCATTAGGCGAGCAGAGATTGGCTCGCGTCCCTTGTGCTTCTTGTCTTGACGAGCGTATGGAAAGAATGGGGCAACTACGGTGATGCGCTTTGCTGATGCGCGCTTGAGGGCATCAATCATTAGAAGCTGTTCCATTACCCACTGGTTGATTGGGAACGGATGCGCCTGAATCACGAATGCATCGACGCCACGAACGCTCTCTTCGTAACGCACGAAGGTCTCGCCGTTGGCAAAGTCATAGGCGGTGGTCGGCACCACGCTGGTGTTTAGCAGAGCAGCAACTTCGTCAGCTAGCGCTGGGTGCGCGCGACCGCTAACTAGTACCAAACGCTTGCGGTTGCTGGTCTCGATCTGCGCCATCTACTCTGCTTCTTTCTTTGCTGCTTCGGCAGCTTTAGCTGCATCGGTGCCAGGCCTGCGAGCAAGCACCCAGCCCGCCACATTTTTCTGTGGCGAAGTATTCATGGCCAAATCTCCCGGGCCAACATAGCGGCGAACCACGGTTCCCGCTGCGGTGTAAGCACCATCGGCAATTTCGACAGGTGCCACGAAGACATTGTGAGAACCCGAGCGAACGTGCGAACCGATCTTGGTACGGTTCTTGGTTACGCCATCGTAGTTCGCGAAGATTGTGCCTGCGCCGATGTTGCTTTCAACGCCAATCTCGGCGTCACCAACGTAAGACAAATGTGGCACTTTCGACCCTGCGCCAATCTTGGCGTTCTTGGTTTCAACGAAGGTACCGATCTTGCCCTGTTCACCAAGGTCAGTGCCTGGGCGTAGGTAGCTGTATGGGCCGACGGTTGCGCCAGCGCCAATCTTTGAACCGGTGATGTGCGACTTAATCACGCTGGCATTCTCGCCAACTTCAGAGTCAACCAGCACAACTTCTGGGCCGACGGTTGCTCCGGTGCCGATTTTGGTGAAACCGCGCAGGTAGGTTCCAGGCAGAATCGTGGCATCCTCACCAATCGATACAGTGACGTCAATCCAGGTTGAAGTTGGGTCTTGAATCGTCACGCCCGCGAGCTGCCAAGCTTCACAAATTCTGTAGTTCAGTTCAGCTGCAACTTCAGAAAGTTGGGCGCGATCGTTGATGCCCGCGACCAACCATTCGTCATCGATTGCAATGGCCTGAACCTTGTGACCAGCATCGAGGATGCCCGCGGCTGCGTCTGTCAAATACTTTTCACTCTGGGCATTGTGCGTGCCAACTTTAGCCAGCGCCTCGCGCAAGTGCTTTGCGTCGAAAACATAAACACCAGCGTTAATCTCGTTGATTGCTCGCTGGTGTTCGTTGGCGTCTTTGTGCTCAATAATCTCGATGAAGGCACCGTCGGTTGAACGCAGAATTCGTCCGTAACCGGTTGGGTCCTGAACGAAGGTGGTGAGCACAGTCGCTCGGAATCCGCCGTCAATGTGGGTGGCAAGCATGGTCTCGATGGTTGCCACATCAAGCAGCGGAACATCGCCCGATGTCACGACAACAGCACCATCAAAATCTTCTGGCAAAACGTCTAACGCGCATTCAACCGCACGACCGGTGCCTGGAATATCATCTTGTTCGGCAACCACCGAAGTCGGGTAGAAAGCCTGAATATATTCAGCCAACTGGTCTTTTTCGTGGCGGATAACCGGAACCACGTAGGCAGCGCCAAGCGAATGAGCGGTTGAGAGTGCGTGACCTAAAAGTGGAAGCCCAGCAAGATCATGCATAACCTTGGGTTTACGTGAACGCATACGAGTTCCCTGACCAGCTGCCAATACAACAACCGCTAGGTGACGCTCGCTCATCGCGCTCCTTCTCGTTGAGCTGGTCTACCAGGATTCGAACCTAGACAAGCGCCTCCAAAGGGCGCGGTGCTGCCGTTACACCATAGACCATCCGTGCTTTCGCACATTCTAAGTTTGCCAGAAGTTTGGTTGAAAACCTCAGTTGGCGAGTAATTCACTTGTTTCGAGCCACTCCAACTCGAGCTCGTCACGCTTTGAGTTGAACTCTTGCTGCTGGGCTGCGAGCTTGGCTAACCCGGCGTAATCGCTCTGGTCGTGAGCGGCCATTTGCTCGTGAAGTTTGGCTTCGTCTGAGCTTAGTTTTTCGAGTGCTCGCTCGATACGGCTGAGGTTTTTCTCGGCGTTGCGAAGATCTGCACCAGAGAGCTTGCTGGTTGGGGCTGCTTCGGTTTTGGTTTCGACCGGCTTACTGCTGAGCGAGTGCTTTCGAAGTGCCAGGTACTGATCGACCCCGCCGGTTAGGTGACGCAGATGGCCATCGCCAAGCAGTGCGTATTGCTGGTCGGTGACGCGCTCGAGCAGGTAGCGGTCGTGGCTAACCACGATTAGGGTGCCCGGCCACGAATCGAGCAGGTCTTCGACCGCTGCGAGCATATCGGTATCTAGGTCGTTCGTTGGCTCGTCGAGAATCAGCACGTTTGGTTCGCCGAATAAAAGTCTTAGAAGTTGAAGTCTTCTTCGCTGCCCACCTGAAAGATCTGAGATCGGGGTTTGCAACTGAGCACTGGTAAAGCCGAGTTGTTCAACCAACTGGGTTATGCCAACTTCTTTGCCGTTAACTTCGAAGTATTTCTTCTCGCGTGAGATCAAGGTGAAAATTCGCTCATCTGCGAACTCATCAAGTTCTCTAACGTCTTGGCTGAGAATCGCGGTTGCCACGGTTTTACCGCGTTTGACTCGGCCCTGGGTTGGCTTTATTTCGTTGGTGAGCAGTTTTAGCAAAGTGGTTTTACCAGCGCCGTTGACGCCAACTAGGCCTAGGCGATCGCCCGGCCCGATGCGCCAGGTGACATCCTGAAGAAGTTGTTTGGTGCCACTCGGGGTTTCAATTTGATAGCTCAAGTTCTCAACGTCGAGCACATCTTTGCCAAGGCGTTGAGTTGCGAGTTTGGCTAGCTCAATCTGGTCTCGCGGTGGCGGTTCGTTCGAGATTAGTTCGGCAGCAGCGTCAAGTCGAAACTTCGGTTTCGAAGTTCTAGCCGGCGCACCACGCCTTAGCCAAGCGAGTTCTTTTCTGAGCAGGTTCTGCCTTCTGGCTTCACTTGCTGCAGCCGAGCGATCGCGTTCAGTTCTCTGAAGGATGTAAGCCGCGTACCCACCTTCGAATGGCTCAATGATTCCATCGTGGATTTCCCAGGTGAGATTGCAAACTTCGTCGAGAAACCAGCGGTCGTGGGTTACCACGATAAGTGCGTTCTCTTTGCTGCTCCAGCGGTTCTTGCAGTGTTCGGCAAGCCAAGCTACACCTTCGATGTCGAGGTGGTTGGTAGGTTCGTCAAGCAGTATGACGTCCCACTCCTGAGTAAGCAAGGCAGCCAGTGCAACTCTGCGCTTTTGGCCACCCGAAAGTTCGTCTACTGACTTTTCCCAATCAAGGTCGTTTAGCAAACCAGAGATTACGTCTCGTACCTTTGGGTCACCCGCCCACTCGTGTTCTGGGCGAGTGCCAACTACGGCTTGAGCGATGGTTTGGTTTGAGAGCAGGGCATCTTGCTGGTCTAGCATTCCGACTCGAAGACCACCGCGATAGGTGACTTTGCCTTCGTCGATTTCGAGGCGCTTGGCTAAGACTTTGAGAAGTGTTGATTTTCCGTCACCGTTTCGGCCGACGATGCCTATGCGGTCGCCGTCGTTGACTCCGATAGTTATGTTGTCAAAAACCTGCTTGGTCGGGAATGCGTGGCTGATTGACTCAGCACCTAGAAGGTGAGCCATTAGGCAGCCGGTTCTGCGCCATTAGCCGGTGAGCCAGCCACGATCACGCGAAGTCCCCTGGTTCTAAGGCGGCTTGCGATTGCTTCGGCATCCTCAGCATTTCGGCCCAAAAAGGCAACGGTCGGGCCACTGCCAGAAACGATTGCGGTTAGGGCCTTAACCTCTTCAACCAGCGAGAGGATGAACCGCAGGCCTGGTCGAAGTGTGATTGCCGCGGCTTGCAAGTCGTTGTGAAGCAGCGGCGCAAGTTCTTCTGCGCTAGCACCAGACTTTAGGGCCTTGAGCAAATTGCTCGAAACCTTAGGCTCTGGCTGTTGTTCAGGCGTTTGGCCAGGTGCTGAACGAAGTTCATCCACTCGCCCATAAACCAGCGGAGTGCTAAGCCCGAGTTCGTCAACGACCAGCGCCCAGTGATACTCGCCAGGTTGAGCAAGCATTTCAATCTGATCGCCAGTTCCGGTTCCCAGAGCGAGACCGCCCGAGAGAGCAAACGGAACATCGGCACCTACGCCTGCGCAAACCTGCATGAGAGTTTCGTGATTTGCTTTATTACCCCAGAGTTGGTTCACTGCAGCAATAGCTGCGGCTGCATCTGCACTACCGCCGCCCATTCCGCCAGCTACCGGAACGCGCTTATCGATTGAGAAATGCACGGGAATCGGGTTTTTGATTTTGACCGCTTTGGCTAGAGCCTTCGCAGCTTTGACCACAAGGTTGTCTTCACCGGTTGGCACTGAGTCGATGTGAACTCGGCTGAGGTCTCCCCTGACCTCGACGCTCCAGTTGCTGCTCGGTTCAACGACAACGGTCTCTCGAAGATTCACCGCTTGATAGACACTGGCAACCTCGTGATAGCCATCTTTGCGAAGCGGACCGACAGCGAAGAAAAGGTTGATCTTGCCGGGCGCGCTGTAAACAATTACCGGCTCACTCATGGTGCGCTTGGTCACCTCAGCCAGCACGCCATCCCAGTAGCTCATGGCCTCTTTAAGCTCGTCACGGTCGTGCAGATTGAACGCAGTCAAAGTAACTTTGCTGATGGATGCATTTACCTCAGCGAACTGAATATCGACCTTGGTTTCGTCGGCGAATGCATACCCAAGCTGCCGATTAGTTTCTACTGTGGTTCGAGTTCTTGGCGCAGAATTTCCCCAAGAATCTGGGTCATTCAGAATCGTGAAAAGTCGAGCGGTTTCAACCGTGAAGTATTTGACGGTTTCGGCTCGCAACCAATTGGTGCGTGAATCGGTGGCAACTTTCCAAGTCATTTGGCTGCCTCAGCGATCTTCACGAAGTCGTGCACGTCTAGTTGTTCTCCGCGAGCCTGTGGGTCAATGCCCGCTGCAACAAGAATACTTTCAGCCTGCGCTGCAGAACCAGCCCAGGTCGACAGTGCCTGACGCAGGGTCTTGCGTCGCTGTGAGAAGGCTGCATCAACTACCTCGAAAGTTTTCTTGCGTAGTTCTTCACTGCCAAGCGGCTGCGCGTGTTTTGCAAAATAGACCAGTGCGCTGTCTACGTTTGGCACCGGCCAAAAGATGTTGCGGCCGATGTTTCCGGCTAAGTTCGCCTCGGCATACCAAGCCAGTTTCACGCTCGGAACCCCATAGACCTTGTTGCCTGGCTTGGCAGCCATGCGATGAGCTACCTCTGCCTGAACAAGCACAAGACCGCTCTTCAATGAACCAAAGGTTTCGAGAAAGTGCAGCAGCACGGGTACTGAAATGTTGTAAGGCAGGTTGGCAACCAGAGCACTCGGCTCATCGCCCAGATCTTTCACCTTCATGGCATCGTCGTGAATCAGTTTGAAATTTGCCTTTGGCGCACGTTCGTCGATTGTGGCTTGCAGAGCAGCAGCCATTTTCGACTCGATTTCAACCGAGATGACTTTGTTGGCAATCTCGATCAGCCCGAGAGTCAGCGAGCCTAATCCTGGCCCAATCTCAACAACGGTTTCGCTACCGGTTAATTTTGCGGCAGCGACAATGCGGCGAATCGTGTTTGGGTCGGTAACAAAATTTTGACCTAGCTTCTTGGTTGGCACTACCCCGAGTTTGTCAGCCAGCACCCTAATGTCTTGCCCGCCGAGCAGTTGCGCTTCGCTAGCCATTAGTCGACCTCGCTCGAGTCGCGGGGCGCCGGTGGTGGCTGCCAACCTTCAGGCTTTTCAACCAAACCTATTGACCAAGAGCCATAAACTCGCTCGGTGTTCAGATTGATTTGCTCGGCCATTTCGTTGACGCTAACGCCACGCTGCTCAGCCATGAACCTCAGGGTAACAGGCACCAGATAAGGGGCATTCGGTCTGCCGCGAAAAGGCTCAGGGCTCAAGAAAGGAGCATCGGTTTCAATCAGGATTAGCTCTTTCGGACCGTAGTTCAAACTATCGCGAAGGTGCTGGTTTCGCTTGATGGTGATGTTGCCAGCGAATGACATGTGCCACCCGTTATCAGCGCAAATCATGGCCAGTTCGAGATCGCCCGAGTAGCAGTGAAACACTACTTTTTCTGGTGCGCCAACGCGGTGCAGAGTTTTGACTACTTCGTCGTGCGCATCGCGATCGTGAATCATCAGCGCGAGGTTGTTCTCTTTGGCGATGCGAATGTGCTCTTCGAATGAGTACTGCTGAAGTTCAAGGTCTTGAACTTCGGTAGTTCTAAAAAAGTCGAGGCCAGTTTCGCCGATTGCGCGCACTCTTGGTTGTTTTGCCAATTCGGCGATTTCGGCGAGCGCTTGATCTAGCGCTGCCTTGGTTTTGTAAAGCGGCGCTTCGTTTGGGTGAAGAGCTACCGCGGCCAACAACTGAGGTTCGACAGCTGCTACTGCAGCGCACCACTTGCTCGACTCAAGAGTCACCCCAACCTGAACAGCGCCCTTCATGCCAGAAGCGCTCATGAGGGTCAACTGATCTGCGAGGTTCAAGCCTGCTTCGCCGAAACCGATCTCGAGATGAGTGTGATTATCGTAGGTACCGATTTCAAGAGGCTCTTGAAGTGGAGGATACTTCAGCTCGATAGCCCGAGCTTCTGCAGCTTGGCTAGTCAAGCGTTACTTCTCTTCGGTTTCGATGCGAGGGAAAAGCGCCTCTAGCTCGCCGACCTTCGAGCCAGCAACCAACTGGCCCCAAACTGCGGCATTCGAAAGCGACTGCTGAGACAGCGCGCCGAGCGAGTCTTCGGCTAGCGCAGCCCAAAGTTTTTGGGTGGCTTTCGGCACCACCGGTGAGAGTGCAACCGCCAGAACTCGAAGACCCTCGGCTGCGGTATAAAGCACTGTGGCCAAACGCTCGACATTCTCATCAGACTTTGCCAGCACCCAAGGCTCTTGCACTGTGATGTAGTTGTTCAACTCGTCTACCAGCAACCAAACGCTTGAAATTGCCTCGTGGATTGCAACCTCATCGATAGCTTTCTCGGCGCCATTGATCGCCCTGGCCGCCACCTGCTGAACCTGAAGGTCGGCATCCGCGTAAGTAACAGCGACTGGAATCTCGCCGTCAAAGTAGCGATTAACCATCGCGATAACACGGCTTGCTAGGTTCCCGAATCCGTTTGCCAGTTCA
>JBJTOA010000131.1:0-5320 GCA_046074285.1 Micrococcales bacterium
GGCACAACTTGAAAAGTTTGAACAATCCACGGATACACTCCGCCGAGAACCAAACTGCTCACCAGCATTAGAGCGGTTGCCATAATCGGCAAACGCCAGCGACCAATGACTGCGGCAACCAAAAACAGCACTGCGACAACGAAGGCGATTCCCGCCATGATCTGAAGTCCCGGAATTCTTGCGTTGACATCTGAGTAGGTAGCGCCGGTGTAAAGACCTGAAGAGCTGGTCATGGTGTCGTACTGGGTTAGCCAAAGGCTGGCACCTTGCAGTGCTGCAAAAATCGCAGCCGAGATTCCCACTTGGTAGCGAGCCGCGCGAGTAAATCGCATCTGGCCGGCACCGGCACGAATGCCGCCGAACACCAGGTGAAAGACCACTGCAATCAGCAAGCAGATCATGGCGATGGCTGAGAAGTAAGTGTCTAGCCCGCGATAGAAAGGCAGGTCAAACATATAAAAAGTAATGTCAAGACTGAACTGCGGGTCGGTGATTCCGGCCGGCTCGCGGTTGAAGAAGGTAAGCGCAGTTGGCCACCAGCTATCGGCGGCAATGCCGGCAAATACTGCGAGCAAAAGCGGTAGTACAACCATCACGCCTTTGCGCACTGCGGTTAGCAGTTCGCGATACTGCGAGAATCCTGGTCGGTCGTCAGCGATTTGCGCGTAGATCGGGCGGGTGCGATAAGCGAAGAAAAGCGAGCCCCAGGTGAAGACCCACATCAGCAAAGCGGCTGCTGCGAAGGCTGCAAGTTTCGCCCAAACTACGGTGGTGAAGACGCTGCTGAAACCGAGTTGGTCGAACCAAAGGTAATCAGTGTAGAAACCGGATGCTGACATCAATGCGATGACGATCGCCACCAAAATGATGGTTGCGACTGCAGCCGGTGATACCTTCTTTTTCTTTTGCGCCATGTCTCCCTCTTCTGTTACTTGGTGCAAGCCGGTAGTGAATCAGTTTTGCCGTTAGCGATTGCTTCAACTGCATTTATCGCCTGTTGCAAAGTTTCTACTTTCGTAACCTTTAAACCGCTCGGAATGTGCCCGATAACTTCATCGCAGTTTGTCGATGGCGCCAAGAACCACTCAGCGCCGGCAGACTGGGCTGCATAAAGTTTGGCGCGAATTCCGCCGATTGGCCCAACTTCGCCGGTGCCAGAAATTGTGCCAGTGCCGGCGATTATTTTGCCGCCGTTCAGGTAGCCAGGGGTGAGCTTGTCATAGACACCGAGCGCAAACATCATGCCGCCGCTAGGGCCACCAATGTCATCAAGTTGAAGCTTCACATCAATCGGGAAAATGTACTTCGAAGAGATGAATGCACCCATGCGATATTTACCGTCGACTAGTTTTGGCTCAATAGTTTCGGTGCGAAGTTCGCCGGCTGAGTTCACAACCCCGAGTTCTAGGGCTTTGCCTTCTGAGTTTTGAATCAGGTCAACCAACTGGTTGTAAGCCCTAATTTCGATGCCGTTTAGCGAAACGATTTGGTCGCCCTCGTTTAGCTTGCCCGTTGCTGCCGCGTTATCGCTCAGCCCAGCAACCATCAGCTTTGTCTTGAGGTCATAGCCAAGTTCGGTTAGGGCAGCTGCCGTGGCATCTTCTTGCGAGTTGGTGAACATCGCTGCGTTCTCTTGGTTCACCTGATCTTGAGACTGTGCCGGTGGGAAAATCAGATCGAGCGGAAGAATGCTCTGTGCTGGGTTTAGCCAGGCAATGAAAAGTTCGAACCAGCTCGGGGTCTGCTTGGGCGAACCGACAATCTGCACTGTGAGTAAATCTAGAGCGCCATCGGTTTCATAAGTTTTTGCGTCGTTGATGGTGATGATCTGCGTGCCGTTATTTTCACCGAGAACGTTATATGCCCAGCCCGGGCGTTCGATGACGTAAGGGGTCGGCAGAACGGTTAGCGCGATGATTGCGACCGACGCAATGATGGTCAAAATCGAGCTGAACGCGATGCGCCTGCCACGCTTGGGCGGCATTGGGTCAATCTGGTCGTCGAAATAGGCCATGTTTCTCAATTCGGTTTCACTTAAGCCTAAGTTAGGCACGCCCTCTGAGATTCCCATGAGAATTACCTGCTTGACGCTGAGGGCGAACATCGCTGAACGCTTGCTGAGAATGCCCTGATTTCACCGTTCGGTTGAATAACCTGAATGCATGAGTGAAGACAACGAGTTCGAAGACGACGGTCGACTTTCGCCCGAAGACTTTCAAAAATTCCTCGGCGAATTTTTGAACAACCCGAACTCAGCCGATGCCATGAAACTTGCGAAGGCTGCAGGTTTGAGCGGCGACCCTGCGCAACTTAGCCAGATGCTGAATCAGCTTCGAGCTGCCATGTCAGCAGCCGGTTCAAGCCCGAGCGGAGTCAACTGGGACCTCGCCATGCAGCAGGCAAAACAGGTTGCGCGTCAAAACAATCACGCGATCCCCGATTTTCAAAAAGACGCCCTGCGCGAGGCAGTTCAAATCGCCACGCTTTGGTTGAACCAGGCAACGTCAATTGCCGAGCTAACCACCGAACCAAAACTGCTAACCCGCGACCTCTGGATTGACGACTCACTCGGGTTGTTAAAAGCCCTCAGCGAACCGATTGCTTTGAGAATGTCTGGTGCCCTGGGCGACCACCTCGAAGAGCAAGCACCAGAAGAGTTGAAGGCTGTGCTTGGGCAAGCCGGTGGTTTGATGAAGCAGGCTGGCGCTGCCCTATTTGCAATGCAACTCGGTGGCGCAATGGGCAAGCTTTCTGAGCGAGTAATTTCAGGTGCAGATTTAGGCCTGCCGATTTTCACCGAGCAGCGAGCGGCTTTTGTTCCGCAGAACCTCGAAGAGTTCGCTAGCGGAATTGGCGATAAAGACCAGGTCTTGATTTACCTAGCGGTTCGTGAACTCGCACACGCTCGGCTTTTCAAAGAGGCACGCTGGTTGCGCGATCACGTGGTTGCACAGATTGTCAACTACGCGAGTCAAATAAGCGTGGATGGCTCACAGCTCGCCGACCTTGCTGAGTCGATTGATGAGTCAGATCCAGATCGCATCCGTGAAGTTTTTGAAACCCACGCGTTCATTGCGCCGAAAACCGAAGATCAAGAACGTGCCCTCGAACGCATTGAGACCATGCTTGCGCTGATTGAGGGTTGGGTCGAAGCTGTTACCGAAAGCGCCACCGGCTTGTTGCCGAAAGCGAGTGCAATCGCCGAAGCTGTTCGCCGTCGCCGAGCTGCCGGTGGGCCTGCAGAACTTACTTTCGGAACACTGCTCGGTCTTGAACTTCGCCCTCGAAGATTGCGCGAAGCAACTGCCATGTGGCGCGAGGTTGGTTTTGCAGTTGGCAACGAAAGAAGAGATGAACTTTGGTCTCACCCAGATCAGTTGCCAAGCACTCAAGAAATTCTTGAACCGAAGTTGGTTATCAATCGCCTGCTCGGCATCACAGATGTAAACGATGATGACGGCGATGACTTCGATCGAGCACTACGCGACCTGCTCAGCTAACTGCTCTTCTAACATCGTGCAGCTGCAGCTGTTCTGCCTCAGCCAACTGGTTTCAGAAACTAGCCCTGCATCGCGATCAACCACGAAACCTCGATGAGCTGTTCGCTTTGCGAAGCCAGCAACAGCATCTAGTTCATTCAGAATTTCTTGAGCGGCGATGCCCACAGCGAGCAATTTTGTAGCCTCATCGTCGAAGCGCAGTGCGCTCGAAATGAGTTGCAGACCAACCGCTTGAAAAGATGCGTCCCGCTCTCTTGCGCCAATGTCGTGGCAGCAGATGCAAGGAGTTTCACCGAGGCGGATTACCCCCGAGAGCCAAGCGCCCATGGCGTTAAAGTTAATGCCGAATTGTGCTGACGTGCTGGTAGCCCAGCGCGAGTATTGCCTCGGGTCGAAAATTTGCTGAGCGGTAAAGAATGCTAAATCAACCCGAGCCAGATTCTTGTGTCGAATTCGATTTGGCGGCACCAACCTGAGCGTTGAGTGACTGGCGTGCAGCATCAGCTGAATGGCAGTGACTCGCTTTTTACCTAGCAAAGCCACCGGATACCCGCTAGCACCGATGTCACGATTGAGAACTGCAGATGAGTCAGAGGTGATGATGGTTCCCACTCCGGCCGCTGCAAGTGCGTTCACCAGCAGCAATCCAGTGCTGTCTAAGGTCTCAACGAAAACACTTCGTTTGCTTCGCTCTATCAGAATAAGTTCACCGTCAGAGCCGTGATTCAGGCTTGCTCGAACAATCTCGGCCATCGCTCGATCGACATCTAGCAGGTTTACTTGAGAATGGGGTTCTGCAATTCGCTGAAGCATCAGAGGCTCAAGCTGCTCAATCAGTTTCTTGGCTCGCTCGACAGCCACCCGACTTTGCTTTGCCACCGCGTCGACCTGGTTCGGCGCAATGCCCAGGTACAGAGCATCGATGAACTTTTCTTCTTCGAGACTCAGTTCGCTCAGGGTTACTCGGTTCTTACTGAGGCCAACCTGGGCTTCGAAGGGTGTGCGCCAAACTAACTGCTGATACTGGTTAAGTTTCAATGTCATGGGTTGAGTTTGCCAACCCGCTCGAAAACCTCGAGAAAGTTTTACACAGCCCTAGGCGTGGGCGTCTAGCAGTTTGAAGAATCGCGAAGGTTCACCCTCGTGCGACCACGTCAACGTCAGCAACTTTCTGGCGCGAGTAATACCGACATAGAGAAGCCTGCGCTCTTCGGCAATCTGAGGCTCAGTTTTCGCGTAGCTGATTGGCAGGTAACCATCGGTCAATCCGAACAAGAAAACCTGCTCCCATTCGAGACCCTTGGCAGCGTGAATCGTCGCCAGAGTTACCGCGGCTTTCACCGGTTCATGCTGCGAGCGCTGGCGCTCTTCTAACTCTGCGTAAAAGGTCGGCAGGTCGGTGCCCTCTGGCAGTTCATCCATAATCGCAAGCAGCGCATTCAGCGACTCCCAGCGATCACGCCCCGAACCAGCCTCAGGCTCTTTCAAACTCCAACCCAAAACTCTTGCGATATCTACCAGCGATTCACGCGGGTGCTTTCCGGTTTTCGCTGCAATTTCAGCACGGATGCTTCGCATTGCATCCTGAATTTCAGCACGCTGAAAGAATCGCTCGCCACCCTTTAGTTGGTAATCGATGCCGACTTGCGCCAGAGCATTTTCAAGCAACTCACTCTGACCATTCACTCGATAGAGCACCGCGAGTTGCGCAGGCTTGGCACCTTTTTCAATTGCTGCTTTCAGCTGCTTCGCAACATAAGCAGCTTCATCGGCACGAGTTGCAAAGTCAAGCACCTGGGGTGCAAGACCAAGTTCTTGCT
>JBJTOA010000132.1:0-3193 GCA_046074285.1 Micrococcales bacterium
TGTAGCGCAATTTGGTAGCGCACCTGTTTTGGGTACAGGGGGTTGCAGGTTCAAATCCTGTCATCCCGACAAATAGTCGAGGCTCGCAGAAATGCGAGCCTTTTTACTAGTGAAAGAAGAAATAGTGAAGACCACTGTTGAACGTATCAACCCAACTCGCGTAAAAATCAACGCAGTTATCTCTCCTGCTGAACTACAACCAGCACTTGACCACGCCTACGAGCACATTGCCGAGCAGGTCAACATTCCTGGTTTCCGCAAAGGTAAAGTTCCGGCCAAGATTCTCGAGCAGCGCGTTGGCAAGCCAGCAATCATGGCACACGCCATCAACGATGGCTTGAACGAGTACTACTCGAAGGCAATGACAGAGCACAAGTTGACCCCTCTTGCTGCACCGCAGGCAGATGTCAAGCAGGCTCCAGACGAGAACACCTGGGAAGGCGACCTAATCGTTGACTTCGAAGTTGAGGTTCGTCCTGAAATCAAGCTTCCAAACATCAAAGGCATGAAGGTCGTCGTTGATGACGCCAAAGTCACCGACAAAGAAGTAAGCGCTGAACTAGACAACCTGCGTGCACGTTTCGGTGCATTGAAGACTGTCTCACGTGCTGCAAAGAGCGGTGACTTCGTAAAGCTGAACCTGATTGCAACCATTGACGGCAAGACCATCGACACTGCTGAAAACATTTCTTACGAAATCGGCTCTGGCAAGATGCTTGACGGTCTAGATGAAGCTATCGACACCCTGACCGCTGACGAAACCACCACTTTCAAGTCAAAGCTTGCTGGTGGCGACAACGCTGGCCAAGAGGCAGAGATCACCGTTACCGTTACCGAAGTTCAAGAGCGTGAACTACCAAAGGCAGACGACGCTTTTGCTCAACTCGCAAGCGAGTTTGACACCCTCGCCGAACTAAAGGCAGACCTTGAGAAGCAGCTTGAAAGCGCACAGATTTACACTCAGGGAATCCAGGCACGCGACATCCTTATGGAAGAACTGCTCAAGTCGGTTGACGTTCCGGTAAGCCAGGTATCTGTCGACGAAGAGACCAACCGTCACCTTGAGGGCGAAGGCCGTCTCGAAGACGACGCTCACCGCGCTGAAGTAAACGAGCAGAACATCCGCACCTTCAAGATTCAGATGATTCTCGACGCAGTGGCTGATCAAGAAGACGTCAAGGTTACCGAGAACGAGCTTCTGCAGTTCTTGTTCATGAACGCTCAGCAGTACGGAATGGAAGCCAACGAGTTCATCAAGGTAATCCAGGAGAACGGCCAGATGAATGGCTTCGTGGGCGAAGTTCGCCGCCGCAACGCGCTAAGCGTAGTTCTTGAGAACGCCAAGGTTACCGACAAGAAGGGCAAAGACGTAGACATCACCGCTTACCTAAAGAGCGATGTTGATCTAGACGCCGAAAGCCACGAAGGTCACGACCACTAAGGCCAAAAGCAAAAAGCCCCGGGATTTATCTCGGGGCTTTTGCCATGGGCGAACAATGCCATAAATCGCGTGTTCAAGCGGTTATGTTAGTCAGAGCACACCAAAGGAGTAACTTGATGTCAGAACACCAGCTAGGCGCAAGAAGTATTTTCGATCGCCTGTTGAAAGACCGAATCGTTTGGCTAGGCAGCGAAGTTAGCGACGACAGCGCTAACGACATCTGCGCCAAGATTCTGCTACTTGCAGCCGAAGACCCTGAGAAAGACATCTACTTCTACATCAACTCACCGGGTGGTTCAATCACCGCCGGCATGGCCATCTATGACACCATGCAGTACGTGCCTAATGACATCGTCACTGTTGGTATCGGCATGTGTGCCTCGATGGGCCAGTTCTTGCTTTCATCAGGAACCAAGGGCAAACGGTATGCAACCCCAAACACCCGTGTTCTGCTTCACCAGCCTCACGGTGGCTTCGGCGGTACCGCAAGCGACATTCAAACTCAGGCAGAACTGATTCTCTCGATGAAACGTCAGCTAGCCAGCCTCACCGCAGAGCAGACCGGCAAGACCGTTGAGCAGATCATGCAAGACGGTGACCGCGACCGCTGGTTCACTGCAGACGAAGCATTGGCTTACGGCTTCATCGACCACGTTCAGAAATACGCAGCACGCACCACCGGCGTCGGAAACAACTAAGGCAGATCATGACTAACTTCCCAGGCACCAACGTGGCAATGCCAGATTCTCGCTACATTCTGCCGAGTTTCCAAGAGCGCACCTCATACGGTTTCAAAACCCAAGACCCTTACACCAAGCTCTTTGAAGACCGAATCGTATTTCTCGGTGTGCAGGTTGACGACGCATCAGCTGATGACGTTATGGCACAGTTGCTGGTTCTTGAAAGCCAAGACCCAGACCGCGACATCACCATGTACATCAACTCACCTGGTGGTTCATTCACCGCAATGACCGCGATCTACGACACCATGCAATACATCCGCCCGCAGATTCAAACTGTTTGCCTAGGTCAAGCCGCTTCTGCAGCTGCAGTTCTTCTTGCAGCCGGTGCTCCTGGCAAGCGTCTAGCTCTGCCTAACTCACGCGTTCTGATTCACCAGCCAGCAACCGGTGACGCCGGTCGCGGTCAGGCATCTGACATCGAGATTCAAGCTAAAGAAATCATGCGTCTGCGCGAATGGCTCGAAGAAGCCCTTTCAAAGCACTCGAACAAGTCAGTAGCCGAAGTCAACAAAGACATCGACCGCGACAAGATTTTGACTGCCCCTGAAGCGCTTGAATACGGCCTAATCGACCAGGTTCTCACTTCTCGCAAAAACGTCAAGTAACACAAACCTCTAAAACGGGCAGGATAAATTCCTGCCCGTTTTTCATTGTCGGTGACACCCTCGATATTGCAAATGTAGAGAGAGGAAAACTGATGTCCGCAGTTGAAAGAGTTGAAGGAAACAGGGGTTTTGGGTTTGTTCACTATCACGAGTCTTTTGAAGTGCTTCAGAATTTTGTCGGCCCAAACTTAGATTTCCCCAATAAGTTCTTGCCTCCGGGTTATGCAGATTGTCGGGTTATTTTCGTCGAAGGTCAGTGGGTAGTTGAAGGCGATTGGGAGAAGCCAAGCAACCCGCTAAGTCGGGATGAATGTCCAGTCTGTGAATTTAACGCGAGAGAGTTCATGTATGACTCAATCATTGAAGCAAGCTGGAAGGCTCATGGGGGCCCGAAGACCTGGGTT
>JBJTOA010000133.1:0-15134 GCA_046074285.1 Micrococcales bacterium
CTTCGATTTCTTGCATAGCCAGGTAAACCGCTAATGGGTCCATGCCATCAACTCGCCAGCTAGGAATCGCAAAACCGGCACCGCGACCGGAAAGTCGCTCTTCAGCGGTTACTTCTGAGACGTGGGTTGAGACCGCATAAAGGTTGTTCTCGATGAAGAAAACCAGTGGTACGTCCCAGGCCGCGGTCAGGTTCATAGTCTCGAGAACTGAACCGATGTTTACTGCACCGTCACCGAAGTAACTGATGGTTAGGTCACTCGTGCCAGAGTGCTTCTGCGCCCAGGCATTACCTGCACCAAGCGGAACTCCACCACCGACGATTGCGTTGGTGCCTAATGCACCTGCCTCTTTCCACTGAAGGTGCATAGAGCCACCGCGTCCGCGACAGTACCCCTGGGCAAGTCCGAGAATTTCGGCGAGGGTGCGTTGCAAAACTTCCTGGATGGGTGCATCCACAAGATTGCTGATGGTGAACCCATTTGGTGCAACATAAGCCAGAGCCTTGGCAAGGAACTGGTGGTGACCGCGGTGAGAACCGTTTACCGCGTCTGTAGGTCGAAGGCCAACGATAGAACCAACGGCACCGCCTTCTTGACCGATGCTCGAGTGCGCAGGACCGTGCACCAGACCTTCGCCAGCCAGCTGCAGAACAGTTTCTTCGAATGCTCTGATCAGGTGCATCTGACCGAGCATGGTCTCAAGAAGCTTCGGTTCAGCCTTGCGCCAATCCTCTGGCGTGGTGCGAAGTTCAACCCAAGCTTCTTTAGGCGAAAGTTTGGTTTTCTTGGTCATCTTTGACTCCAATGCTTACGGTCGCAGGCTTTATACCTGAGTAAAGAATAACTAAATGTATCCAATTAGCAAATAATATTTGCAAAAATAGTGACAAAATCGACAAATTTAAGCCAAACTGTATCCAATAAGAGATTTAGGAGTGGCGATGAGTCTTGGACTGCCTGGCCTTCGTGGCACTGATCACATCGGTTTTACTGTTCCAGATATTGAAGAAGCCACCGTGTTTTTCAGAGATGTCATCGGTTGCGAACTGGTTTATCAACTAGGTCCGTTCCAAAGCGAAGATAACTGGATGCAAGAGCACCTCAATGTGCATCCGAGAACAATAATGAAGACCATTCGCTTTTTTAGATGCAAGTTTGGTTCCAATTTCGAGATTTTTGAATATCTCTCAGCAGACGAGGATGGACCACGCCCTCAGCCGAGAAATAGCGATATCGGCGGACATCACCTGTGTTTTTACGTTGACGACATCGACTTAGCAATTTCGTACTTGAAGCAGCAAGGGATTCGAGTTCTGGGAGAAAAAACCAAGAGCTCCAATGCCAGCCTTGGACAAACCTGGGTCTATTTCCTGAGCCCTTGGGGGATGCAACTCGAGCTGTGCAGCTATCCAGAAGGCAAGGCTTACGAGAAAGATGCAAAGGTAATCCTGTGGCACCCAGCGCACCCAGCAGACTAGCCGAAACGCTCAGAGACGAGATTCTCAGCGGAAGACTTGCACCGGGCGAACGAATAGTGCAAGAGGACCTTGCCGAAAAGTTTGGTGCGAGCCGTCAGCCTGTCAGGGATGCCCTAAGGCTTCTTGAAGGCGACGGATTGGTAACCCTGAAAGCAAACTCAGGTGCCTGGGTTTCAAAACTATCTGAGAGTGAGTGCGAAGAGGCTTACCTTGTCCGCGAGCGCCTTGAACCTTTGCTGCTATCGAAGAGCATCAAGAACCTGACTGCTACTCAAATGCAACGCTTGAGCAAATTGGTTGTTGAGATTGAAAACACCAAAGATATCGAGAGCTTCTTAAGGCTTGACCGTGAGTTTCACCTGCTTTCATACGCGGGAGCAAATGACGGGATGCTCAAAGAATTTGTCGAACGAATCTGGAATACCACCCAGCACTACCGACGAGCCTTTGCCAATCTGAACCGTGATGGCCATTCCGAGGTTACCCACCTTGAACACAAACTGATTCTTGATGGCATTCTTCGCAAAGATGCCGAGCAAGCGGGACTTGCTCTTGAGGGGCACATTCGCAGAACGCGCATCACGCTCGCCGATCACAAAGAACTTTTCAACTAAAAAACAGGAGAAGCAAATGACAACCACTGCTAAAGATGAAGCCAAAATCTTAGCTAGCATCCCGACTGGTCTATTCATTGGCGGAAAGTGGGTGAAGGGCCACGCTGAGCGAGCTATTCGCGTGGAGGATCCGGCAACCAATCAGATATTGATTGAAATTGAAAACGCAAATGAAGCAGACGCAAGGTTAGCGATGTCAGCTGCGGTGGATGCTCAGGATGGCTGGGCTAATAGCAGCCCTCGGGATCGTGCCGAGCTTTTGCGTCGAACTTTCGAGTTGGTTCGTGAACGTCATGAAGAGTTCGCTACTTTGATCTCTTTGGAGATGGGTAAACCTTTGGCGGAGGCTAGGGGTGAGGTCACTTACGGGAACGAGTTTGTTCGCTGGTTTAGTGAAGAGGCTGCTCATCCGAGGGGTCGTTTTGGCTTGAACCCCGAGGGCACCGGAAACATGCTCATCACAAAGCGTCCGGTCGGGCCGGTTTACGCGATCACACCATGGAATTTCCCTTTGGCTATGGCCACTCGCAAAATTGCCCCAGCGATTGCAGCGGGATGCACGATGGTCGTTAAACCTGCTGAATTGACTCCGTTGACAACCATGTTTTTCGTGAAGATGCTTGAAGAAGCAGGTTTGCCTGCTGGAGTTGTGAATGTTATTGCGACAAGCACATCGTCGGCAACTTCAGCACCGATTATCAATGATTCAAGACTTAGAAAGATTACTTTTACCGGGTCAACTCCGGTAGGCGTGAAACTCTTGCAGCAAGCAGCTAATAACGTGCTACGAACTTCGATGGAACTTGGCGGCAACGCACCTTTTCTGGTATTTGAGGATGCTGACATTGATGCAGCGGTAACAGGTGCTATGCAGGCAAAGATGCGAAACATTGGCCAGGCTTGCACGGCGGCTAACCGGTTCATTGTTCACGACAAGGTTGCTGACGAGTTCGCTACCAAGTTCGCTGCGAAGATGAGTGAACTTAATCTGGGTCGCGGTGTTGATGATGGCACCACCTGTGGTCCTGTGATTAATCTTTCTGCTCAGCAGAGCATGCAGGCATTGGTTGATCAGTCGGTGAAAGAGGGAGCCGATATTGTTACCGGCGGTGAAACCGTGGGTGATAAAGGTTACTTTTTCAAACCAACAGTGCTTGCCAACGTGCCAGCTGATGCGAGCATACTTCGCGAAGAAATCTTTGGCCCGATTGCACCGATTGTTCGTTTCAAGACCGAATCAGAAGCTATCCGCCTAGCTAACGACACAGAGTACGGTTTAGTCAGTTACGCATTTACCCAAGACCTGCAAAGAGGCATGCGGCTGGTGAACCAACTTGATACTGGTATGAGTGGTATCAACACTGGTTTGGTTTCTAACGCTGCAGCACCATTTGGTGGTGTCAAGCAGTCAGGTCTGGGGCGCGAAGGCGGTTTCGAAGGTTTAGAAGAATACCTAGAAACCCGTTACGTACTCATCCCAAACATTTAAAGCCTGTCTAGGCTCTTGAAAACCCTCACCAGCCAAGAAACCCCACTCCTCCACGAGTGGGTTTTCTTTCTGCTTTAGCCATGGCAATCATCCGGTTGCCAATCAAAACGAAAGTGCCCCCGCCAGATTTCTCTGCCGAGGGCACTTCTATGGAGTTACTTGACCTTCACCGAAGAAATAGTGATTGATTTTGTGTTGAACGTGGTGTCACCGAGGTAGACCAGTTCGATAGCCCACGAACCTTTGGCTAGCTTTGGCAGGGCAACATTAGAACCGCCGTTTGCTACTGCACTGGTAATCACCTTGGTAGTGGTGCCATTTCTCAGAGTCACCTGAACGGACCCACCGATAGCTGGTTGACCAGCGCTCTTTACTACGGTTACCTTAAGGGTTCCCGATGCTCGCTTGGTTGGGGCTTTGGTCACTCTTCCGGTCACATTGGCGACATCCAGTTTTGTCACGGTTAGTGAGCCGGTGTGGGTGAAGCCAACAATTTGTGAGTCGGTTGCGTAGGTAATGGTGTAGTCGTAGCTACCAGCTGGCAAGTTTGCCGTTGTGAAGCTAGCTGCGCCGTTGGTTACCGCCGCCGTGTAATCAACTGAGTTGATTCGCAAGGTGGCATTGCCTGCAGGGGTGCGACCGTAAAGGTTGCCAAGGCGAAGTGAAACAGTCGACGCGTTACCGGTTGCAACTGAAGGGGCGGTCACCGTTCTAGTTGGAACAACGGCGCCTGGTAGGCCATCGAAGAAGACGTTCAAGTCAGCCACCGCTTGGGCTCCAAACGCAGCGTTAGCACGTGCACCTGCAAGGGCAAGCTTGTCAGCATCGCTAAGCGTATTTTCATCAGCAGGGATTGCAAACGTCAGGCCAAGCTGAGCAGAAGGGTTAGTGAACCACCACTCTGACATGTATTCCTTGTAGGTGTTTAGACCGGTAGAGGCATCCTGGCTGGTTTGAATCCACTGACGCTTTATAGAGGTCGTTGCTGGGTTAGCAGCGGTTCCGCGCTGGTAGTTGATTAGGAACGGCACCTGAAGACGACGAACTACATCAGGAAACGCGGTGAGATCGCCACCTGGGTAGTAGGTCACGTGTGAACCGGTGTTCGGGTCGTATTCAGTAACTAGGTTCTTGAAATACTTGCGAACTACATCGCCGTAAACCCAAGACGGACGGAAGCTAAAGTTCGTGCCACTGTTCGCTGCTGATCGAACGTGAATCGGGTTAGAGCCACCGTTGGTTCCGTTGGTGGTTCCGCCATCTAGTACAAGGTCAAAGTTGTAAACCGTGGTGACGCCGTTACGGATTGCATCTTGGTTGATGAACTTTACAACTGCACGAGTGTTGTGGCACCAGGTTCCACCGAACAAGATGACGAAGTTCTTAGAAGCGCTGTCGCTCTGATCTAGCAGGTGAAGTAGTTCAGGGTAGGTGATCTGCTTGATAACCCAGCCGTTGTCGTCATCTGCATCAGTCAGAATGTCGCCGCCGTAACGGGCATCATCAGAGTAGGCAAGGTCGTGCTTGAAGTTAGCAGAGTCTTTCCACCAAGCAAACTGGCCAAGCTCGTCGATTACGCTACCGCCACCGATTGCAGTGAATGCACCTGGCAGAGCGGCTGCAACATCGGCATTGGTCGAAAGGTTTACCCAGCTGACAATCTTGTCTGCATCTGAACCTGAGAGGTTAGCCTTGTCGTAGGTAAAGAACAAATCATCGGTAGCTGCAGCCGCAGGGGTAGCACCAGTGCTGAAATCAAACAGCGGGTCAACCTTGTCGTTGATCACGGTGTCATCATTAGTAATGGTTACCGAAGTGCGAGCGGTTACTGGCACAGATTTGATTCCGTTACCGAGGTACTGACCCAAAACGTTCTTCCAAACGTTGCCAAAAATGGTTCTCGAACTGCTCGATAGGTTGATGTTTGCAGTGTTGCGAATGTCAAGGCTCTTGATTGAGCCCTGGCCAGTCAGGTTCGGGTCGAACCAGTAAACCTTGGCAGCCCCTGCCGCCTTGGCAGCGGTATCAACCTTTACAGCGTTTGCCGCAAAATTGGTGTCGCTAGCTGATCCGATGATGAATGCAAACTGACCACTCTGCTGAAGCAACCACTGAAAGCGGTCGTAGGTAACCGACTCGATTACGGTGTCGCTCGGCAAGCCGAGTGCATCTTGCAGGTAGGTGGTGTCTTGGTTAACTGCAGCGGTTCGATCGGCTGCGCTGGTTGCCGAGGCAGCGTAACCGGTTGAGATAACAGCTGTGACGGCTAGTGATAGCGAAAGCGCGCTCGCCGCCGCTCGCTTGGTGAATTTGATGCTCATGGTTTTGACCTTTCAAGTCTTTTATTGATTAGAAGTTTTTGTCTGGGTTGCTAGCTGACTACTGCATTCGCATCATTGGTTGTTCCCCCGTTTGATCAAACGTTGACGAATGCCGTTACCGGCGGTTAGCAGCAGACCGGTTGCGAAAAGAGAAGCAAGGATGACCAAGCCCGCAGCGCGACCAGGATTGCTGTCGTTGCTATTTAGCGGGTACGTAAAGTTCGCTAATTCCTGGTCGGTAGTTTGGGCGTTGATATCACCAGCCGCAGTTGCAGCTGGGCTAGCAGTAGCAGCAGGATTGCTGGCATCCTGTTTGGTTGCAGTTGCACTTGACTTGGTGTTTTTTGTCGAGGCAGTTGAAGGGCTAGCTGAACTACTCGGAGTTGCGGTCTTTACCGGAGTCGAAACCTGAGACTGTTTGACCTGCCAGTCTTGGTAGCCAGTGGCACGATCCCACTCAGTCCAGTGAATCGACTGACCGTCTGCGTAGTGCACCTTGTTGTTGGCAAAGTCGAAGTAAGTGCCTGGAATGTAAGTGCATTCTTCATCATCAAAGCCAGGCAGAGTGTCGGCTCCGTCGTTGTAGGTGTTGCCATCATCGCCTGTCACAGTGATAGGTGCTGGGTTAGATGCCGGGTTCGTAACAGCTAGCGCTGAAGTAGCAGGGCCAACAGCAATTGCGATGACTGCCAGGGCGATTGCGAGCTTAGGCTTTGACAATTTCTACCTCTTCTTCGGTTGAGTTTGAGTTGAAAATTTCGTCGTCAAGTAGGTCAACCTGACGGGCAACCACGGTTGCGCTAACCGCTGCAGCCGTTACGTTAGTAGCGGTGCGTGCCATGTCTGCGATCAAGCTGATCGGTAGCGTCACAGCGATGAACTCAAGAGGCAACCCGGCTGCGGCAAGCACGGTTGCCGATGAAACGGTTGCCGCACCAGGCACACCTGCGGTGCCAACTGAAACCAAGGTTCCGAGCACAGCAAGCAGTGCGTATTGCCCTAGCGAGTATTGAATTCCGTAGGCATTGATGCCCCAAACTGAAATCAGGATCGGCCAGATTCCAGCGCAACCTGGCATGCCAATTGCGGTTCCTAGAGGTGCAGTGAAGTTTGCAATCTCTGGGTGAACGCCCACCTTTTTGGTAAGCGCATTGGTAGTGACCGGCAGTGTTCCGAGGCTGCTCTGGGTGGTGAATGCTGTGAGCTGCGCTGGCAAAATCTTTTTGAAGAAAGCCAATGGCGACACCTTGGCAAAGACGCGCAGCAGCACGCCATTGATTGCAAAAGTGTGAATAGCGCACGCGAGCCAGGTGAGAGCCAACAGACCGATTAGCGAAAAGAACTGTGGCTTGAGGTTCTTGGTGTTAGCAACAACCTCAACAGTGAGTGTAAGAACCGCATAAGGGGTCAAGCGAATTACATACGAAACAGCTTTGAAAACCACAAGACGAAGCGACTCGACGTTTTCACGAAAGCCTTTTACTTCTTTCGAGCGGCGTTCGTTTAGAGCAAGGTATGCAACTGAGATTGTGACCGCAACGATGATTAGCGGTATCACGTGGTTGCCAGAAATATCAGTTATTAGATTGCTTGGGAAAAAGTTCACGAAAACATCGCCGAAGTTCTGAACAGAGTTTTGCAGAACTGAAAGCTCCTGACCGCCAAGGCTTTCGTTCACGCCCTTACCAATTTCGAAGAACAAACCGAGACCGAGAGCAAGGATGACAGCTAGGCCGTTACTGCCCAATAGCCAGGCAATCGAGCGAACCCCGATTGATTTCAACTGCGAAAGTGAGTTGAGAGAGGTGATGCTCGACACAATAGAGAGCACAATAAGCGGTGCAACAGAAGCCAGCAGCAGGTTGATGTAGATCTTGCCAAATGGCTCAACGAAATCGGCGTGGCCCTGAGCGAAGAAACCAAGCGGCACGCCAACCACTAGTGCGATAAAGGTGACCAGGCTGAAGTTGATCTTGCGTCGACGCAATAGGTAAAGCCCGGCAAAGCCGAGAATCACGGCCGCCAGTACAGCTGTGCTGTTCCAATCCATTTGGTTTCCTTTGGGTTATGAGTGTGCGTGAGTAGATGCTCAAAATTGAGCTAGTTGGGTTTTGATTGGATGGCGACTTAGCGCTGCATACACATGGCGACCAGGCAAGGCATAGCGATGGTGCGACACATTCGCGCATTCATCATCTCTACGTGGGTCATTACTCCGCCTTGGTTGTGGTCTGTTTTATAGATACAACCAGAGCTCTGCGCCAAATGAAAATCGCGTTACGAAATGTGACATGCAAGCCGGCTGGTGTGAACTGCAATGCTCTTCTGCATTTTTAGTAGGATAGTGAATAGTTATCCACATTTCCACAGAAGCAACGGTGGATAACTTAAATTGGCCTTAGATTGAGCGGCAAGATGTCAGAGATTGAGTTCACCACTCGCAAATGGGTGCGCCCTGAAGACCTGAATGCGAATTCAACGCTCTTCGGTGGCAGCTTGCTGAAATGGATAGACGAAGAAGCCACTATCTATGCAATCCTGCAACTTGGTAACCGGCGTGTGGTTACCAAAATCATCTCGGAGATCAACTTCGTGGCATCAGCTATCGAGGGTGACCTGATTGAAATGGGTTTGGTTGCTACGAAATTTGGCACTACATCAATAACCATGAGGGCAGAAGTGCGCAACATGATTACGCGCAAGACGATTCTCACGGTAGACCGAATCGTTTTTGTCGGGCTAGATGTTCATGGAAAGCCGGTTGCGCACGGCTATACCTCGGTCACTCGATCAAGAAATCGAATGCCTATCGAACACCAGTAGTTTGGAATAACAGCCGAGAGCCCGAGGTTATGGTCAAGGCTGCCAATCACAAAGGGGTATCGTGCGCGCATTCATTAGCTTCATCACCGGTCGTAAAACAGCTTGGGCAACATTAGCTCTCGGTTTTATTTTGGCTGGGCTGACTTTTACTGTGCTTCGCGCAGAAACGGCAACAACCAGCCCCGGAGTCGGGCTTCCGGCAAACACCGAGTCTGTGATTGTTGATGAGAAACTGGCCAATTTCCCCGGTTCTGATTCAACTGCTGCGGTGATCGTCTATGCCTCAGAGACCAAACTGACTGACGAGCAGAAGACCTGGTTGCAGGGAACCTTCAACCCGATGACCCAGATGCTCTCGGGCGGCGCCAACGAGAAGTTCTTGAAGTACACCAACCTTGAAATTCAAGGCAACAAGTTTGTGCCACCAGCTCAGATCTCTGAAGATGGCACCACCGCGGTTATTTCTGTGCCGATGGATAAAAAAGATGCCACCGATGAAGTAACAACTCGCGTTAAAGACATTCGCGTACTTGCAGCCAAGGGCATGCCTGATGGCTTGGCAGTTTACGTTACTGGCCCTGAAGGATTCCAGGCTGATATCGCTGGCGTATTCGCAGGTGCTGACTTCACCCTTCTGATTTCAACAGTCATCGTAGTTGCGCTGCTACTACTTATTACTTACCGCTCACCTTCGCTCTGGCTGATTCCTCTTCTAGTTGTGGGAACCGCCGATGGCATGTCTGGCCAACTTGCGCGTCGAGTTGCCGGGCTCTTTGGCATTACGCCTGATGGTTCTGTAACCGGAATTTTGTCGGTACTGGTATTCGGTGCAGGAACCAACTATGCCCTGTTGCTGATTGCTCGCTACCGTGAAGAACTGCTTTCGAACCAGGATCGTCACGATGCGATGGCTAAGGCTCTTCGAGGAGCAGGCCCAGCAATCATTGCATCTGGTTCAACTGTGACGCTTGCACTGCTGACTCTCAGCTTCGCTGACCTTGCAGGCAACCGTGCACTGGGTATTGTCTGCGCAACCGGTGTTGTGATTGCCATGATTGCAGCGCTGGTATTCCTGCCGGCAGCGCTCGTGGTTTTCGGCCGCTGGTTGTTCTGGCCACTGGTTCCGAAATTCGGTGGCGTGAACAAGAGCGAGAAGGGTCTCTGGGCAAAGCTGGGTAAGGGCGTCAGCAAGCATCCGGCGTTGGTTTCTACCATCGGTATTGTCATCCTCGCCGGTCTCGCTGTTGGTTCAAGTGGCATTCAAGTTGGTCTGGCATCAACCGACCGATTCTTGAAAACCCCAGAGGCGGTAACAGGCCAGCTGGTTTTGGCTGATGCATTCCCAGCCGGTAGCACATCGCCGACCATCGTGATTGCTAACAACGAACATGTTGACCACGTAAAGATGATTGCTGAATCAGTAAGTGGTGTTGACTCAGTCACAGTTGGTGACACCAACGGCAGCATCACCAAGCTTTCTGTGGTGCTAGATTCTGAAAGCCAATCTGAAGCTGCCTATCAATCGATTCGTGATTTGCGAACTGCAGTGCACGCACTCGAGGGTGCTGACGCCATGGTTGGTGGCCTCGACGCGCAAGCACTTGATGTCAAGGATGCCTACGCGCACGACCAAATGATCGTGATCCCAATGATTCTGATCTTGGTATTCCTGGTTCTGGTGCTCTTGCTTCGAGCACTGGTTGCACCGGTGTTACTACTAGTTACCGTGGTTGCTTCATTCTTTGCATCCATGGGAGCCGGCTGGTTGATCTTCACCAACCTGATGGGCTTCCCAGCGCTAGACCTGAGCGTTTTCCTCTACAGCTTCTTGTTCCTGGTGGCCCTTGGTGTTGACTACAACATCTTCTTGGTCACTCGCGCCAAAGAAGAAGCTGAGAAGCTCGGCACTAAACAGGGCATGATCAAGGCTCTTAGCTCAACCGGTGGCGTCATCACTAGCGCAGGTATTCTGCTAGCCGCAGTATTCGCCGTGCTCGGTGTGCTACCGCTGGTTGCTCTCGCCCAAATCGGTGTAATCGTCTGCATCGGTGTGCTTCTAGACACCTTGCTAGTTCGAACCGTCATCGTTCCGGCGCTCGCTTTCATGACCGGTAAGAAGTTCTGGTTGCCGTCTAAGAAGTTCGGGGCTTAATACTTCGAGGGGAGAAGCTAAGTGGGTAGGTGTTAGGTCAGCTACCCACTTTCTTTTGCTAGGTGAAGTCAAGCCATAAACTTGGGCACTATGGAAAAGTTTGATTTGCGCGCCAAAATCGCGTACCGCTTTGACAATCTTATGTCGCGAGGGTTGGTCGCTCTAATTGGTTTGCTGGCTGTTGCTAGCGCCGTGTTCATCGCACTGATGGCTCTTGTGGTTGTCACATTCAAGCTGTTCCCTCCGCATGACAAGCTGACTTTTGATCAGGCATTCTGGTACAGCTTGCTTCGAACTCTTGACCCAGGAACCATGGGTGGCGACCAAGGCGACGGCTTCAGGTTGGCTATGTTGCTGGTCACCATTGTCGGTCTAATTTTGGTTGCCAGCTTGATTGGTATTGTTTCAAACTCTTTTAATAACAAGGTAGATCAACTGCGCAAGGGTAAGAGCCGAGTGCTCGAGGCAAACCACACCTTGATTCTGGGTTGGAACTCAAAAGTATTCACTCTGCTTCATGAAATCGCGATTGCCAACAAGTCGAAGGCTAAGTCTGTTGTGGTGATTCTTGCCGAAAAAGACAAAGTCGAAATGGAAGACGAAATTCGCGCCAAAGTCGCTGACCTCTTTGGCACGAGGGTAATTGCTCGAAATGGTGACCCGCTAAACCTGCTCGACCTCAAAATCGCCAACCCTGAAAAGGCTAGGAGCATCATTATTTTGTCTTCTGAATCTGAGACGGATTCAGATGCTGACTCGGCAACGATTAAGACCTGTTTGGCGCTGCTCAATTCGCGCAAAGATCAAAGCCACGAGTATCACATCGTTGGCGAAATCAGAAATGAAGCAAACATTGAGGCAGCGCGCATTGTCGGCGGCGACCAGGCGCACTGGGTTCTTGGTGACGATTTGATGTCTCGCATCATTGTTCAGACCTGCCGCCAGATGAGCCTGAGCAAAGTCTTCACCGAGCTGCTTGACTTCAACGGCTCTGAGATATATCTGAACCACCAACCGCAGCTTGTGGGCAAACAGTACGGCGAGGCCATAAAGCATTTTGGCTATGGCTGCGCATTCGGAATCATCAGCGGCATGAATGTCGAGTTGAACCCATCATCAAGTCGTGTGGTTAATCAGAATGACTTGTTCCTAGTTATCGCTGAAGATCAGAACCAAATCAAACTCGCAAAGGGCCCTGCAGTTGAACCTAAGAAGTTCAGCAACCAGAAACGCAAGCCTCAAGGGCCTGAGAAAACTCTGATTTTGGGCACGAATAAAAAGGTCGCTGAAATCATCCGCGAGATGAATAAGTACATGGCCAAGGGTTCAGAGGTGGTGATTGTCGCTGACCACCCGGTTGCGAAATTGCCAAAGTTCGGCAATCTCAAGGTGACTTACATTGAGGCCGATTCGACCAGTCAATTGGTCATTGCAGATTTAGGCGTGACCAAGTTTCATCACATTGTGGTGCTGGCAGATCGCGAACGTTTCTCGACTCAGCAGGCAGATGCGCGCACGCTACTAACTCTGCTTCACCTACGTGAGCTAGCAAAGCAGAAATCAGTTCACCTGAATATCGTTAGCGAAATGCTGGATGACCGTAATCGCGAGCTTGCCGAGAGCACTAATGCCGATGACTTCATTGTGTCTGACAAGTTGGTTTGTTTGATGCTTGCGCAAATTGAAGAGAGCCCTGAAGTAAGTCATGTTTTTGCTGAGCTGCTCTCAGGTAGCGGCACCGAGATTATGCTTCACCCGATTGAGTGGTACGTGAAGACTGATTCTGCGATTGACTTTGACACTCTAGTTGCTGCTGCTATCGAGCAAGGGGAGTCTGCCATCGGTCTGAGCATCTCGAACTTGCGAGCTGACAATAGCGTTGAAAATCAGGTTGTGCTCAACCCAGATCGCAAGACAAACTACAAGTTGAAGTCGGGCGACCGTCTCATAGTGGTCTCAAACAAATAGTTAGATAGCAAGCCAAACGGTCTGGTCTTCAACCAGGTCGTGGCCAGTTTGCATTCCGCTGAGGCTCGATGCAATTACTTGCCCGGCTGGCAGTTTCACCGGCTCTTTGCCGAAGTTGTGAATCACCAGGTAACTACCGTTTTGGTAACCGAGAACTTCTTCACTCACGAAACCTTCAAGCCATTCGAATGAACCTTCGCCGAGCTTTAGTTGCTTGCGAAGTTTCAGGGCTTGCTTGTATAGGTTGAGGGTTGACTCAGCAACCTGCTCTTGCAGATCACGAGCATAGTCGCGATAGATCTCAGGCTGAGGTAGCCAGGATTTGCCGGTGGTGTTGAAGCCATTAGTTTCACTAACCCCTGCTTCCCAAGGCAGTGTTACACGGCAACCATCGCGACCAACGCGCTTGCCATTGGTTCTCGCGAAGGTAGGGTCTTGACGAAACTCAGGTGCCAGAGTGGTGTGCTCTGGTAGGCCCAGTTCTTCACCCTGATAGAGGTAGGCGGCACCTGGCAACCCAAGCATGAACAGGGTGGCAGCTCTTGCTCTGCGCAAACCGAGTTCGCGATCTGGCTGCGGGTCAGTCGGGCCAACGCCATCGCTGGCGGTTGGGCGGCCTCTGAGCCCACCCATTCTCGAAGCGTGACGAATCACATCGTGGTTAGAGAAGACCCAGGTGCTCGGAGCACCAACTTCGTCGAACGCCTCGAATGATTCGCTTACCGAATTGAAGATTGTTTTTGAGTTCCACTCAGAGTCAAGGAATCTGAAGTTGAAGGTCTGGTTGAATTCATCAGGTCGAACCCAGAGAGCCATGAACTTGAGGGGGAGCACATAGGCCTCACCACACATAGCACGTTCGCCGGGGTATGAATCGAGGATGTTCCTCCAGCGACGGAAAATTGGGTGGACCTCAGGTTGGAACCACATTGGTGGGCTAGCCTCGCCCTCGATGAATCCCGCACCGGCACGTTCAATGTCTGGGTGGTCAGGAAGCCCCTCGGCTTTTGCCATCGCGTGCGGCTGATCGACTCTGAAGCCGTCAACACCGCGGTCAAGCCAGAAGCGCAAAATGGCTTCGAAGGTTTCTTGCACTTGAGGGTTCGCCCAGTTCAGATCTGGCTGGCTCGAATCAAATAGGTGCAGGTACCACTGGCCATCAGGTGCTTTGGTCCAGGCTGGGCCACCAAACAGGCTCAGCCAGTTATTCGGTGGTGTGTCACCCGGGCCGCCATCCTTGAAGTGATAAAACTCGCGCTCAGGTGAACCCTTCGGGGCGGCGATTGCCTTCTTGAACCATTCGTGCTCGCTTGAGGTGTGGTTCGGCACGAGGTCGATGAGAACTTTTAGTCCGAGGCGGTGTGCTTCTTCGAGCATCTCATCAAAGTCGGCAAGGGTTCCGAATAGCGGGTCAACATCGCAGTAGTCGCTCACGTCATAGCCGGCATCCTTCTGCGGTGAGCTATAGAACGGGCTCAACCAAACGGCATCGACGCCAAGTTCTTGCAACTTAACCAAACGTGACTTGATGCCCTGAAGGTCACCCATGCCGTCACCGTTTGCATCAGCAAAAGAACGAGGATAGATCTGATAGATCACACCTGAACGCCACCACTCGCCGCCTGCTTTTGCCTCGTGAATAATGCGTTCAGAAAATGACATTTATAACTTGATCCAAACTGTCTGATCGTGCTCTAGTTCATTGTGAAGATGAATGTCGTGCTGGGTTGTCACCAGCAGTTCTCCCGCTGGCAGAATTACTGGGTCCGGACCAAAGTTGGTCAGCACCAAGACTCCATTGTTAATGTATGCCAAGGTATTGCCATCTTGGTAGTCTTCTGCCCATCTAAATTCGCCGGCACCCATGCCGAACTGCTTGCGTTCTTTCAGCAGTCGCTTGTATAGCTCAAGAGTCGAGCCTGCGATACCTTCTTGCAAGTTGCGCGCGAATACTCGATAACTGGCAGGCTGAGGCAACCAAGATTTTCCGGTGTTGTTGAAACCATTCGATGCTGTTGCATCTGCAACCCAAGGCAACGGAACACGGCAGCCGTCACGGCCGACGCGAGCACCTTGAGTTCGAGTGAAGGTTGGGTCTTGACGATACTTCGATTCGAGAGTGGTGTGCTCTGGCAAACCGAGTTCTTCACCCTGGAACAAGTAGGCCGAACCCGGCAAACCGAGCATGAATGAGGTAGCAGCTCTGGCTCTTCTAAGGCCGAGTGCTTCATCAGGCTGAGTGAAGTTCGGGCCGATTCCGTCACCCTGTGGCGGCAGCATGAGCGGGTC
>JBJTOA010000134.1:0-12945 GCA_046074285.1 Micrococcales bacterium
TGCCGAACTTGTAAAACCAGGTTCTGCCATTGCTCTAATGGGCGGCAGCACAGTTTTCTCGATGGCAAAGCACCTCGCTAAAGTCAGCCGTCTCACCATCGTGACAAACTCTCTGCCGGTGGCCGACTATCTGCACCGCGAGGGATCAAAAGACCAAATCGTGATTCTCACCGGCGGAATGCGCACCCCAACCGATTCTCTGGTGGGCGAATTCACCATCGCTGCGCTTCAAAAACTCAATATCGACATTGCATTTATTGGCACCCACGGAATCGATCTGCAAGGCGGCTTCAGTTCGCCGAACATCTACGAAGCCGAGACCAACCGAGCGGTACGTGCCCGCGCCAAAAAGTTTGTTGTGCTTGCCGACCACACCAAAGTTGGCCGTCTCGGTTTCAGCACCTTCGCCAAACTCGCTGAAGCAGACACTCTTATCACCGACAGTGCAATCGACGAGCTTGAACTCAAAGTTCTAAAAGCTGAAATCCCAGAAATCCTCGTAGTGAAAAGTGAGCTGAACTAATGAGCGCAACGCATCGCAAAATCAAGACCCTACTCTCAGACGGTCGCGAGCTGATCTATTTTGATGACGCAGATTCAAAGCTTGGCAAGACCCGAAAGCCAGACCTGAGAGAAGCTCAGCCTAGACCAGCCGTCGCACAGATGCGACTGGATTCGCTAACCGGCGACTGGATCTCAGTTGCCAGCGCTCGCCAGAATCGTGCCTTTTTACCACCATCTCACCTCTGCCCGCTTTGCCCGAGCACCGACAGCAATCTCTCTGAAGTGCCAGATGACTTCGATATTGCAGTCTTTGAAAACAAGAGCCCGTCGTTTGGGCCAAAACTTGCCGAGCACGACGACCCTGGCTACGCCGAAGTTCCCTCCCTTGAGCTAGGTTCAACCCGTGAATCCGTTGGCCGCTGCGAGGTCGTGGTCTTTAGCTCTCAGCACGAAGGCAAACTTGCGGCTCTTCCCATTTCAAGAATTCGAAACCTGATTGATGTTTGGGCTGACCGCACCGAAGACCTTCAATCAAAACCAGGCGTGCGCCAGGTATTCCCGTTTGAAAATCGTGGAGAGCAAATCGGTGTGACTCTGCACCACCCGCACGGTCAGATTTACTCGTACCCTTACGTAACACCTAGAACCAAGGCTCTGCTCAGATCTATCGAAGCCTTCGGCCCGAACCTGTTCGAAGAAACTTTGAAGTTCGAACAAGCAGGTGAACGCGTGCTGATAAGTGGCAAGAACTTCACCGCGTATGTTCCGTTTGCGGCCCGCTGGCCAATCGAAATTCACCTTCTACCCCACCGACACGTGCAACACTTCGCGCAACTTGATTCTGAAGAACGTGATGAACTAGCCGTGATTTACTCGAAACTGCTTAACGCTCTCGACAAAATCTATGACAGCCCGACGCCATACATTTCTGCCTGGCATCAGGCCCCACTGGTTGCTGGTGGAGAAAACGTAAGACTTCAATTGCAAATCACTTCTCCTCGCAGGGGTCAAGACAAACTCAAGTTCCTCGCGGGTTCTGAGGCTGCCATGGGCGCATTCATCGCCGATGTCACGCCAGAAACCGCTGCCAACATGATTCGGGAAGCTCTCTAATGAACGAACTCAACCAAACCCAAATTCGCGAAAGTTTCGAAGCCCGCTTCGGCTACCAACCAAGCGGGCTATGGCAAGCACCGGGTCGAGTGAACCTAATCGGTGAACACACGGATTACAACGGCGGATTCGTCTTGCCGTTTGCCATCGACCGCTACACCATTGCGGCTATCTCACTTAGAGAAGACGACATCGTGAGAGTTGCTTCTAGCTTCTCGCCCGACATTCACGAAGTTAAACTCTCTGAAATCAAGAAGGATGAAGCCAACGACTGGGCTAGCTACCCATTCGGAGTGGCCTGGGCGATCAAGTCAAAAGCCCAGGGCGAAACTCGCGGCTTCGATTGCTACATCGAATCAAACGTGCCTGTCGGTGCTGGTCTGTCTTCATCAGCCGCAATCGAATGTGCGGTAGCCGTAGCACTAAACGAACTTTGGCACACCAACCTAACCAGACCTGACCTAGCTCGTGCAGGTCAACTTGCTGAAAACGAAATCGTCGGCGCGCCAACCGGCATCATGGATCAATCAGCATCACTGCTTGGCGAAACTGACCATGGTGTATTTCTCGACTGTCGTTCGCTCGAGAGCAAATCAATCAAGCTCGGTTTTATCGAGTCAGGCTTAGAACTGCTAATCATCGACACCAAAGTCGCTCACCGTCATGCCGACGGTGGTTACGCATCAAGACGTGCTGCTTGCGAAGCAGGTGCAAAAATCATGGGCGTAGAGACACTTCGAGAACTCACTACTTCAGACTTACCCAAGGCTAAAAGACTGATGGATGACCTCACCTATCGCCGAGTCAAACACGTGGTCACCGAGAACGACCGAGTTCTAGAGACTGTGAAACAACTCGCCGAACACGGGCCACTGGCAATCGGCGACCTCATGTATGCCTCGCACATTTCAATGCGCGACGACTTCGAAATATCAGTCGACGAGCTTGACCTAGCAGTTGAGACGGCACTTGCTAACTCAGCTATCGGCTCAAGAATGACCGGTGGCGGATTCGGCGGAGCAGCAATCGCTCTAGTTCCAACCCAAAAGGTGCAAGCCATAACTGATGCAGTGCTTAGTGCGTTCGCAGCAAAGGGTTTTGCCAAGCCTGAAATCTTCACCGTAAAACCAAGTCAAGGCGCTCACAAACTTTCATAGGCAAATCGCCCGACTAGAATAGTAAAAGTGCCTCGCGCACATGGGCCTCTAGCTCAGTCGGTTAGAGCAACGGACTTTTAATCCGTGGGTCGTGGGTTCGATTCCCACGGGGCCTACCAAACAAAATCCCCAGTCACTGCGACTGGGGATTTTTCTTTGGGAATACTCACGTGGCATTCGAGATTTCACACATCATGAATGAAAAAGAACTTATTGCTCTGTGGCAGCGTAGCCGCAATCAACTCATCTTTGCTCAGTTGGCGCCAACGTTCTTGCTGATCACTACCGCTGGAATGGTTGCAGGTATTCGTGAGGCCAGAAGTTTTGTAGTTTGGGCAGTAATTGGAATCTTGCTCGCCTCGGGAATCCTTGGTGCACTTGCAGAGTTTTCGGCATCGCACGAAGCCCAAGCCATTGCAAAAGACCTTGCTGCCCTTCCCGCCAAGAGTGCAATAGCTAAAACAATTGTGAAGAATGCGGTTTGGCTGCACGTTGCAAAATACCTCACCCCGGCTATTTTCGTGGCAATTTTTATCGCGCTGCTTTTGGCATTGCTGGGGTAACCAAATGAATAGTGCATCCAAAGCACGCTTCGGGGTTTACCTGGGACTCGCGATTATCGGTTTCGTAACTGCAATGTACTTCAATGCTCTCGCCGTAATCTCTGGCGAGGATTATGGAAAAGCCTGGACCTCGAGCGCTGCTGACCTGGTGCTTACCTCTGATCTTTCGATTGTGGCGATTGCAGCTGGCGTCTTCATGATTGTTGAAGGCAAGCGGGTAGGCATGAAGCACGCTTGGGTGTTTATTGCAATCTCTGCAGTGACCGCGATGGCTTTCACATTTCCACTCTTTCTCGCGATGCGCGAGAAACGAATTGCAGCTAAAGGTAATTAATACGCTTTAGACGTGCAATCGCAGCATCTTCGATGGGGCTTTCTGGCCCAATCGCCCATCGCATCAGCCTCAACACAATTCTCGTAGCGGGAACCACAAACCATTCTGGCTTAGCTTCGAGTTGAAGCATCTTTCTGACCTCTGGTCGCAGTGAGACCACTGCGGCTTCAAACAGCAACCGATAAATCGGCATGGCTATTTTCGGTAGAGGTGGGTTTTGAATGAACTTCACGACCTCGAAGGTGTCTTGATCTGCTCTTAGGGTTCGGTTTTCAAGCAGTTGCGAGATGAGTGCTTCAGCCTCGGCTAGGGTCTGCGGCGCCTTAGCTAAACCGAGAGGTTGAGCTGCAATCGCCCACTGCTTCACATAGTTATCTGCCGGGCTGAGGGCGTGACCTTTAGGGATTGGAGCCGAGGCGTACCACTGGTGAGCCACCAGAAAGGATTCCATAAACGCAACGTGAACCCAGAGCAGAAACTCCTCTTGAGCTGCTCGATAAGGCAGCTCTGCTTGCGCAGCATCCCGGTAAGTTCCCTTCACATGTTCATGAAGTCGATTTACTCTGGATGCCTCCTTCAGCACTTCAGATTTACTTGCAAAGGTCGTTACGGTCAGCCAGCGAATTGTGCCTGCGAGCCTGCCGAGGGGATCTGCTGCGTAACGGGAGTGTTGTCTAACACCTGCGAGTGCAGCTGGATGCGTTGCCTGCATCAAAAGAGCACGGATGCCACCGACCAGAGTTCCGAAATCACGGTGGATTACCCACGGCGCATCGGTTGGAAGAAAGTAACCTGGTTCGTCTCCCCTGGCAACCACATCGAGCCACGGCGGGTTTCCGTCTGGTGCACCAGAGAGCAAATGGCGAAAACGCACAGAAAGTTTTTCTTGGATTGCGTTGTTACGTTTCATTAGATAAAGCCTAAGCAATCGAGGAAGTGGCTATGGACCTAAAGGGAAAGACAGTTCTGGTAGTTGGTGCCAGCGGAGTGATCGGTGCCAAGCTATGTGAAAAATTGCATGCAGCGGGAGCAAGTTTGATTGCAACCAGTCGCAATCCAGCAAGCGAAGGAATGCTCGAGCTAGACCTTGCGGATGAAGCTAGCATTGAAGCTTTGGTTACTCGACTGGCGAATGTTGAGCTTGATGGGGTGATTATCGCTGCCGGCGCAGTGGCTTTTGGAACTCTAGACGCAGTTCCAATTGAAATTACTAATCGATTGATGGTCATCAATGCCACCGGGCCAATTTCACTCATCACCAAGCTGCTTGCTAACTTGCATGGGCGCGAGGGTTTTATCTTGACCATCTCGGGAAAGATTGCAGAAATACCAACCACTGGTCTCGCCGCTTACTCAGCTGCCAAAGGGGCGCTCTACGCATTTGCCGTTGCTGCTTCACGCGAGCTTCGCAGGCAAGGTGTCAGATGGCTGGATGCACGCCCGGGTCACACTGAGACCGGTTTCGCTGACCGTGCGATTTTCGGCCAAGCACCGAACTTTGCAACTGGGCTTACCGCTGATGCTGTGAGCGAGAGGATCCTTCAGGGAATTCTTCAGGATGAGAAAGACCTGCCAAGCTCGAACTTCGAAAGCTGAGCACTAGGTTTATACAGAAGGGATGAATGATGACTTATAAACTCGCACTAATCACAGGAGCCAGTTCAGGAATTGGCGCTGCTTACGCCCGGGAGTTTGCCAAACAGGGAACCGATCTGGTTCTGGTTGCTCGACGTAAAGACCTGCTCGATTCAATGGCAAGCGAACTGCAAACCAGTTACAAGGTAAAGGTTTCAGTCATCGCGGCTGACCTGACGAAGGCTGATGCTGTGAGCGCTTTGCTTGCCAATCTGAAGAAGTCAAAGCTAGAACCAGATGTGTTGATTAACAATGCTGGTTTCGGAACCTCTGGTCGTGTTCAGCATGAGGATCGTGATCGAGTGCGAGAAGAAATCAACCTAAACGTAGCTACCCTGGTTGACCTGACCACAGCCATGGTTCCTGCGCTGGTCGCTAAGAAGCAGGGTGCGATTATCAATATTGCGAGCACTGCTGCTTTTCAACCAGTGCCCGGCATGGCAGTTTATGCTGCGACTAAAGCATTTGTTTTGTCATTCACATCAGCTCTCTGGCACGAACTAGATGGCACGGGTGTGAAGGTTTTGGCAGTCTGTCCGGGAGCAACCGCGACTGAATTTTTCGACGTTGCGGGAGCACATCCATTCGGCAAATTGGCTTCGGTAAGCGATGTAGTGAGTGGCACGTTTAAAGCCCTTCGCGCGAAGAAGCCATTCGTGGTTATCGGTTCGCGTAACGCAGTTATGGCAGGCTTCTCAAGTCTGCTGCCAAAGGCATTGGTGACCAAGGTCGCCGGTTCGATGTTTCTGGACAAAAAATAAGTGTCAGAAGAACTTCGTAAAATCGCGGCTACGGCTTATAACCGTGCGTTCGAGTTGGTTATCGAGGGTGATGAGTCTGACGCTCTTGAGGGGCTTGAGTTAGCCGCTGCCAGTTTGCACATCTGGAGAACCCTCGGCCCTGACAAGCGGGTTGCAATTGGGCTTTGGATGTATTCGCGGGCACTGCTGAAAGCTGGTTCACAAGATTTAGCAATTGATGCGGCTTTAGAGTCGGTTCGCCTTGCTGAAAGCGAAGGCATCGACTGGATGCTCGGGTCAAGCCTTGAGGCGCTAACTAGAGCACATCAGGGCAGGCCTGAGTTCGAAGCGATTCGAGCACGAGCAAGCTCTGCAATTGATTCAATTCAGGATGACAAAGAGCGCGAACTGATCTCTGGTCAATTCGCCGACCTGCGAAACTCCTGAATCAGCGGAAGCAGTCTGCGGTCCATACCGCCCGGGGTTGGGCATCTTCTGACGGTGTAGCCAAGAACCATGTCGGTTTCTGGGTCTGCGATTAGCATGCAGCCAGCAGCACCATCGTGACCGAAGGCTTGGTGAGAACCAAAAGGCAAGGTTGGTGTCGGCTTCATAAAGATAATGCCGTATCCGCGCGCTGGCTGGTCAAGAATAATGTCGAGACCGTACGCCTGCATCTGACCAAATCTTTCAAAGACTTCTGGTGCGGTGTGATCGATTGCGTAACGAGTCACCTTCGCTAGACCTCGAGCTGAAGCAACGCCAGCGGCCGACGGCAACCCGTGCCTGCGGGCTCGAGACCCAATAACGCTTGCACCTTCAAGGCCACGACCAAAGGTTAGATCGTTCAACGGGTTGTTTGACCAGTTCAGCAGCGGACCCCATTGCTTTTGCTCTTGAGCAGTTGGTGGGTGGGCTGGCAAAAGGTCTACCACGCGTGGTTCAAGTTCTTCTGGCAAACCAAGGTAGGCATCACCTTGAGCCTTACTTCGAATCTCAGACTCGTAATACTGCTGCAGAGTTTGGCCGGTGATTTGGTGAACCAGTTTGCTCATCAGTGGGCCGATTGTCAGACCGTGGTAACCGTGGGCTTTACCTGGGTACCAAAGCGGTCGCTGTTGGGCTAGCAAATCTGCCGCAGTTAGCCCATCGAGCAGTTCTTCTTCGGTTAGCTGACGATCGATTTCTGGCAGGCCAGCCTGATGTGAAAGCAACTGACGAACAGTAATGCTCTGCTTTTCTTTGGCTGCGAATTCTGGCCAGTAATGGGCGACGGTCTGGTCAAGGTCGAGTTTGCCGGTCTCTACGAGTTTTGCCATGGCTAGCGCTGATAGCCCCTTGCTCACCGAATAAACGGTCATCAAGGCATCTGGGTCGAGATTGCTAGCTAGGTCAAGCACCAACTCTTTGCCTCGGTAGATGGCCAACTGCGCTTCTTCGTCTTTTGCGAAGTTGGCAAATAGATCTGCGACCTTTTCAAAACCAGATGATACGTGAGATTGGGTTAGCGGCATTTTGTTCCTCTTTATAGACGGCTTCTAAAGCTTCTTATTGCAAGCGTTGAAACAGTTGCTGTGATAACGACGATACCGAGTGTGATTTCTTTCACGTTTGCAAGCGTCGCGTCGGCAGCTACCGTGGCAGCAATGATCATTGAGAATTCGCCCCGACTAGACAAAAACGCGCCGATTCTTCGCCAGCTCATCGGGTCAGTCATGTCTCGCCCAACCCACCAGCCAATGAAGAACTTGCCCATGATTCCCAGGGTTGCAAACCCGAGAGCGTAGGGCAGCACCGTGAGCACCTCGGCGAATGAAATGCTCAGACCGAAGAACAAAAAGAAGATGGCAGAGAACAGTTCGCGAAGCGGAGCAAAACGTGCTCGAAGCGATTCGGCAACTTCACCGGTAAGCAACAAGCCAAGCAAGAAGACCGCGACTGCGCCAGAGAACCCAGCTAGGTTTGCCATTCCAGCGATTGCAAGTGCTGCGCCAAAAACCAGCAAAAGCAAAACACCTGGGCCGTTGTTGGCAAGAGTGCGAAGCCCCGGAATCTCACGCTTGGTGCCGATGAAGAAAACTGCCAGGGTAACCACCAGGGCCACACCAACGCTCAGCAAACCGCTCAACACTGACAGCCCTAGCGTGGCTGCTGCCAAAAGGGGCAGGTAAGGCGCAAGCAAAATGTCTTCGAACACCAGAATTCCGGTGGTGCGTTTAGAGACATCTGATCTTGCCCATCCGGTTTCTCGAATCAGTTCAGAGGCGATACCAGACGAAGAGACGAACATGATTCCGGCAAATGCCAGCGCGCCAAGCCAGCCGAAACCCAGCACGAAAGCTAATACCGCACCGGGGACAGCATTGACCAAGAAATCGAGGATGCCCGCGAGCCAGCGCTTTTTGATAGTGAGTAAAAGCTCGCTTGCTGAGTATTCAAAGCCGAGCACTAAGAGCAGCAGCAGAGCGCCGATTTCGGCACCGATATTTAAAAAATCCTCACTCAGATTGAGTGGGGCTACACCGCCTTTACCGAATGCCAAACCAGCAATCAGAAAAAGTGGAACATTTGAAATCTTGAGTTTGAAAGCCAAGAAGCCTAATAGGCCGAGAAAAACGAATACGGCACCGATTTCAAAAATGGTCAAATTCACGTCGAGATTGGTGTTAGCCAAGTGGTGAATCAAACTCATGTTTTGAGTTTAAGACAACTGTGCTTAGCGTGTGACCGAATATGTTCTGGTGACCGACTTCTTGTCATAGAGACCGTTGGCAGCTTTGGTAGCAACCACGGTGCAAGTGCCGATCTTGGTGCCCTTCAGAACACCCTGCGACGTAATCGAGCAGCCGCCGGTGCCACTCACTGTGTAGCTAAAGTTGCTGGTGCCAGTGCCACCGGCTGCGGTGAGTTGGGTAAGTATGTTCTGTTTCACGACTGGGTTATCCAGGGTTACAGCTGCTTGGGCTAGGGCTGCAAAAGTGTAAACCTTAGCTGCCGAAGCTTTATCGGCGTACAGACCGGTTCCGCGAAGGTAAGCACTAACGGTGCACTTACCAAATGCGGTAACGGTGAGAACGTTGTCGGTAACCACGCAGTTAGGTGTAGTGGCTCGGTAGTAAATGTCAGTGTTTCCGGTTGAGCTGGTGGCTGCCAGTGAAATCGACTGGTCAGCTGCAACAGTCTGAGCTGCGGTGGTCAAGGTTACTGTTGCAGCCTGAACCAAACCAGCAAAGATCACGGTCTTTGAAATGGATGCATCTGAGTCACGGTAAACCCCGCTCGCCAAACGCTTAGCGGTCACAACACAGTTCGCTGGTCGGTCAACCGAAACGGTTGCACCAACGATTAGACAGCCAGTTGTGGTGGTCGTGAACTCGATTGCTCCGGTGCCGGTACCGCCACTGGCTTTGAGAAGCAGACTTTGACCGGCAATCTTATTGAATTCCTTGGCACCGTTTGTGATTTTCACCGTTGCCTGAGGCGCGAGGGTGAAGGTGAAGGTAATCGGGTCTGAGGTGCGCTCGTTGTAAACCCCGCTCGCAGCGCGCTTGATGGTGATGTCACAGGTGGTGACCGCGGTCACGGTTAGCAGGTCTCCTACCAATACACAGCTTGGGTTTACAGTCGCGATTGAATAGGTGAATGCGCCGGTACCGTTGCCGCCGGTTCCCACTAGTTTGACCTTGTCAACCGCGGTATTGGTCGGTTTAGTGCTGGTGGTGATTGCTTGCTGATCTACCGCTGCAAAGTTGAAGGTTTGAGTTGCTGATGCACTTGAAAGCG
This sequence comes from Micrococcales bacterium, assembly GCA_046074285.1. Classification (GTDB taxonomy): domain Bacteria; phylum Actinomycetota; class Actinomycetes; order Actinomycetales; family Microbacteriaceae; genus Rhodoluna. The sequence goes on from JBJTOA010000134.1 coordinate 9,830, forward strand.
CATAGACACCAGTTGCAGTGCGTTTTGCCGAAACTATACATGAACCCGGTCTGGTAATCGTTAGCTTGTCGGCAGCGATTACACAGTTTGCCGATGAAGTGGCATAAGTGTAGACCGCGGTGCCAGTGCCGGTGCCTCCCTCTGCAGTCAGGGTGACTGTCTGATCGCCAGGGTAGTCAAACGAACTGTTAGTCATAGTGACGGTGTCTTGCGCAACTGCAGCGAAGACAAAGGTCTTTGAAGCGGATGCACTTGAGGTTGCATAGATTGTGTCGCCTTCACGGAAGGCCAGAACCACACAGTTAGCTGGCTTAGTAACACTGAGGATTCCCTCTTCGCTAACTTCGCAGCCCGATGTCGCACTGGTAAAGAAGTAACCACCGGTGCCTGAGCCGCCATCCGCGTAGAGGCCAACAGAGTCAAGGCCACTCCAGCTGAGAGCTGTGTTGGTGATGGTTACTGCAGACTGCGGCAGACCCATGAATCTGAATACCACGGCAGCAGAGGTTGTGCTTGCATACCAGCCGGCTGCCGCCTTGGTTGCGGTCACGGAACAGGTTGCAATTACCTGACTCGTGAGCGAAGCACCGTTTAGCACGCAACCAGCACCGGTCACTGAATAAGACACGGCACCGGCACCGGTACCTCCTGTGGTGCTGACCAGCATGGTTTCAAAAACCGGTGCACTAAGTGCGCGGTTAGCAATTACTAGCTTCGTTTGGGTAAGAGCACTGAAGACGAACGGAGTGATTTCTGACTGGGCATCAAAGTAGATGCCGCTCTGGTCTTTGTAGGCGACGACGTTGCAGGTCTGAGCAACGGTGGTGCTGACTAGCCACTTCTTCGCCTTGAAAACGACCTTACAGTTTTCGGTGTCTGTGTCATAAGTAACAGCGCCAGTTCCTGAACCGCCCGAGCTGGTCAAGGCGATTTCAAGATTTGCAGCGTTGGTCTTTACTCGGTTAGTAATCAGCAGCGGCGCCTGCTCGATGGCGGTGAACTCAATCTCGTAGTTCTCGGTGAGCATCTGCGGAATATCAAAAGTGGTATTACCGACCTTCAAGGTTCCCGCAAGCTTCTTAGCCGAAACCGTGCAGAAACCAGGTAGCTTCGCTGCGATTGTGACAACACCGGTCTTGCTCTCACTGACTGCGCAGCTGGATGTGCTGGTGTAAGTAACTCTGCCAGTTCCGAAGGCTCCTAGGAGAGTCACGGTGATCTGCCTATCTGCAGCAGATTCAAAACTAGAGAAGTCAAGCATGAAGCTATTAACCAACTGCCACTTTGCATACACAGTCATGTTGTCTTCTGGGTAAAGAGCTTCGGTGATTTGGTACTCGGTGCCTTCGGCATCTTTCGCGAACCATCCCAAGAAGTCATAAGCTGGGCGCTCTGCTGAGGGCAGTTCAACCGGGCTTTCGCCAAGCGAGTCAAAGTAGAACTTGTTGGTGTCAACAAAACCACCCTTGGCATCTAGCGAAACCACATAGGTGGTCTGCTGCCAAATCGCGTAGAGCTTGGTGTTCGCAGTTGGGACGAATACCTCTTCATCACCGATGATGTCGTCTTCGATGGTGTCGCGCTTATCTTTAGACCAGCCGACAAATTGATAACCAGCGCGGGCAAAAGTATTTGTGCTTAGGGTTGCAGCGAGTGACTCGTCAAGCGGCATGTTTTCAGCATCCATCGCGCCAACGCCGCCGTTAGGGTCGAAAGTCACTTGGTAGCCGAGGCTTGCTTGGGCACTGTCTGAAGGGTCACCTTCTGCTGCGCCAACACTTGAAACCGCCAAGATTGAAATCTGGTACAGCACTGCGCGATCTAGCGCAGAATTGGTAACAGAATCTTTGGTGATAGTCAGTTTGTTACCTACTGCGGTTGCGGCAAGCCAGGTTTCGCCGGTCTCGTCGGTGGTGTACTTGTAGCTCACGACTTTCGAATCTGCCGCATTAGCTGGCGGAGTGAAATAGATCTCGATTGAGCTTGGCAGACTGGCGACTCGGGTGATAACCGGTGCCATAGGTGAAGGAACATCTGTTGAGAAGCTGACAGTGACCTGGTCAGAAGTCATTGCTGGCACCGAACCGTTTGCAGCGATAGTGACTTCGACCACACAGCCAGCGTCGGTGCTTGAGGTGACGGTGACCGGCGAAAGTGCAAGAACACAGGTTTCGTCGCTCTCATCGGTAATTAGGCGGTAGGTTGCAACCTTGGTTCCGAATCCACCGGTGTAACTAAGCGGAACTTTGGTTCCCGCGAGCACGGTTGGTCTTGCAACAAGTACGACGTTGTTGTTGACTTCCCAGAGAGCAAACAATGTCGTGTCGCTTGTTGGAACGAATAATCCATCAATCACGCTGTCGGCAGTCGCGTCAGCAGAGGTAGCCCAACCGACGAAGTTGTAACCGAGTTTTACGCCAACGGGAAGGCTTAGACCAGAACCGCTGTTGGTAAACCAAGACAGGCTCGCCTGCGACTGACCGCCCTGGGTGTCAAAAGTTACGGTGTATTTGGCAACCGTCCAGATTGCGTAAAGTTTGTCAAAGCTGCCGTCAAAAAGTGATCTATTCAGAAACTCGACTTGGCCATCGGCGGTGCTTGACCAGCCGATTACGCGATTGTTGGCGAGCACAAAAGTGCTGGCTGGAAGCAGTTTCTGGCTGTCTAGTGGAACATTCAGGTTCGGCATCGTGCCTGAACCGCCATTGGCATCGAATGCGACTGAGTGCCCTAAGTATGCCTGGGTCGAAGTTGTTGGCTCACCAGGGGCGGCATCCTCGATGAGTGAAATTGCACGGATGCGAAGCAGATAAGTTTTAGTGGCATCCAGCGGGTCGCCACCAGCTTCATCTGTGATTACCATCTCGATCGTCTTGTTATCCGGGAGCAGGGTGATGTCTTGGTCAAGCCAGGTGCGACCGGCGTCGGTTGAGTATTGGTAACCGCCAGTCAGTGACTGCAAGGCATTTGCTGGCGCTTCGAAGTTCACGGTGATTGACTCGGGGTTTGAGAAGACCTTCAGGTTCTGAGGTTTCGTCGCAACCTGCGCCGACTTCACGAAAGCCAGGCTTAGCTCAGCGCTGGTCATAGCTGGCACGCCGGTGCTAGCTGCCTTG
>JBJTOA010000135.1:0-9057 GCA_046074285.1 Micrococcales bacterium
CGATCAAACCGATTCTGGCAAGACGTCGATTGCCGGCTACCAGCTGGGCTGAGCCCGGCACCAAAATGTGAAGCAGCAAAAGCCACCTGGCACGGCGAAACATTTGCTGCCAACTTGCCCGATCAAGGTTTCTGAACGGGCTGTTTGAGTTACTGCGATTATTTAGAGTTGCGATTTCAAATTCGCATTCTTCTCGGCCACCTGATTAGCAAGTGACTGGCTGTATTGCGCAAGCTTTTCAGCGAGCGCAGAGTCAAAGGCTCCGAGAATACGAGCGGCGAGGATGCCAGCATTCTTGGCACCACCAATTGACACGGTGGCAACTGGAATTCCAGCTGGCATCTGCACAATCGAAAGCAGCGAATCCATGCCATCCAATTTGCTAAGCGGCACTGGCACGCCGATTACCGGCAAAGTCGTAACCGAGGCGAGCATTCCCGGTAGGTGAGCCGCACCACCTGCACCAGCGATAATAACCTTGAGCCCACGGCCGGCGGCAGCCTTGCCCCACTCGATCATTCGCTCTGGGGTTCGGTGCGCTGAGAGAACTTCGACTTCGTGCTCGATGCCAAACTCTTTCAAGATAGCTGAGGCATCTGCCATTACGGTCCAGTCTGAATCTGAACCCATTACTACGCCAACCAGTGCTTTGGTCATCTGACGCTCCTAACCCGCGCATGCGAAACTAACGCCTTGCGACAAGGCAATTTTAGATTTTGACTACTGGTTTCTTAGGATTTCGGCCGCTTGGCGAGCCTCTTTGGCGATTAATTCTGCAGAATCGCCCACCACGGTGATGTGGCCCATCTTTCGACCTTTACGAGCGAGCTTGCCGTAGGTGTGTATTTTTGCTGTCGGAACCGCTGCCAGAGCCTTTAGGTAGTGAGGCAGAAAGTCATTTGAGTCGTCGACTCCCAGCAGATTCACCATGATGGCATGCTTTGCGGTCATAGCTGTAGAGCCCAGTGGAAGATCTAAAACTGCACGCAGGTGCTGCTCGAATTGGCTGGTCACCGAGCCTTCGATGCTGAAGTGACCCGAATTGTGTGGTCGCATTGCAAGTTCGTTGATGACTAGTCGACCATCGCGGGTTTCAAACAGCTCAACGGCTAGCACTCCGGTTACACCCAAACCTTCGGCAACTCCCCTGGCGATTTCGGCGGCTCGGGCTAGAACCTCAACGGTTGCTCCTGGCGCAGGAGCCAGCACTTCTGCGCATACCCCGTTCTCTTGCACGGTCTGCACGAGCGGCCAGGCTTCGAATTCACCAGTTGGGCGACGAGCACTTAGCTGTGCCAACTCACGAACGAAGTCGACTTTTTCTTCTGCCAAAAGCGGAGTAAAGCGCTCGAGCCAATCGACTGCATCTGCTGAAGACCTAACTACCCGAACTCCCTTGCCGTCATAACCACCGATCGGAGTCTTCAGAATGGCGACTCCGCCGTTTGATGCGATGAAGGCATCCAGTTCTTCTGCGCTGTTAATTTCTGCCCAGGCTGGCATCGGCAAACCTAGCGAACCAAGTTTTTGACGCATGCGAAGTTTGTTCTGAGCGAAGGCCAATGCCTTCGATGGCGGCTGCACAGAAACACCTTCGGTTTCTAGCGCCTGCAGAATTGCGAGCGGAACATGCTCGTGGTCAAATGTGATTACGTCTACGGTCTTAGCAAACTCGCGAACAACCTCGATATTTGTGTAGTCGCCTACCAGGGTGGTAGCGACTGAAGCCGAAGACCCGTGTGCCTCGCTGAGAACCTTTAGGGTGAGCCCCAAGTTGATTGCTGGCACGGTCATCATGCGAGCAAGTTGGCCACCGCCGATTACGCCGATTCGCAGTCTGCTGTCTTCGGCTTTGCTTTCGTAGTGTCGAGTCTCGCTCATGAGTTTTTACCTGTTCTGCGCTCTACAAGTGTGCTGATTTCTTGAGCGACAAGTTTTGGCCTTGGTAAGCCGCGCAGCGAAAGTTCTTCGCCTGCAAAACTGAGCGAGATGATGCCACCTGCCAAAAGTTCAACTCTCTGCACCTCAGCAAGTGATACCGCATCAAAGTTCTGGCCGAAGATTCCGCTTCGAACCACAACGCGAGCATTGGTGATGTCGGTGAAAGTTGTCACGTAGCGAATCACTGGAAATACGAAGCCAAATAGGGCGAGCGCGCTGCAAACCCCATAAACCGTGTAGGTCTGCCACGCTTCTTCGAAACGATTGCCGAGTAGCCCAGCTAGAAAAGCAGCCAGCATTAGCAAGAGGGTGGGCAGAATCAGTTTGCTACCGCGAGGTCTTAGACGCGCGATTAGTAACTCTGATTCGAAACTCACCGTTTAATTGTGTCGCATATGAACGATGTCACCGGCAGCAACCGCAACTAACTTGCCATCAACTTCGAGCACGATTCTTCCGTCATCATCAAGCGCTACAGCCTTACCGAAAATTTCACTGTCCCCAGGCATAACCGCTTTCACTTGGCGGCCCAGGGTTAGGCAGTTAGCAGTGACTGCGGCACGTAAGCCACTTCGATTGGCATCGAACTCGGCGAGCGCAAAAGAGCTGTAGAGCAAATGCAGGTTCTGCAGGTATGAGCTAAGAAGGTAATCAGTGGCAAGTTGCACCGCGCCTTCAATCTGCAATGAGGTGGCAGTTGCAACCGGCAGTTGCTCTTCAGTGAGGTGAATGTTCAGCCCCGCTCCGATTACCAAACCAGATAGATCTGGCAGCAATTCGCTAAGCACTCCACTGATTTTTCGGTCTGAAACCAAAACGTCATTCGGCCACTTAACGCCGGTTTTCCCTTCAACCAAAGGCGCAACTGTGCGACTCATCGCCAAACCCGCCAGCAGCGGCAGCCATCCGAGTTGATTCAAATTGCCTGAAGAAAGTTGCGGTTTTAGAAGAACGCTGATAGCCAAGGATGCCCCCGCAGGCGCTTGCCAAACTCTGCCTGCCCGACCGCGGCCGGCAATCTGGTTATCGGTAGCAAGCACGCTAAAGTGCGGTAAATCTGGCTTCGCGAGCAAAAGCGAGTTGGTTGAGGTAGCGGATTCAAGCCACTCGAATCGACCACCGAGGCCTGTAACTAACGCATCACTTTGCGATAAAACCATGCCCAAAGAATACCTTTGCTTCGGTAGAGTTATGGGCATGACCGAAGAGAACTTGGCCGACCTGCTAACCACTAAGGGTCGACTAGAAGACCTGCGCAAGCGCTATCACGAAGCTGTCTACGCAAGCGGCGAAGCCGCAATAGCAAAACAGCACGCTAAGGGCAAGAAGACTGCCCGTGAGCGCATCGAACTTTTGCTTGACCCAGACAGCTTTGAAGAGCTCGACGAATTTGTTCGTCACCGTTCAACCGCATTTGGCATGGATAAGAACCGACCATACGGTGACTCGGTAGTTACCGGTGTCGGAACCATCAACGGTCGCCAAGTTGCGGTTTACTCGCAAGACTTCACAATCTTCGGTGGTTCGCTAGGCGAAGCTGCCGGTAACAAGATCATCAAAATAATGGACCTCGCTATTGCAACTGGAGTGCCATGCATCGGAATGCTCGATTCTGGTGGAGCTCGAATTCAAGAGGGCGTGGTAGCTCTCGGTAAATACGGTGAAATCTTCAAGCGCAACACCATGGCATCCGGGGTGATTCCGCAGATTTCTATCATCATGGGCCCAGCCGCTGGCGGTGCGGTTTACTCACCTGCACTAACTGACTTCGTAATCATGGTCGACAAGACCTCGAACATGTTTGTTACCGGCCCAGACGTAATCAAAACCGTTACCGGTGAAGACGTTGGCATGGAAGAACTTGGTGGTGCACTAACCCACAACAAGACCTCTGGCGTTGCTCACTACCTCGCAAGCGATGAAGAAGACGCCATCGACTATGCCCGCACATTGCTGGGCTACCTGCCTGAAAACAACTTGAGCGAGACAGTGGTTTACCCGGGGGCTCACGAACTTCACGTTACAGATGATGATCGCGAACTCGACACCATCATCCCTGACTCTCCTAACCAGCCATACAACATGACGACCATCATCGAGAGCATCGTTGACGACAACGAGTTTCTTGAGGTTCAGGGGCTTTACGCACCAAACATCGTGATTGGTTTTGCTCGAATCGACGGTCGCTCAGTTGGCATCATCGCAAATCAGCCATCGCAAATGGCCGGCACCCTAAATATCGAAGCCGGCGAAAAGGCTGCCCGCTTTGTGCGCTTCTGCGACGCATTCTCGATTCCGATCATCACTCTGGTCGACGTGCCAGGATACCTGCCAGGAACCGACCAAGAGTGGGCAGGTGTTATTCGACGCGGAGCCAAGTTGCTTTACGCATACGCCGAGGCAACTGTGCCGCTGGTTACCGTTATCACCCGCAAGGCTTACGGTGGCGCTTACATCGTGATGGGCTCAAAGCAGCTCGGTGCAGACATCAACCTCGCTTGGCCGACTGCAGAAATCGCAGTTATGGGCGGGCAAGGTGCAGTCAACATTTTGTTCCGCGACAAAATCAAGGCTGCTGAAGCTGCCGGCGAAGACGTGGCCGCAGTTCGCGCCCGTCTAGCTGCTGAATATACCTACTCGGTTGCTAGCCCGTTCCTTGCCGCTGAGCGAGGAGAACTCGACGGAATTATCGAGCCGAGCGCAACCCGCATCTCGATCATCAAGGCGCTGCGCGCTCTTCGCACCAAGCGCAGTAACTTGCCACCGAAGAAGCACGGAAATATTCCGCTCTAATGGCTGATTTCGAGATAGTTTCGGGCAATCCATCCGCTGAAGAACTCGCGGTGGTAGTTGCCGTGGTTAAAGCTGCTGCTGCGACTAGCCAGCAAACAGTTAAACTTGGCGGTCTCCTGCGCAAAACTACCTCGAGCTGGTCGATGAACGAAGGCATGCTTCGACACCTGATTACCCCGGGCCCTGGCCAATGGAGAGCAAGCGTGCGTTCAGGCTTACACTAGCCACATGCGCAAAACTTCTGCAATCGACCAAATCGCCAACGACTACGTCAAGAAACTAGCTGAGTTCTACCCAACCTTCGCGACAGCAATTGGCTACGAAGGATCAGACGACAAGCTTGATAACTACAGCCCTGAGTTTGAAGACCAGGTGTTGGCAGAGCAAAAGCGCGTTCTGGCGCTGCTCGAACAACAGAAGCCTGAGGACTTTCAAGACGAGGTCACGCTTCACGCTATGCGAGAAGAATTCCAGTTGGGATTTGAATCACACGAAGCAGGGCTAAGCAACCGCAACCTCAACAACATCGCCTCGCCCGCACAGGGCGTTCGCGACATTTTCGACCTCAGCAAAACCGACAGCGTCGAAGCCTGGGAGAACTTAGCAAAGCGCATGCGGGCGGTTTCTGCATCGCTCGAGTCTTACGCCGCCAGCTTGAGAGTTGGGATCAAGAACCAAGACACTCCTGCAATCCGTCAGGTTGGCCAAGTTATTGAGCAGGTAGAGGACATCGCTCAGGCTGATGGCTTCTTTATGAAATTTGCCGAGGCTGCAAAAGCTGGCGAAGCAGATTTGCCTGCAGCACTCAAGTCAGAACTTATCAAGGCTGCTGAGGCAGCTACGGCGGGCTATGGAACATTCGGCGACTTCTTGCGCAATGAGCTAATGCCAAATGCCAACAAAAAGGATGCCGCCGGTCGCGAGCGCTACGGACTTCACAGCCGTCATTTCCTCGGGGCAAAAATCGATATTGACGAAACCTACCAGTGGGGCATCGAAGAACTAGCTCGCATGAAAGCAGAGCAAGAAGCAACCGCTGAACGCATCAAGCCTGGTGCATCGGTCAAAGAAGCTATCGAATTCCTTGACAATGACCCTGCCCGCAAATTGCACGGCACCAAAGAACTACAGCAGTGGATGCAACGTAAGTCAGATCAGGCTGTTGAAGAACTTGGTCGCAGCCACTTCGACATTGCTGAACCAATTCGCAAACTCGAGTGCATGATTGCTCCGACTAATCACGGAGGCATTTACTACACCGGGCCGAGCGACGATTTCAGCCGCCCAGGTCGCATGTGGTGGTCAGTGCCTCACGGTGTTGAAGAATTTAACACTTGGCGAGAACTCACCACGGTTTATCACGAGGGTGTTCCAGGCCACCACCTGCAGATTGCACAGCAAACCTATAATCGCGCCGAACTAAACGACTGGCGCAGATTGGCTTCAGGCAGTTCAGGTCACGCTGAAGGTTGGGCGCTCTACGCTGAACGTCTCATGGCCGAGCTTGGCTACCTTGATGATCCGGGCGATTACCTGGGCATGCTCGATGGCCAGCGCATGCGAGCGGCTCGAGTGGTTCTAGACATCGCAGTGCACTGCGAAAAGCCAAGACTCGACGGAACCGGAATCTGGGACTTCGACTACGCACTTGCATTCATGAGTGAAAACGTGAACATGGACCCAGCCTTTATCAACTTCGAAGTTAACCGTTACTTCGGTTGGCCTGGTCAGGCACCGAGTTACAAGATTGGTCAGCGCATTTGGGAAAAACTGGCAGCTGATGCGACTTCAAATGGAGTTAGCCAGAAAGAGTTTCACCGCAAGGCACTCAACCTCGGTGGCTTGGGCTTAGACACCCTAAAGTTTGCTCTGAGCCGCTAAGGCAGTCGCAGCCATAGATCTGGTTTGTGGGCCTCTGGTCTTTGGGCGGTGATGCTCACCATAAAAGATTCGTTTTTTGGTGCACGCACTGCCACGGTTCCCGAGGTTGCGCTTTCAATTGCTCTTGCGATAGAGGTTCGAATTGAACTTGCAGTTTCAGCGTTTGCGACATCCATTCCGCCTGCGTCGACCACGGTGACTTCAACACCTCTTCGTCTCGCATCTCGAATTGCGATTCGCACTCCGTCGTCGAGCAAACCCTTACCTTCAATTTCATCGCGCAGTGCTAACTCGGTAAGCATAAGTTCGTACTTGTCGGCTTCTGAGAGTCGCCCACTAGAGTCAATGATTCTCTGAAGCACCGGCTGAGCAGCTCGAATCGCTGCTTCAACTCGGTTCTTACGTTCGCTCTGAACCGCCGTGAGCCGAGCAGTTTTTGCTGCGGTCTCGGTAGCTAACTGCGAAGAGGCCAAAGATTTGTCTCTGGTGTTCCTCAGACCGATTGAGGCTGCTGTCGCTGCGAGCACGAGGCTGATTGCACCCACTACGCCTACGCTTGTAAAGAGATCTATCAGGTGAATGCTGAACGAGGTTTCGAATCCCGCCCAGAGCATGACTTCAGCCACTAGTCCTGCTAGTCCTGCCCAAGCCCACACCAGTCTGCTTCGCACCGCAGTGATTGCCAGAAGTGTAGATACCCCGCCGATGAACCAGGTTAGGTAGTTACCGTTTATCGAGATATCCTCGTGATCCAACTGCGAAAGCGATAGCCAGGGAACCGCAACAGCGGCCAGAAAGTTAGCAATAGCTTGAGGTAGCGGTAGTACCAGACCTTTATAAAGCAGGATGCTAGGTAGCACACAGGCTAGATAGATGCCGAATGCCATGAAAGTTAAAAAGGGTGCTTGATACGAACTGAACCAGCCAGCCCCGAGCACGGCATGGTTGAGTGCGAATAAGAGTGCGAAAGTTGCAAGTGCCTTACGAGACATCTCGATCATGCGTTGTCCCACTCAAGAATCACTCGACAACCGTTACCCGGTTTGCTGTCAATCTTCACAGTGCCGCCAACAGATTCAATTCGAGCTCTTATTGTTCTGCGAATACCCACTCGGTCTTTTGCCACTTGAGACGGTCTAAAGCCACGTCCGTTGTCTTCAATCACAATTTTGAATCCGTTTGGCTTAGCTTTCAGACGTAGCTTGCGGGCAACCGACTTGTCACCCGCGTGACGAAACGAGTTATCCAAGGCTTGAATGGTTGCAGCCTTGTAGGCAAGAGCAACATCCGCGCTTATTACTCCGAGGCCGTCTCCGGTTTGGTCGATCACGCTTACCCCGAATTGACCTTGTGCAGAAGTGGTTAATTCTTCAAAAAGAGTGTTGATTGAAACCTGATCTGAACTGCTGGCTGAGCTAGACAAATAGTCACGCAGGCTATCGAGCGCGGCATCGGCGCTAATCACGACCTCTGCCTGTTGCTTTCCGTCATCTGCGCTGTATGCAGCTTCAAGGGTGGCAAGAATCTTCTGGTGAAGCATTGAGTCAATCGCACTTCGTTCTTGATCTACCGCTCTAGCTTTTTCTTGCTCAACCAAAGCAGCCCGGGCTGCAACCTCGTTTACGTCTGCTCGATGCGCAAAAAGCCGAAGCAGTTTGACTGTAGAGAGAACCACGGCACTGAAAAGAGCCGTGAATATGGCATCTTGCAAGCCGCGCATCGGGTCTGGCCCGCCAGAAAATTCTTGCAGTCTGAAGTAAAACCAGTAGGTCGGCAAGGCGAAAATCAGCACCCATCCGAATGCACCTGCCAGCGCCAAACCGCCTGAGAGCGCACCCATTCCTAATTGCCACCAGACCCATGGTTTGAAGTCACTTGGTAATGCCATTCCATTTACTTGCCACTGCCAAGTCAGCAGCGTGAAAGTCACAGCAAATGCATGAAGTATCAAACCGATCTTGCCCCCGCCAAAAAACCAGTTTTCAACCACGGCAATGACAATGCTGATGACGATCAAACTCCAGGTGAGCCAAAACCATTCCGGCTTGAGATATTGAAGTTGAGAGAATGCTTTGGTATTTGCATCTAATAGGAATAGCCCTACAAGAGCGATTGAGTAAATGCGGCCGGTTAGTAACTCAATGCTGCTCGCCACGAAGTCGGCGCTTTTGGCGGGTCTTTCAAACCGCTGCCAAAACTTCATGACCAAAACTCTCTCTGCAATGTAGTTCGATTAAAGCAAATGTCAGCGACTATTTTTGTTGTAAATGGGCAACAGTCTCAAAATGGTGGGTGTGAGGGAAAAGGTCGAAGGCTCTGATCTCGACTAGCTCGAACCCTCCCTCGATCAGCGGTTTCAAATCTCTAGCCAGTGCAATCGGGTCACAGGCGACATAAATCAGTTGCTTCGGCTTCAAGGTCACAGATCGGAAGAGCGTCGTG
>JBJTOA010000136.1:0-34249 GCA_046074285.1 Micrococcales bacterium
GGAACTGGGTGATTTCGCAGATCGCCTGTTCGGAACCCTGAGCGATGGAGAACGCAAGCGCGCTCAGATTGCCCGCGCGGTTATGCCTGACCCAGAGCTTTTGCTACTTGACGAACCAGTCGCCAGCCTGGATCTGGCAGCCCGCGAGCACACATTGCGCCTGCTGGGGGAATACGCCAGGGCAGCTATTGCTCCGGCGATGGTGATGGTTACTCATCACCTCGAAGAGATTCCAGCTGGTTTCACGCACGCTCTGCTGCTGACCGAAGGTCGGGTCTATGCAGCTGGCGAAATCGAGCACACGATTACCAGTGAAAAGGTCAGTTCTGCCTTCGGTCTCGAAATCGATGTCAAACACGAAGGTTCACGATTTACTGCACGTGCTAAATAGCGCATCGTCTGGTATAGTTTTCCCTTAGTGCTGATTTCATTTTTGAAATCCAAACCCCCAGTTTTCAACTAGCAATAGAAAGTTGTCGTCATGAAGGCAGACATCCACCCAAAGTACGAGCCAGTGGTTTTCCGCGACCTAGCATCAGGTGTTGCATTCCTAACTCGCTCAACCGTTACCAGCACCAAGACCATTGAGTGGGAAGACGGTAACACCTACCCAGTTTTCGACGTTGAAATCTCTTCAGCTTCGCACCCGTTCAACACCGGTAAGCAGCGCATCATGGACGCTGCTGGTCGTGTTGAGCGCTTCAACGCTCGTTACAAGGGCTTCGGAGCCTAATAAGCCAAAACAAAAACCCCGCCTCCCGGCGGGGTTTTTTGCTTAAGGCTTGAGTGGCCAACCTAGGGTGACGGTGAAGGACGGGTCTTTAGATTGGCGCATGTATTTTTGGAAGTCTAGGTCTTGAACTTCGCTCTGCACCGCTTGGAACTGGTGAAGTTCGTGAAGGTCGCTCGGTAGTTCTCGGCTGTGAGCTCTTGCCATTGACTGCAGTACGCGACCAGAAGCAATGGCATCAGCTGAGGCATTGTGGGCATCATCGAGAGCAACGTTGTAAACCTGGCAGGCTACTTCGAGATTGCGTTTTCCCTTGCGGTACTTGTTGAAGTGCTTGTAGAGCACGAGCGGGTCGATGATCGGGGCAGGGGATTGCAACGGAGTTAGCCCGTGGCGCAAAGCTTCGTAGTGCAAAATAGTGAAATCGTATGGTGCGTTGTAGGCGATGACTGGAATTCCAGCCTCGAGGTAGCCCCTCAGTGCCTCTAGGATCTCGCTGACAACCGACTTGGCATCGCGACCGTTTGCACGGGCAATTTCGGTTGTCACTCCGTGAACGCTCGCTGCAATTTCAGGAATTTCAATGCCCGGGTCTGCTAACCACTCTGGAAAATCAGACACCACTTCGCCATGCTCATCGAGTTCTGCAACACAGGCGGTCACAATGCGGGCTTCATGTAAATCGAGACCGGTGGTTTCGGTGTCGAACACCACGACGCGTTTAGCCCATTCGGGAGTTGGGCCAGAAAAATCGAAGATTAAGTCGTTCACAGGTTCAGGCTAGCGAACCAAACCGACACCGCGGGCTAACTCAAGGGCAGCGGTGGATTGATTCAGCGTGAAAATGTGAAGCCCAGGGGCTCCAACTTCGAGTAATTTCACACCCAATTCGATGGTGTAGTCCATACCAATTCGTTTGGCGGTAGCGTCATCGGCATCGATTAACTGCTCGTAAAGTCCCTGAGGAACCTTTGCGTTTGACATCTCTGCCATGCGCAGAACTTGCTTGGCATTACTGATGGTCATAAGCCCAGGAATAATCGGCAGCGTAGCGCCAGCTTTGGCATTTTCAGCAAGCAGTTCTAGGTAGGCATCCAGCGTAAAAAACAGTTGGGTAATGGCGTAATCGGCACCTGCTGTTTGCTTGAGGCGAAGCACCTCGGCATCGTGAGCCAGACTCGGGCTCTCGCCGTGCTTTTCAGGGAAGGCGGCAACCCCAACTTCGAGCGAACTACTTGCCTTGACCAGTTCAACCAATTCGATGGCGGTTTTGAGTTCACCCTCGGCGAGCGCATTTGGTCGATCTTTTGGGGCGTCACCGCGAAGCGCCAAAATACTTGCTACCCCGTGATCTTCAAAACTACGGATGATTTCACTCGAGTGCTCGCGAGTCGAACCAACGCAGGTGAGGTGACCGATGGTCGTTATCTGGGGTGCCATGCGCTCGGTTACCGCGAGGGTGCGATCTTGACTTGAACCGCCAGCGCCATAGGTTACTGAGACGAAATCTGCACCCACAGAGGCCAGGGTTTCAAAAGTCGCCCAGAGGGTTGCCTCAGCGGCTTCATCCTTTGGCGGAAAGAACTCGTAAGACAGCGACTTTTCGCCGCGAGCAGAGCGGGCGTTCAGGGCGTCAATTACGGTTACAGGCATCTCATAAGTTTAAGCCCTCGGTTAGACTGTTACGGTATGTTTACCCCCCGTTCCCAAGCCCTAATTGAAGCCATTCGCTCGCGCGTTGTCGTTGCCGACGGCGCTATGGGAACCATGATTCAGGCACAGAATCCCACCCTCGACGACTACCAGCAGCTCGAGGGTTGTAATGAGGTTCTGAACGTTACCCGCCCAGACATCATCAGCAGCATTCACCGTCGCTATCTCGAGGTTGGTTCTGAGGCGATCGAAACCAATACCTTTGGTGCGAACCTTGCCAACCTTGGCGAATACGGCATCGAAGAACGCATCGAAGAACTTGCCTTTGCGGGTGCAGATATCGCTCGTAAAACCGCAGATGAATTCGGTGAGCGCTGGGTGCTCGGCTCAATGGGCCCTGGCACCAAACTGCCTTCGCTCGGTCACACCAGATTTGCCACCCTGCGCGATGCCTATCAGCTAAGCGCTAGAGGTCTCATTCGCGGCGGTGCAGATGCGATTCTGGTTGAAACCTCGCAAGATCTGCTGCAAACCAAAGCCTCGGTGATTGGCTCAAAGCGCGCGATGCGCGAACTAGACACCTACATTCCGGTGATTGTCTCGGTAACTATTGAAACCACCGGAACGATGCTGCTCGGCAGTGAAATCGGTGCCGCGCTAACTGCGCTATCGGCCCTCGGGGTAGATGCCATCGGCTTGAACTGCGCCACTGGCCCAACTGAAATGAGCGAGCACCTTCGCTACCTCTCGAAGTTTTCTAGCTTGCCAATCGTGGTAATGCCAAACGCCGGGCTTCCGGTGCTGACTTCAGATGGCGCACACTATCCACTCGGTCCGAGCGAACTAGCTGCCGCAGAACTGAACTTCGTGCACGAATACGGCGCCGGTTTGGTTGGCGGATGCTGCGGAACAACTCCGGAACATATCGCCGCCGTTGCCGCTGCTGTGAAGAATGCCACGCCACAGCGTCCATCCACGGTTATTGAACCTGGATTGGCTAGCCTCTACCAGCACCAGCCTTACGACCAGACCAACACTTATCTCTCGATCGGCGAGCGCACCAATGCCAATGGTTCGAAAGCTTTTAGAGACGCCATGCTCGCTCAAAACTGGGAAGAATGCCTTGAGATTGCCAAGTCTCAAACCCGGGAGGGCGCTCACGCTCTAGACCTCTGCGTTGACTACGTTGGTCGCAACGGTGTCGAAGATATGCGTGAACTTGCATCGCGCCTCGCAACTGCAACCACCTTGCCGCTGGTGCTCGACAGCACCGAGCCTGCCGTTCTCGAGGCTGGTCTCGAGTGCCTAGGTGGTAGAGCCATGATCAACTCGGTGAACTACGAAGACGGCGACGGCCCAAACTCACGCTTTGCGCGAATCATGCCGCTTGTAAAAGAGCACGGTGCAGCCGTGGTCGCGCTAACCATCGACGAAGAGGGTCAAGCTAGAACCGCAGACACAAAGTTTGCCATCGCCAAACGTTTGATTGAAGACCTAACTGAAAACTGGGGCATGAACCGGGTTGACATCACGGTTGACTGTCTGACCTTCCCGATTGCTACCGGTCAGGATGAAACCAGACGCGACGGAATCGAAACCATTGAAGCGATTCGCCGCTTGAAAGAAGCATTCCCTGAGGTTCAGAGCACCTTGGGAATCTCAAACATTTCATTCGGTCTCAGCCCTGCCGCGAGACACGTGCTAAACAGCGTATTTCTGCACGAGTGCGTAAAAGTTGGTTTGACTTCGGCGATTGTGCACGCGGCTCGCATCATGCCGCTCAACCAGATTCCTGAGCAGCAACTCAAGGCCGCGCTCGACCTGATTTACGATAAGCGCGAATACGACTCGGATGGCAATGTCAGCTTTGATCCGCTAACGCGTTACTTAGACATCTTCAGCGGAGTCGACAGCACCTCGGCGAAGGCCTCTAGAGCGCAAGAGTTGGCGGCTCTGCCACTAGCGCAGCGACTTGAACGCCGAATTATCGACGGCGAGCGCAAGGGCCTTGAGGCTGACCTAGATGAAGCTTTGGCAACCGGGCAAACCGCACTCGAAATCATCAATCAGAATCTGCTCAAGGGCATGCAGGTGGTCGGCGAGCTCTTCGGCAAAGGCGAAATGCAGTTGCCGTTCGTTCTGCAGAGCGCTGAGGTCATGAAGACCGCGGTGGCACACCTAGAACCGCACATTGAAAAGACGGATGAAGCCGGCAAGGGTCGCATCCTGTTGGCAACGGTGCGCGGTGACGTTCACGATATCGGCAAGAACCTCGTCGACATTATCCTGAGCAATAACGGCTTTGAAACCGTCAACATCGGTATCAAGCAGAGCATCAACGAGATTCTTCACGCAGCCGAAGAGCACAACGTCGATGTAATTGGCATGAGCGGTCTGCTGGTGAAGTCGACTCAAATCATGCGCGAGAACCTCGAAGAGATGAACCAACGCCAGGTAGCAGAGCGCTGGCCTGTGATTCTCGGCGGAGCCGCGCTGACCCGCAGTTTCGTTGAGCAAGATCTCGCTGAGATTTTCAACGGCGAGGTTCGTTATGCTCGAGATGCCTTCGAAGGCCTCAAGCTCATGGATACCCTGATGAAAATCAAGCACGGTGACAAAGACGCGCAACTTCCCGAACTTAAAAAGCGTTTGGTGAGTAAAAATACCGTTACGCGAACCGAACTCAGTGAGCTTCCCGCGCGTAGCGATGTTGCTAGCGACAACCGAATTCCTCAGCCGCCGTTCTGGGGAACCAGGGTCGTGAAGGGAATCTCGCTTCGTGATTACGCAGCCTTCCTTGATGAGCGAGCAACTTTCATGGGACAGTGGGGCCTGAAGCCGACCCGCGGTGAAGGGGGAGCCAGCTATGAAGAGTTGGTCGAAACCGAAGGCCGACCGAGACTTCGAGCTTGGCTAGAGCGCATTCAAACTGAAAACCTACTCGAGGCCGCAGTGGTTTACGGCTACTTCCCAGCGGTTTCAGAAGGTGACGATCTGGTTATTCTGCACGATGGCGAATCTGGGCCATTCGGCGAAGAGCGAGCTAGGTTCAGCTTCCCGAGGCAGCAGCGTGACCGCCACCTTTGCCTGAGTGACTTTGTAGCAAGCCGTGAGAGCGGGCAAATCGACGTAGTGCCATTCCAGCTGGTAACCATGGGAAACCGGGTTTCTGAAGCCGCTAATGAGCTTTACGCGAATAATGAATATCGAGACTACCTAGAGCTACACGGCTTGAGCGTTCAATTGACCGAAGCCTTGGCTGAGTACTGGCACACGCGCGTTCGCGATGAACTCGGATTCAGTGCAGAAGACCCTGAAAATGTTGAGGGAATGTTTGACTTGGCATATCGCGGGGCACGTTACTCGTTCGGTTACCCAGCCTGCCCAAACCTTGAAGATCGCATAATTCTGGTCAACCTGCTAGAACCAGGCCGCATCGGTGTTTCACTTTCAGAAGAATTGCAGTTGCACCCTGAGCAATCCACTGACGCCATGGTGCTTCACCATCCAGAGGCAAAGTACTTCTCGGTTTAGGCTCAAATAATGGTTTATACATCTCAGGACTTAGCCAAGCAAGCCGAGACCAAGGCGGTTCGCAAAGAAGTTCTGGTTATGGGCTTTCAGACTCCCTACTGGGATTACCCAGCTATCAAACCAAATGCTAAAACCATAGTCTTTTTGCACGGTTACCGCGGTAACCACAAAGGTCTCGAAGCCATCATGGGTGCGCTGCCCGAGTTCCACATCATCGCGCCCGACCTGCCAGGCTTTGGCGATAGCGCAGGCTTCACCGATGACGACTACAGCATGGCGAATTACTCTCGCTGGGTTGTCGAGTTCATCAGTGCCATGAAACTTGAGGATGCCATCCTGCTCGGTCACTCATTCAGCACGATGATGATTGCTGAGGCTGCCGCGTCAAACCAGCTCGGCAACAACCCCTTGATTCTGCTTTGCCCGGTTTCAAAAGTGAATCAGGGCAACTGGGCACACGATCTGTTCGGTGGCATCATCCCGATGATTGCATCCTGGGGTGAGCCAATCGGCCGGTTCATCCTTAGCGCACCGTTTTTCGTTTACCCGATGAGCGCGCTCTTCGCCAAAACTAAAGATCGCAAACTTCGCGCCTGGATTCACGCTCAGCACCTGGCTTATTTTTCGATGTTTGCCAACACTCAAGTGATCGGTGAAGGGTTCAAAGCTGGTTTAGAGAGCCCGGTCAACCAGTGGGCGGCCAATATCAAGAACCCGACGCTGCTGTTTATCACCGGCAGAGACTGGGTCACGAAATATCACGACTACCAACAGCTAGTAAGGGAATTCCCTCTGGCGCAGGTTCGAGAATTTAAAGACCTCGGGCACCTGATTCACTATGAAGTCCCCAACGAGATTGCCGATCGGGTTCGAGAGTTCTTAGCTCAAGCTCGCTGATAAACCCCTGGCTCGAAGTTCTCGATTTGCCAGCCGGTTTCTGGTCGGTGAATCAGAGTGCTTAGCGAAGTGTTCATAAATCGCTGACCTTCGAGCGGAAGGGTGTTGTTACTAACTACGCGAATCGCTTTGCGAATCAGTGCGCCGTGCGAAACCGCAAGCACGCGTTTTCCCGCGAACTCTTCGACGACAAAGTGCAACAGGTTTTCGACTCGCAAGCGAAGTTCATCTAGAGTTTCTCCGTTTGGTGCACCATTTCTTCCGAAGCGGTTTCGATACTCCTCGTATGACAAACCCTCAGCTTCTCCGAAAGATCTTTCAATCAGCAGCGGTTCAACTCGAAGCGCGAAACCGCCGAAGCTTTCAGACACCGCCTTGGCGGTATCGATTGCGCGAGACAGGGGAGAAGCCAAGATCAGATCCCAATCTTCGGCGGCAAGTTCTCTAGCAACATTTTCAGCCTGCTGAATGCCGGTGGCATTCAGTGGAATATCGCTGATGCCCTGAAGTCTAAAATCAATATTCCAATCAGTTTGACCGTGCCGAAGCAGGCCGAGTCTGGTCTCAGTCAATTAGCAACCTCTCAAGAGCAATCGAAGTGTTTGCTTCGATTTTTGCCATGGCTAGTTCATCGCCTTTGGTTGGCCCCAGATTGACAATGGCAATCGGCTTGGCAGCTTTGGCAGCTCGTCTAACAAATCTGAGACCAGAATTCACTGTCAACGAAGATCCTGCAACTAACAGCGCATCGTTCGAATCAAGCAGTGCAAAAGCCTGTTCAACCAGATTTGCCTCAACCGATTCGCCGAAGAAAACCACGTCTGGTTTCAAAGTGCCAGAGCATTTCGAACAAACTGGAATCTTGAAGTTGGCAGTTACTTCGATTTCAGCATCACCGTCTGGGGTGAATTCAACATTCGGGTCGTGACCAACTCCCGGGTTTGCCTCGCGCATTTGATCTTCGACAGCAGCGCGCGCGTGAACCGCATGACAAACCATGCATTTCACGCGATCTAGCCTTCCGTGCAAGTCAATAACCCTCTTTGACCCAGCCGCTTGATGCAGACCGTCAACATTTTGCGTGATGATACCGGCAATCTGACCATTAGCCTCGGCCTGCGCAAGCGCGAAGTGGCCGGCATTTGGCTGTGCCATTGCGATTCGTGACCAACCCACGAAACTGCGTGCCCAGTAGCGCTGCTGCGCTGCAAATGAACCCATAAAAACATCGAAAGTCATCGGATGCCTAGCGGTTCGCCCGGCCCCTCGGTAGTCAGGAATTCCAGAATCGGTGCTGATTCCGGCCCCGGTGAGCACCACGATGCGTTTGGCAGCGAGTCGTTCTCGCACCATTTCAATCGTGTACTGGGCTGCAGCTGAAAGGTCATCCATTTTTACAAGTTTAACTTGTGCGAAGATTGCCTGCGGTGAATGAAAAGTGATTAAGTACCTCGGCTCAAAGCGCACACTGGTGCCAGTGCTAAGTGCGCTCGCTGAAGCTAGCCAGGCGAAGACCGCAGTTGATCTATTCACCGGAACCACCAGAGTGGCTCAGGGCTTTAAGAAAGCTGGGCTTGAGGTCACTGCAACTGACCTCGCAAGCTATTCATTCGTGTTCTCAAAAACCTGGATTGAAACCGATGCCAATGAGGTTTCTAAGGTCGAACTGCAGCAGGCTCTCAAACACTTGAACTCGCTTAGCGGCGAAGCAGGTTATTTCACCAAAGCGTTTTGCGAAGATGCCAGATACATTCAACCGAAGAACGGCGAGCGCATCGATGCCATCCGGGTCGAAATCGAGCGAACCTATCGAGACAGCTGGCTTTACTACCCGCTGCTCACCAGCTTGATTTTGGCAGCCGATCGAGTTGATAGCACTACCGGTTTGCAAATGGCTTTTCTCAAAAAATGGGCTTCGCGTAGTTTCAACGACCTAGAGCTCAGAGACCCCGACCTTTTGCCAGGCACCGGAAAAGCATTGCAAGGCGATGTGATGCAACTGGTCAATGAGTTGCCCGAAACTGAACTTGCCTACCTTGACCCGCCATACAACCAGCATCGCTATTTCGCTAACTACCACGTCTGGGAAACCCTGGTTCGCTGGGATGAGCCGCAAACTTACGGAATCGCCAATAAGCGCCTTGATGTGCGCGATGCGAGCACGAAGTCGCGCTTCAATGGCCGAAAAGACATGCCACTTGCGCTGACCGAGTTACTCAACAACCTCAAGGCTCAAACAGTAATGCTGAGCTATAACAATGAAGCTTGGCTGAGTCGTGAGCAATTGATTGCGCTCACCGAAAGATTCGGCAGGGTAGAGGTTCTTGATTTTGAGTTCAAGCGCTACATCGGCTCGCAAATTGGCATCTACAACAAAAAAGGTGTCAAGGTAAGCGAGCCTAGACACAAGCAGAACATTGAGCATGTGGTTATCGCAGGCGAAACAAATCGAGTGGCGGCCATGCTCGAAGCGATCGCTCTGAACTGAATGCATCCGCTTTTATAACTAAACGGTGAAGACCCTTTGTAAGCGGTTACATAATCAATAAAATCATCTCAAGTTACAACGGAGAGACCATGTCACATCTAGCACTTATCGCAAATGCTAAAGAGCAACTGACCAAAGCCCTAGCCAAACCAACCCGCGCCGATTTAGACCTGATTGACCGCTTCGATCGCTGGGGAGCAGACCTAGTCAGTGCTCTAGCCGATGTCTACGATGTTGAAAAAACCCTGCCGGGTCTGATCGAACTTATGATCGCTCGCCACCGTGAGCGCGACGAGAAATTGCAACAGCGCGACCGTGAGCGCGTATTGCAACCTGACTGGTTTCAAAGCCCTGACTGCATCGGTTACGTTGCGTACCTTGACCTTTTCACTAAAGACCTGAAAGGTCTGAACAAACGCATTGAATACCTAAAAGGCCTTGGGGCAACCTACCTTCACCTGCTGCCGATTCTCGAGCCAAGACCGGGCAACAGTGACGGTGGGTACGCGGTGAAGAGCTACCGCTCACTTCGCGAAGACTTCGGCACTATGGCAGACCTTCGCGCAACTGCCGACAAGCTTCACGATGCCGGAATCTCACTGACTCTAGACCTCGTGCTAAACCACGTTGCTCTAGAGCATGAATGGGCAGTCAAAGCAAAGCAGGGTGACGCTAAATACCGCGACTACTTCTACATTTACCCCGATCGCAACATGCCAGACCAATACGAAGCGACTCTGCCAGAGGTATTCCCAGACTTCGCCCCGGGTAACTTCACCTGGGATGACGAAATCGGTGGTTGGGTCTGGACCACCTTCAACTCTTTCCAGTGGGATGTCAACTGGTCTAACCCAAATGTCTTTGTAGAGTTCTGTGACATCATCGCGAACCTAGCAAACCACGGAGTCGACTGCCTGAGACTCGATGCGATTGCCTTCATCTGGAAGAAACTCGGAACCAACTGTCAGAACGAACCAGAAGTTCACGCGCTCACTCAGGCTCTTCGTTCATTCAGTCGCATCCTTTCACCAGCTCTGGTTTTCAAAGCCGAAGCAATCGTCGGCCCAGCGCAGGTTGGCGCCTATCTCGGTGAGGGTGAGCGTGCGGGTAAGGTTTCTGATCTCGCCTACCACAACAGCCTGATGGTTCAGATTTGGTCAGCCATTGCTGCCGGTGACACCGGTCTGCTCGAGCTAGCAATGTCGCGCTTCAAAGCAATTCCAACCAATACCGCATGGGGAACCTACCTGCGCTGTCACGATGACATCGGCTGGGCGATTGACGACAGCGATGCCCATCGCGCAAGCCTAAACGGTCACTTCCACCGCATGTTCCTGGCCGATTACTACACCGGCAAGTTCCCAATGTCAGATGCCACCGGAGTCGACTTCCAAGTTGAAATCGCCAGCGGAGAACGCAGAACTTCGGGTTCAGGTGCATCACTCGCGGGTATCGAAACTGCACTCAAGCAAAAAGACGCTGACCACCTAAAAACCGCGATCAACCGATTCTTGATTGGTTATGCCATGGTCTTCGGTTTTGGCGGAATCCCGCTGCTCTACATGGGTGATGAAATCGGCTTGCTAAATGACCACAGTTTTGAAAAAGACCCAGCCAAGGCAAAAGACAACCGCTGGATTCACCGCCCGGCAATGCCATGGAGCGTAGCTGACAAAGCAGCCAAGGGCGAAGACCCTGAGTCAGTTGCAACCATCATTCGCAAGCGCATTGATGCCCTTATCAAAGCCCGCAAATCGCTAGCTTCACTGCACGCCCAAGTTGGCACCAAGGTCAAGGCAGGCAGGGGACAGGGCGTTGCAATCTTTGAGCGCTTGCACCCCGCCGGCAACCTAATCGAGGTCTACAACCTCTCGAACACTCCTCGTTGGGTAGCCACCGAAGAGCTCTCAGGGTTGTGGGGCAAGGTGCACGAGCACATCTTCGAATACGAATACGAATTGAACGACGGGTTCACGCTCGCGCCTTATGAAGCACGTTGGCTTACGAAGTCCTGACGATTCACTTATCAAGTGCGAGAAGCGTCAATTGCGAATGCTCAGTGATGAGATTGCCTGTTGTGCGCCATGAACTTGGACTACTGACCACAACGTGAGTCAAAGTTGACAATTTGCCAAGCATTCGGTTTTCCAATTTTCCATACACCAAGACACCAGATGGTCTGTAAGTCTCGGCAAGAAAGATTAAACCTTCATAGAAAATCTCAAGCAGGTCGGGGTTGGAAAGAATTCCATAGTTGCTAACCGCTACAGATGAACCGTCAGCAACTCCTAGCATCGCGAATTCAAAATCACTGAGTTCAACCCAAGACACAAGCGGAACTACATTTACACCTTTCGACACCAAACTGGCCGCACATTGTCTTGCGACTTTTGTCTTTACGAGCCTTTCTATCCAATGCATTCCACGTCCCAAAGTAAGGTCGAATGAAATCACACCTTTCATGTCTAGATACTTTGAGGCGTAGTAGTCGCAGTCCAGTAAGTGACTCGCAAATTTGTAGTCTTCCTTGAAAAAGTGGGCTAACGTCTCAGACCTAACTTCAGCTCGACCCAATGAGTTGAAAGGAACTAGCTGGTCTGTCAAAAACGTTTTGTCAACATAGGGCAAAATGGGAAAGCCAAATTTCGGCTCTACCTCAACATCAACTGGAAGCCCATCGGGTGGTGAACTAAGTATCAGCATGTCTATAAATCGAACTTTTTGATGGTGAGAATAGACCATTTTTAGGCCATTAATTCTGAAACTGAACGTGTTTCTCTAGTTACCGAAAAAGTTTCAAGCAGAGAATCTTCGAAAAGGCTCATTGTTTCTGGGATTGCAAGGCTTTGCAATTCATCAGAAGAACTTACTCTGACTATTGACATGTGATGGTCTTCCAGAGTGATCGCCAAGGCACCTTTTTCGCAAATAAAAATGATTGATACATCAGATTCAAAACTCCAGATTTCCTGCAGCCCCCTTCGCGAAGTGATTTTTTCACTGACTATCTGAACGTCCAAAATAAGCTCATTTGCATGCAATTTGTATACAAAATTGCGCTCTTTCGAAAGTGTAAAATCTGACTCTTTTGCTTTAGAAACTCGGAGCGAGACGTAGTCGTCTGATTCACCGGTAAAGTCATAGATTTCATCTACGGCCTTCACAGAAACAGATGTGTTTTGCGCGACCACAATAACCTGGGAAGAAACCATAAAGTCAGTGAGGTTTGGCCCACCAACAAAGCTGATGCGTTGCCCAACAAGTGATTGCAAAACTTGAAGTTCTTGCTTAGTAAATTTCTCTGACATCTCTCTTAGCCTTTCTTGCTTTCAAAGTGAATTCGATAACGTATTTTTGATTTGTTACTTAGCCCACCTGAGTTATGGGAATTTGCCTTTAGGTGGATTTCGATTGCTGGGCTACCACTGGAAGATGTGGGCCTATAAGAAACGGACGATCCGTCTCGGAAATAATGTATAGTTGCTAAACCGTCGGTTCTTTCACTGCGACTACCTTGTCGCAAATAATTGAAGACATTTATCGCCTGCGCGGCAGGATCATCAGAAAACATAACTCTTCTTGCAGGGTTATTACTTTTCCCCGTGAATCCAAGTCGACCATTTTTAGAATCAAACCGAGTCAATGCTTGCGAGTGATTACTATGAAGTGAAGCAATTCCACCAGAAATTCCACCACCATTACTTTTCCCCATATTTTCGCTTTCTTCTCAAATGTAAACAACTCTTATACGGGCGTCTCAAAAGACATTTAAGTTTCGAACGGATTTTCGAAAAGCGCAAGTTTGCAAAAATCCGGCGTGTCGCGAGATAACGAAAAAAGCCCTGATCTACTGATCAGGGCTTTTCTTTTGTGTCCGAAATGGGACTTGAACCCACACCCGCATAAGCGGACTAGCACCTCAAGCTAGCGCGTCTACCATTCCGCCACCCGGACATTTGGGCAACAAAGATAGATGTTACCAGAGAACTGGGGTAGTTTGAACCTATGGCATTAGAACCTAGATTCGCACTGCAGCAACTAGTTGCAGCCCTCGAGAAACACCTCGAAGCAGTTATTTCTCGTCGCGGTCCTGAAGATTCTTCAGTAGAACAAGCGTATTTTCAGGTTGCTGATGCATTCTCGGCGTATGAAGAATCATTGGATGAGCACTATCAAGAAATCCTTCCAATGATCAACGACGAAGAGGAATAGTGGATTTACTGAACGCGATACTCCTTGGAATAATCCAGGGACTAACCGAATTTTTGCCAATCTCATCAAGCGCACACCTGCAAATTGCTGAGGCAATCTGGCCACTTAGCGCGCAACTTTCTAAGGCCCAGCTCACCGCTTTCATCGCAACCATTCAGCTGGGCACCGAAGCCGCCGTGTTGATCTACTTTTTCAAAGACATCGTGCGCATTGTAAAAGCTTGGTTCAAGTCGATTTTCAATCGAAAGCAGGGCATTTCACAGGATGCCAAGATGGGCTGGCTGATTATCATCGGCAGCATTCCGGTTGTGGTAATCGGCTTGGCTTTCAAAGACTTCATCGAAACCGATTTGCGCAATCTTTGGGTAATCGCGCTCACCCTGATTGGTTTCGGTTTGCTACTTGGAGTTTCAGATCGATTTGGAGCAAAGAAGCAGGGGATCGAGAAACTATCTGCTCGCGATGGAGTGCTCTTCGGAATCGGACAGGCGCTCGCAGTGATTCCTGGAGTTTCTCGCTCTGGCGGAACCATTACCGTCGGGCTAATGCTCGGTTACACCAGAGCAGCAGCAGCGCGCTACAGCTTCTTGCTAGCGATTCCAGCGGTGCTTGCGTCAGGCTTGTACGAGTTCGGCAAAACATATCAAGATCTCGATAACTCGTCTTACCTGGCTACCGCGGCTGCAACTATCGTTGCCTTCATCGTTGGCTGGCTGGTGATCACCAGTTTGCTCAAGTACCTAAATAAAGGTTCATTCTTGCCGTTTGTGATTTGGCGAGTGCTACTCGGCGTCGGTTTGATTATTGCGCTGAGCAACGGTTTGCTAACCGCTTAATTGTCTTCGTCTTTAGAGTTTTCTGCTAAGAACTTCTCAAATTCCTCGGCTAGAACTTCGCCGGTTCCTTCGGTCTGCTTCATTTCACGCTGCTTGGCTTCTTTTTCTTCGTGATCTTTTTCGAGCTGAACAATGTAGTTGCCCATTTCTTCGTCAGACTCAGCGATTTCATCAATGCCGCGTTCCCACTCGAAAGCTTCGTTTGCCAGGTCACCGTGGTCAAACTGCATGCCAGTGAGTTTCTCGATTTCCGCGATTATCGCGAGTGTCACCTTTGGGCTCGGAGCCTGGTGAACATAGTGGGGAACCTGCGCCCAAACACTAACGCAAGGGATGCCGATAGTTTCAAGCTGTTGCGCAACCACGGTAAGAATTCCCACCGGACCCTCGTAGTCGCTCTTTTCAACACCGATTTCGTTTCGAACGGCTTCGCTCTGACTTGATGCGGTCACCACAACTGGTCTGGTGTGCGGAACTTCAGAGAGCATTGCGCCAACGAAGAGCACGACCTGAATGTTTCGGTCTTCGATAATCTCGAGCACCTCAGCTGCGAACGAGCGCCAGCGGAACGCCGGTTCAATGCCGAGCAAGAAGTTTAGGTTGGCGTATTGCGGCTTAGCGGCACTCAGTTCTTCCGAGGGAACCAAGAACTCGGTTGCCGGCCAGCGAATCTGACGTTCACCATCGTCGTCGAAATAGACCTGAGGGCGTGCATAGTGAAACTCGCAGTATTCCTCTGGATCAATTGAAACCACTGCCTCTGCCTCAGTGAGATCTACCAGGTGCTTCACCGCCGAACTGGCAGCCTCTCCAGCGTCGTTCCAACCCTCAAACGAAACAATCAGGGTTCGTTGCGAGAACAGCGGTGGCAGTGACATGCAATAACTCTAAGGCAAAGGCCTGCGGGTAAACTTGCACCGATGACTTCACTACCTGCCGCCGTGCTTTGGGATTTAGACGGCACCCTAATCGATTCAGAAAACTACTGGCTTCAAAGCGAGCAAGAACTCGCCAACGCTTACGGCGCTAACTGGTCGCATGAAGATGGCATGGGAATGGTTGGTCTCAGTCTGCAGGAATCCACCAAAATCATGCAGAGCCACATGGGAATTCAAGACCGGTCGAGCGATGAAATTATTCAATGGCTAACCGATCGAGTGCTTCATCAGTTGCGAAAAGAAATTCCTTGGCGTCCCGGAGCAAAAGAGCTGCTGCTTGAACTTCGCAAAGCCGGTGTTAAAACCGCACTTGTGACTATGTCTTTTCGCCGCCTCGCACTAGAGGTCGTAGAGGCGATCGGCTTCGAGGCATTTGATCTGGTGGTGGCTGGCGATGATGTCGAACGTGGCAAGCCTCATCCAGAACCGTATTTAAAAGCTGCCGCGCTGCTGGGTGTTTCTGCGGGCGATTGCGTCGCGATTGAAGACTCGTTGAATGGCTTGGCATCGGCTGAGGCTGCGGGCACTATGGCTCTTGGCGTGCAGCACATCATGCACCTACCGCCAGCGCCGACTCGCACGGTAATCCAAACCCTGGTGGGAGTCTCGCCCGAGGCACTTTTGCCGCTGTTCAAGTAGATTTGACGAAATGACAAAGCCAAACAACTTACCTAACGGCCCATTTCGCGCGGGCGACCGAGTTCAACTCACCGGGCCGAAAGGTCGACTAAACACCATCACGCTTGTGCCCGGTGCAGTATTTGGCACCCACAAGGGTGACCTACGCCATGACGACGTGATTGGCAAACCAGAGGGTTCGGTGGTTACCAACCAGTTCGGTGTTGAATACCTTGCGTTTCGCCCACTGCTGAGCGATTTTGTGCTTTCAATGCCTCGCGGCGCAGCAATCATTTACCCCAAAGACAGCGCGCAAATCGTAACCATGGGTGACATCTTTCCTGGAGCTCGAGTCGTCGAAGCTGGTGTTGGTTCAGGAGCTCTCAGCATGTACCTGCTGCGAGCCATCGGCCCGAGCGGTCAACTTGACTCTTTTGAGCGACGTGAAGAATTTGCGCAGATTGCCAAGGCAAACGTGATTACCAACTTTGGTGGCGAGCCTGAAAACTGGCAGATTCACCTTGGAGACTTGCAAGACCAATTGCCGAAGAAAATCAAATCTGGTCAGGCCGATCGGGTGGTTCTTGACATGCTCGCGCCTTGGGAATGCGTTGAAGAATCGGCCGAAGCACTTACCCCGGGCGGACTCATCATCGGGTACGTGGCAACGGTCACACAGCTTTCTAGATTTGCCGAAGCGCTGCGAGACAGCGGGCACTTCCACGAGCCTCAGGCATTCGAATCTTTCATTCGCGACTGGCATCTTCAGGGCTTAGCCGTTAGACCAGAGCATCGCATGATCGGTCACACCGGGTTCCTAATTACTGCTCGCCGCCTGGCCCCAGGCACGGTGCTGCCAGATTTCAAGACCAAGAGCAAACCGGAATTCAGCGATGAAGACATTGCAGTCTGGAACCCCGAACACTTGGGTCAGCGCCGTGTCTCTGATAAGAAACTTAGAAAAACTTTAAGAAACGCCGAAGCTGCCGCGCAGGCAAGCATCGAGCGCGATACCAACGAGTAAAATAGAGCGAATCCCCAAATCGAAAGTAGCTAACTTGCGTAAATTCACTGCATTTGCAGCCTCAGCCCTTTTGCTAGCCTCACTGACCGGTTGTGCTTCTGCAGAAGTTAACCCAGACTTGGCAGCCTTCGAGGGCATCACCCCTGCCTGTGCGCATTACGAAACTGGCAGCGCAAGCGAGCAAATCAGCTACACGCTTGACACCGAAGGCATTCCTCAGCTCAAGTTCCCAACCCCGCTGGGTGGCACCACTGCTGAGACCAAAGTTCTTAAAGAGGGAACCGGGCCTGCTTTCACCGGTAACGAGTTCATCGTCTTTGACTACCAAATCGTAAATGGTGGCACCGGTGAATTGGTGCAGGGGTCAAAATTCGACGGATCTGATGACGCTTCTCAGCTGGTTACTCCAGCGGCCGAATTCCTCTGCCAGCCACTGTCTGGCGTAAAAGAAGGCTCACTGGTGGCCATCCTGCTTCCGGCAGCAAGCTTCAAAGATGGCAAGGGACCACAAGACTTCGGCCTTGGACCAACCGACTCACTTATCCTCACCATTCAGCTGAACAAAGTTGCATTGCCATCTGCAATGGGAGATGCACAACCTCAGCAAGACGGATTCCCTCAGGTGGTCACCGACCCTGCAACTAACGAACCAGGTCTAGTAGTTGCCGACTGGTCAAAGCCTGCATTCACTGAGTTTAAGAAAGCCACCCTAATCAAGGGCAAGGGCAAGGTTGTCGAAAAGGGTCAGACTGTAGTAGTCAACTACAGCGGTTGGGTCTGGAGTTCGGTCAAAGCTAAGTTCGACTCATCATGGGCAAATGGCTCACCTGTTTCATTCCCAGTTCAGGATGGCTCTCTCATCGCGGGCTTCATCAAGGCTCTAGAGGGTGAAACCGTAGGTTCACGCGTTATCGCTGTGATTCCGCCTAGCGAAGGCTATGGAGACAAAGACAATGGTTCGATTCCGGCAGACTCGACTTTGATTTTCGTAGTCGATATTCTGGCAATCAAGTAGTTTTTCGAGGGGGAGCAGTGGCGCTAAAGATTGATCTTTCAGAACGACTTTTCAATCTGACCTGCGCCCTGCTGCTCAGCGAGCGTGGCCTGACCAAGCAAGAAATCTTCAACACTGTTCAGGGTTACAAAGAGCAGTACACTCCGCGTGGCGATCAAAACGCAATCGACCGATTGTTTGATCGTGACAAGAATCTTTTGCTCTCAAATGGTGTGAATCTGGTTTCTTACATTCCGCCAGATGCGATGGAAGACAATAGCGAATACCGATACTACATTCCGCGTGAGAGTGTGACCTGGCCAGCAGGTTTCAAATTCACTAGAAGGCAGATGGCTCTGCTGAATTTGGCATCACAGATGTGGGCTAAAGCCTCGATGTCTAGCGAGACCGCTAGAGGAGTGGTTCGACTTCGAGCCCTTGGTGAGCTTCCGGAGGCATCCAATCTGCTTGGTGTTGCACCTTTGATTCTCACGAAAGACCGCACTTTTAGCCCGCTGAACGATGCCATTGATCGCGGTGATGTAGTCAAATTCGACTACCGCAAGGCTGCCAATGATGAAATCGAGACCCGCACGGTTCAACCCTGGTCACTGCAGTTGATTGCAGGAAACTGGCTGCTGGTTTGCTGGGATGAAGACAAGCAAGAGGTGCGCAACTTTTTGCTCAAACGCATTATTTCGAGAATCTCACTGGTCAACCGCAGGTTCACTAAGCCGAAGCAATCGCAACTCGATGCCGCACTTGAAGACCTGCAAGAACTTAGCCTGCGTCAGGTTGCAACTTTGAAAGTTACGCCTGAGAGCGCGGCCTGGTTCCACTTCGAACTGCACGAGCGTGATGGCCAAGAGATCGAGCTCAACTACACCGATCTGCACCTTTTGGCAGACGACCTTCGCGAATTTGCTTTCGACATCGAAGTTCTTCGCCCCGCCGAATTGCGAGAAGCAATCGCAAAGGGATTCGAGAGAGTGGCGAACGCGCACCATGCCTAAATACAACCACCCAGCCGGGGTCGAGCGTTTCAACCTGATGCTCGCCATCGTTGGCGACCTGATTCACCGTGATGAGCCAATCACGGTCGCAGAACTTGCTCAAAAGTTTGAGATCGAAGAGCAAGACGTTTTGAAAGCCATCAGCACGATTTCAGTTTCTGGTGTGAAGCCATATGCTCCAGGCGACCTATTCGATGTCGACTTTGACCTGCTCGAGAGCGAAGGCCTGGTAAAGCTAACTTTCGACCCAGTGCTCGACGATGTGCCTAAGCTCTCGGCTCGACAGTCATCTGCTTTAGTTGCAGCGCTTGGCCTTATGAAGCAACTCCCAGGATTCACAGAGAGTGGTGAAGTTGACGAGCTAATCGAGCTAATCAAACTCGGTTCGGTGACGAATTCTGCAACTCCAATTGCAATCAATCCGGGAACCATTGATGCCGATGCTCAAATCATCAGACAGGCGATTGCAGCTGACAGTCAGATCACCTGTGAATACCGCAATGCCCAGGGGGAGCAGCGTCAGCGTACCATTGAACCGCTTCGACTCGAATCTCTCGATGACCAGTGGTACTTGCGGGGCTTCTGCCCAGATCGCAAAAAGGTTCTCGCATTTCGACTAGATAGAATGCGTGCTGCCAAGGTTATCGATGTGCCTATTTCTGAGGATGCCAAGACTGCAGAAATTCCTGACGAGATCTATCAACCAAATGCCACTGACACCAAGGTAACCCTGAGGGTTCAACCAGAGGCATTCAGACTGGTTTCAGAGTTTAGACCCGAGCAAGAACCTCTGGTTCAGGATGACGGCAGCCTAGTCTTCGACATCATGATTGCCGACCTTCAGATTCTCGGTAAAGTCATCTCTCGCTTCGCGGGTTCTGCCATCGTGGTTGCACCTGAAGAGGCTAGAACCGTGGTGCGTGACTACGCGCTCAAAGCACTTGGCGAACGCGGTGGCTTTGACCAAAAAGTGCGCGACGAAGAGTAATACGCTTAATCCATGAACATCTGGATCTGGGTAGGCATTTGGGCCGTCATTCTCATACTGACGGCAGTGGCATACCTTCAGATTTTCGTGACTCTCAAGTCAAAAGCCGAACGAGTTTTTGGTCAGCTTCAACTGCTTCAAGCCAAAGTTGAGAAACTTCAAAGTGAACTCGAAACTGCGGCAGAGTACCAACCCCAACCATCTGCTATCGAAACCGGTGAAGGCCAAGCAATTGCTGAAAGAAACTCCTTCGAGCGAGCCAGAGAGCATGCCAAGCAAGAGCGAGCCCGTAGGCTTATAAAAGGTTTGAAAAAGCTACAAAGAGAAAGCGAGCAAAATGTTTAAGAGTATTGGTGCGCCAGAACTAATAATCATTCTGGTGATTGTCGTTATTTTGTTCGGTGCAACTAAACTTCCGGCAATCGCTAAGGGCCTTGGCGAGTCGATTCGTATCTTCAAAAAAGAAGTCAAGACTGACGACAAAAAAGAAGATGCTAAAAAAGACGACGAGAAGTCTGACAAGTAACCAAATTGGCTCGCCGCGCTAATCCGCAGGCCGCCATGAATTTGCGTGGCCACTTGCGTGAACTTAAGAACCGCGCCTTCGCTAGCGCGGTTTTTATCATGGTCGGATCAATCGCAGGTTGGTATGTCTTTGATCAGGTATTTGCGGCTATGCAGGAGCCCATCCTCGAGGTAGCTAAAAATCGAGGAATTGAAGCAAGCGTAAATTTCGGAACCGTCGGTGGCGCCTTCGACTTGAGAATTCAGATGTCAGTTTTTATCGGCATCGTGCTCACCAGCCCAATCTGGTTATTCAATACCTGGGCATTCATCAGACCAGCACTCAAGAAGAATGAGCGCAGATACTCACTCGGGTTTCTGCTCACCGCACTGCCTCTGTTTCTGGGCGGTTGCTATATCGCTTGGATAGCAATCCCAGGATTCGTAGACGTGCTAATTGGTATGACCCCGCAGGGCAGCGCAAACATCATCAATGCGAATGACTACATCCTGTTCATGATTCGCATCTTGCTGGTATTCGGCCTAGCTTTTGTGAGCCCGGTGTTCATCGTGCTCTTGAATTTCATGGGCGTGCTAACTGCGAAGGCAATCATCAAAGGATGGCGAGTTGCTACGGTGATCTCAGCAGTCATTGCTGCCCTTGCAACACCAACTGCAGACCCGACATCGATGTTCCTGCTCATGGTTCCCCTGATGTTGCTTTATTTTGTAGCGGCTGCAATCGCATCGCTCAGGGACCGCTTCACGGCTAAGCGAGCAGTCGCAAGTGTCTGAAGACCTTAGCCCTTCTGAGCGATATAGGAAATTTAAAAAGAGCCAAATGCATAAATCAGTAAGTGAGTTCAGCGCACTGCTTAAGTTTCCGATGGATAAGTTCCAAGAGGATGCATGTGAATCTCTAGCGGAAGGCAAGAGCGTATTAGTCGCGGCCCCGACTGGCGCTGGTAAGACCGTGGTAGGCGAATTCGCCATCCACCTTGCAATCGCGAACAACCAAAAAGTTTTTTACACCACACCAATCAAGGCTCTGAGCAATCAGAAGTTTGCTGAGTTGACTGCGCGCTACGGCGCAAACCGAGTGGGTCTGCTGACTGGCGACAGCAACAACAACGGTGAAGCGCAGATTGTTGTGATGACCACTGAGGTTCTGCGCAACATGATTTATGCGAAAAGCACAACCTTAGAAAACCTCGGTTTCGTAGTCATGGATGAGGTTCACTATCTAGCTGACAAGTTTCGAGGACCAGTTTGGGAAGAAGTAATTCTTCACCTTCCCGACTACGCAAAGATTGTTTCGCTGAGCGCAACAGTTTCAAACGCCGAAGAGTTTGGTGCTTGGCTAAACGAAGTTCGTGGTGAGACTGAAGTCATTGTTTCTGAAGTCAGGCCTGTGCCACTAACCCAGCACGTACTTTTCGGCAATGAACTGATGCCGCTATTCGCCGACCAAAAGAGTGGCAAGGTCAATCCAGACCTAAATGCTCGCCATCAGAATGCTCTGAGGCAAGCGCCAACTCGACACCATCAGGGCAAGAAGCCGAATGGCTACAAGGGAAAGTTTCAAAAGAGCGAACCGCGCATCGAGAAAATCTCTAAACCTGAAATTGTGTCGATGCTCGGAGAAGCGAATTTGCTGCCGGCGATTTTCTTCGTCTTTTCACGTGCCGGTTGCGAGCAAGCGGTAAAGGCCTGCCAGTACCACAACCTGCGTTTGACCAATAAAGATGAGCAGCGCGAGATCAGGCAGCTGGTCGAAGAAAAGGTTTTGAACATCGCTGATGAAGACTTAGCAACTCTTGGTTATTTCGAGTGGCTGAGCGGTCTTGAAAGGGGCGTTGCAGCGCACCATGCCGGCATGCTCCCAGCGTTCAAAGAAGTTGTCGAAGAGCTCTTCTTACGCAAGCTCGTCAAAGTGGTTTTCGCAACTGAGACTCTGGCTCTCGGTATCAACATGCCAGCTAGAACTGTGGTTCTTGAAAAGCTCGATAAGTACAACGGTGAAGGTCGAGTGCAAATCACTCCAGGTGAATACACCCAGTTGACCGGTCGTGCGGGTCGCCGCGGTATCGACACCGAGGGACACTCGGTGATTCAATGGGCGGGCAACCTCGACCCGAACACGGTTGCCGGTTTAGCGTCGAAGCGCACCTACCCGCTGATCAGCCCATTCAAACCAACGCATAACATGGCTGTGAACCTGATTGAATCTTTCGGTAGAAAACAAGCCCGTGAAGTTCTCGAGACATCGTTTGCGCAGTTTCAGGCTGACCGCGGGGTAGTGGGACTGGCTAGAAGCATTCGTGATCAGCAAGTAACGCTTGAGGGTTACGCAGATGCCATGAAGTGCCATCTCGGTAACTTTTTCGACTACGCAGAAATGCGCAGAGAAATCAACGAACTCGAAAAGCAGCTTTCGGCTGGTCGCATCCGGGCTGAAAGAGGCAAAGACCTGCGCCAAAGCCCTGGTCGACACCAGAGCGAGCAAGAGCTGGCAGAGCTCAAACGTCGAATCAAGCACCACCCTTGCCACAACTGTCACGACCGGGAAAATCACGCGCGCTGGGGTGAACGCTATTTCTCGCTGCTCCGTCAAACCGAGCAGGTGATGAACCAGATTGAGGGGCGCACGAACCAGGTTGCGAAAACTTTCGACCGCATTTGTGAACTGCTTTTAGAACTCGGATACCTGCGCAAGCAGGATGAGGAATTTCAGGTGCTTGAATCAGGCAAGCTGCTCGGTCGCATTTACGGCGAACGCGACCTGCTGGTGAGTGAGGCATTGCGCGCTGGGCTCTGGACCAACCTTGACCCAGCTGGTCTTGCCGCTATGGCTGCAGCCCTGGTTTACGAAGGCAGACGAGACGATGACGCCTTTGAAGTTAGATTGCCAAAGGGCGATTTTGGCGAAGTGCTTCGACAAACCGAGTTGCTCTGGAGTGACCTCGAACTGCTGCTGAAGCAGCACAAACTGCCAGCGACAAATGAGCTTGAGTTTTCGCTTTGCCAACCGATTCACCGCTGGGCAAGTGGCGCAAGACTTGATTCAGTTCTTGAGGCCGCCGACTTGCTTCCGGGTGATTTCATTCGCTGGACTAAGCAGATTATTGACCTACTTGATCAACTCGGGCAGAACGCTGAGCCGGCGGTAGCTCAGACAGCTCGTCTTGCGGTTGACAAAGTTAAACGCGGAATCGTGGCCTATTCGTACTATGGCTAAGCGCATTGCTAAAGAACTGGGTTTGAGAACCTGGCGACTGCTGCTCGTTGCGGCTGCCGGATTACTCGCCGGCCCGACACTGCCTCGAGCAGATCAGTGGTACCTGATTTTCCCTGCGGTAGCCATGATGCTGCTAGCGGTTCGCGGTGCGAAGTTTCTTAGCGCCTATGGGCTCGGTGTGGTCGGTGGTATTTTCTTTTACGCGAGTCAGTCACCCTGGATGACCGCATACCTTGGGCCCGTCCCTTGGTTAGCACTGGCAACCTTGCAAGGTTTGATTTTCGGTCTTGGTCTGGCGCTTTCTTCGCTAGTTTTCAAGCATGTGAAAAGCGTTTTGCTTTCTGCCTTTTTGCTCGCGAGCATCTGGGTTGCGCGAGAGTGGCTGGCTGGTCACTACCCATACGGTGGTTACCAGTGGTCACGTCTGGCTCAAACGCAAGCTGACACCTGGCTTGCCAAGTGGGCTTACTTCGGCGGGCTAAGTTTGGTGAGTTTTGCAGTTGCATTTATTGCTGCGACTGCACTTCAACTCGTTCTGGCGAAGAATCGCAAACAGTTGATTTCGATCTCACTGGTGGCCGTCACAGTTCTTGGCCCATTGTTGATTTTGCTTCCGGTTGGTGGCAACGGCACAGCCGTTATCGCAGGCATTCAGGGCAATGCCGATGCTGGGCTTTTCTCTGACGCCAAACCGGGAAGCAACCTAAACAAGCAGCTACTCGAGACTCTCAAGGCAAGCAAAGATCCTGAGTTTTCGAAAGTTGATTTTGTGGTTTGGCCCGAAAATGCCTCGGACCTTGACCCGACCCGAATTCCCCAAGCTATGGCTGCTGTCGAGACCTTGGTTAACGTTTACACCAAGAAACCAATGCTGCTTGGCACAGTGAATTGGCGCGGAGATGAAGTTTTCAACACCATCCTGCAGTACAACCCGGGCGAAGGTCAGGTTGACTACTACGACAAACAGCGTCCTGTTCCGTTCGCGGAATATGTTCCGGATCGTGATTTTTGGAATCTGCTCGCACCAGACCTAATCGGTTTGATTACTCACGGCTATTCTTTTGGCACCAAGAGCGGTGTTTTTGATATCGCCGGAGTCAAGGCTGGTTCGCTAATTTGCTTTGAAATCTCAATCGATGATCTGATGCACAAATTGATTGGCGAGGGAGCCGAAGTTCTTATTTCACAAGCTAACAATGCTGACTTTGGTCAGACCGATGAGACCTTTCAGCAGGTTGCTCTAGTGAAACTTCAAGCTATTGCTACCGGTCGCTCTATCGTGCATATTTCAACGGTCGGTCAGTCGCTCGTGGTTCACGCTGATGGCACAGTGCACGAATCTATCAAGCCTTTTGAGCCTGGTTATTACATTGCCGAAGTCCCGCTGAGTAAGACAGTCACGCCCGCAGACAGGTTCTTCGGATGGGTTGATTATCTGGCGCTGATTGTTACAATCGCTTTTATTGTCTGGGTAGGATTTGCGAAACTCAGAAGTAAGAGAGAGTAGTAATTTGGCAGAGTACGTCGTCGTTATTCCCACCTATAACGAGGCTGAAACGATTCGAAAAGCAGTTAGCGAAACCCTTGCTATTGATGAGCGCCTAGACATTTTGGTGGTTGACGACAACAGCCCAGATGGCACCGGTCAAATTGCTGACGAGTTAGCAGCAGCCAATGAGCGAATCAAGGTCTTACACCGCGAAACCAAAGAGGGTTTGGGGCCAGCCTATATCGCTGGCTACCGATGGGCCATCGATAACAACTACGAATTTCTGATTGGCATGGATGCTGACGGAAGCCACCGGCCAGCAGACCTACCCAAACTGCTTCGCGCCAGCAGAGACGCTGACTTGGTGATCGGATCACGCTACATTCCGGGTGCCGAAATCCTGAACTGGCCATTTCATCGACTATTGCTCAGTCGCTTCGGAAACTGGTATGCCCGAACGCTACTTGGTTCAAAAATTCGTGACATCACTGCCGGTTTTAGGGTTTACCGAGTGTCAGTGTTGAAGCGGCTTGATTTGGGTTCGATTCAAGCTAGGGGATACGCCTTTCAAATCAATCTGACCCAGATGATTGCGAAGAGCGACGGCACAATCGTTGAGGTGCCGATCACATTCATCGAACGGACTTTGGCGAAATCAAAGATGACAAAGCGAATAGTTTTTGAAGCGTTTTGGTTAGTTTTGAAATGGGCCGTGACCGGCAAAAACTAGGTTTAGTGACCGCTAAGTTGTTCGCGGCGGGCTCTGATGACATCGAGGCGCTCTTGCAAAATGTCTTCAAGCTCTTCAATGCTGCGGCGTTCTAGCAGCATCTCCCAGTGACTTCTCGGAGTCTTCTCGCTGAAATCTAGTGGCTCAACAGTCTCGCCATTTCGCAGCAACAGAGCATCTTTTGAACAGGCCTTGCATTCCCAATTGTTTGGTACTTCGGCATCGGCAGCGAAAGCCAGTTCGGTGAGGTGTCCTGCCGGGCACTGGTATGAATACTTACTGCGAGGTTCGAAGGTTACGCCAACGGTACTTTCTAAGCTTTGTGAGCCTAGGCGCATTCCTCGAAATGTGTTTTGAGACATGTTTAGCCTTTCCAAAGACACCAAACCGCTGGGGTAGGGGCTTTGTTCCAGCTGTGGCTTTTTATCAGGCTTTTCTCAGGTGACTGACGAGCTCTGCGGTGTTGTCAGTGACGAACCCGTCGGCACCGAGCGCTAGCAGTTTCTCGACGTCTGCGATTTCATTGACGACCCAAAAATGAACTTCGAGGCCACAAGCTTTCAAGGCACGGATGAATGGGGAAGTGGCTAGAGGTAATGGGCCAAAACTGACCGGGATTTGTGCTGCGGAGAATCCCTTGGTTAGAAACTTAATGGCGAATGGAAGCATCCACGCGAAAAATACCCGCACACCCGAGAGCGATTTTGCAAGTTCAGGTGCCAGTTTGCGCAGGCGGCGAACTCGAGACTCGCTGAAAGAGGTCACTAAAACACGTGATTCGGCATTTAGCTTTCGAATCACTGCAACACCAGGCTCAATGGCTCGCTCAGTTTTGAAATCAATGTTGAACTTCGCATTAGGCAGGGCGATCAAAACCTGCTCGAGGCTTGAGATTGCAGGCATAAGTCTCTGCAGATTAGGCAAGGTGATTTCGGATACTTTCTGGTTGACACCGAGAACTCGTTTTAGGTCATCATCGTGAAAAACCACTGCAACACCATCGCTAGTGCACTGCAGATCAGTCTCAATGATGTCTGCGCCAGCTTTTAGGGCAGATTGAAAAGCGGGAATGGTATTTTCGCCTTCGGGTTGGCCACGATGCGCCAGAATTCGTGGCATAGTGGCAGGCGAAAGAAACATGTGGCAATGCTAGCGGAAAGGACCCTAGGTACTCAGATTATGTCAAGTAACTCTTTTAGACCTGCGAATCCGATCTCGGCGAACCACGTGAAGCATCGCGAGACGGCTCGCGTGATTCTGAAAGCCGCTGATGGGCGTATGCTCATGATTTTCACGCATTGGGACCCAGGAACAGGTTTGCCTCCAAGGTGGTTGACACCGGGCGGCGGAATCGACGCGGGAGAAACCGTTCTGCAGGCTGCGGTTCGCGAACTACACGAAGAAACTGGCCTCAAAATCGAACCAGAGG
Source organism: Micrococcales bacterium (assembly GCA_046074285.1). Lineage (GTDB taxonomy): Bacteria > Actinomycetota > Actinomycetes > Actinomycetales > Microbacteriaceae > Rhodoluna. The sequence continues at coordinate 27,316 of JBJTOA010000136.1, forward strand.
TTTTGGGAGAGCCTGTGCATCGAATTGAGTTTCAGCTCGAGTGGGCAGGTGGCGAATTAGAGACCGGCGTGGCTCATTTCTACCAGCATGAAGTTTCTGAGGCTTTTGAACTCGACGACTCGAACTGGATGCCAGATGAACACCGCGACATTGTCGAGTATCGCTGGTGGCAACCCGCAGAACTAATTGCTTCTGGTGAGTTGATTGGGCCGCCAGGGTTGCGTGAGTGGATCGCCAGCCACCTCTAGAGAACTAACCCTTTGCCGATAATGAACATTATGTCAAGTAGTAAATTATTGGCCACTACCCGCAATTAGCTGATTGCTTTCGCTTTAGAGCGCTGCTGCTACCGATTCGGTTGCAGTTACCCAGTCACCGATCTTCTCGGCGGCTTTGCCTGAATCAAGAGTTGCGGTAACACGCTCGATGCAGACCTCGAAACGATCGCTCAATTCGACCTCGCTTCGAGAGGGGTCTTTTGCCAATTCGTAAGCCACTACCCCAGCGGCTGCGTTGAGAACCACGATGTCTCGGATGGCCGCCAGGTTTCCCCGAGTATCCCCAGCAAACAGCTGCCGTGCCACCTCGGCGTTGTGAGCGGCATCGCCACCGACCAAAGCCTGGGTTTCAACCCGGTCAAAACCAAACTTGCGCGGGTCAAGGCTGAATTCGGTGACTTCTCCACCGCAAACCTGCCAAATTTGGCTTTCTGAAGTCGTTGTTAGCTCGTCAAGGCCATCATTCCCACGGAAAACTAGTGCGGTGCGCCCGCGGGCTGCAACTTCGGCAGCCATTTTCGGTGCTGCAATCGCATTTGCCACACCAAGCGAGGTAGCGATCGGTTGAGCCGGGTTGGCTAGCGGGCCGAGCAGGTTGAAAGTGGTTGGAACACCCAGTTGCTTGCGAACCGGGCCGACAAACTTCATAGCCGGGTGAAATACCGGAGCAAAAAAGAAAGTGATGTTCACTTTCTCGAAAACGGCTGCTACCTGCTCTGCGGTCAAATCAAGCCGCACGCCAAGAGCTTCAAGCATCTCACTCGAACCTGTTTTGCCAGAAGCTGAGCGCGAACCGTGTTTCAGCACCGGAACGCCTGAAGCCGAAGTCAAAATCGAGGCCATGCTAGAAATGTTCACCGTGCCAACTAGGTCACCACCGGTGCCGACGATATCCACTGCATCATTGGTGGTGTTAAGAGGCAGCGCGTTAGCCAGCATGACATCAACTAAGCCGGCAAGTTCATCAACTGATTCCCCTTTGGCTTTGAGCGCCATCATGAATGCACCCATTTGACCCTCGGTTGCCTCGCCACTCATTAGCTGGGTCATTGCCCAGGCTGCTGAGGCTCGATCAAGGTCGGTTTGCTCGAGCAATCTGCCCAATATTGACGGCCAAGTGTGAGATGAATTCATAAACCAAAGTTTATGGCTGAAATCCTTGAATTTTTACCAGTCAGAAGCCCCAAATGTGCCGAAATGATGCGTAACAAGGGGTAGCATAAAAGTATGTCAACCGTGTCAGCGCAGCATTCAGCACCGGTCATTAATCGACCAAGTGCAACCTCAGTAGGAACCATTGTTTGGCTAGGTAGCGAGGTGATGTTCTTCGCCGGTTTGTTCGCAATGTACTTCAGCCTTCGTGCTAACTCTCCTGAACTTTGGGCCGAGAAAACCGCCGATCTAGATGTTCCTTTTGCGTTGACCAACACCCTGATTTTGGTTGCTTCATCTTTCACTGCTCAGTTCGGTGTTTTTGCCGCCGAGCGCATGCAGCCTCGCAAGACCGGTCGCCTATGGCAGCTCAACAAATGGGGCATGGTTGAGTGGTTCTTCCTCAGCTACATCATGGGAGCCATCTTCGTATCAGGCCAGGCTTGGGAATACACCAACTTGATCACCAAAGACGGCATCATGCTTTCGAGTGACTCATACGGTTCGTCGTTCTACATCACCACTGGCTTCCACGCGCTGCACGTAACCGGTGGTCTGGTGGCATTCTTGCTGGTAATCGGTCGCACCTATGCGGCAAAGAAGTTTGGTCATTACGAGGCCACCAGCGCAATCGTCGTTTCTTACTACTGGCACTTCGTTGACGTAGTTTGGATCGGTCTTTTCATGATCATTTACGTTTTGAAGTAAGTCGGAGAATCACTAAATGTCAAAGAGTTCAAAGCCAAAAATGCGTCGCAATAAATTTGCTGCCTCATTTGTGATTGTTGCGGGCTTGCTCGTAACCGGTGGTGGCTATGCCATCGCTGAAGACGTCATCACCACTTCTGCTGGTTCACAGGCTGACGCTGGTCAGGTTGAAGAAGGCCGCAAGCTATTCCTTGCGAACTGTGCATCATGTCACGGTAAGAATGCTGAGGGAACTCAGAATGCTCCTACCCTGATCGGTGTTGGCGCAGCAGCCGTTGACTTCCAAGTATCTTCTGGCCGCATGCCAGCGCAGGCGTCAGGCCCACAGGTTCCGGCTAAAGAAGTTCAGTTCACTGAAGAGCAGATTGCAGCGATGGCCGCCTATGTTGCTTCGCTAGCTCCTGGCCCTGCTATTCCAACTGCAGACATGGTTGCTGCTAATGGCGATGCAACTCGCGGTGGCGAGCTATTCCGCATTAACTGTGCCATGTGTCACAACGCAGCTGGTGCCGGTGGTGCGCTTACCCAGGGCAAGTACGCTCCGTCACTGATGGATACCCCAGCAACTGAGATTTACGAAGCCATGATTACTGGCCCGCAGAACATGCCAGTTTTCAACGATGCGAACCTTTCTCCGAAAGACAAGAAAGACATCATCACCTATCTGACCTACTTGCAACAGGGTGAGTCAGTTGGCGGACTTGACCTTGAAAACATTGGTCCGGTAGCTGAAGGACTATTTGTATGGCTTGCAGTGTTAGGTGGAATCATCGGCATCACTGTGTGGCTTGGCGCAAAGTCAAACTAGGTTTACGAAAGTAATAAAGGGAGCACATTAATTGAGCGACAAAAAGAAGAAAAGCTCAGAGCTTTTTGAAGGCGAACACCAGTATGAGGGTGGTCTCGCAGTCGTTAGCACCGATAAGGTAGCCGACCCAGGCCTTGAGCCGCACCGCGTGCGCATGACCGACAAGAGCAAAGCGCACGAAAAGCGTGCAGCAAATCAGGTTGCCGCCCTGTTCTTCGCATCGATCTTCGGTAGCGCTTTTGCAATCTACGCATACTTTGCATTCCCACTCACCGAAGACCTGGGTACGGTTCGAAACAACACCTTGCTGCTCGGCCTAGGTATTACCCTCGGTCTCTTCGGCATCGGTTTTGGTGCGGTTCACTGGGCCAAGACTCTCATGCCAGACGCTGAGGTTTCAGAACCCCGCCACCAGACTCGCGGCAGTGACGAAACCCGTGCGCGTGCAGTTGAAATCATCCGTCTTGCCAACGAAGAATCAGGATTCTCACGTCGCAAGCTGATACGCCGTAGCCTTTACGGAGCCCTAGCGCTGTTCCCACTGCCTGCAATCGTGCTTTTCAAAGACATGACTACCGATGCCAACCCGAGTGCCCTTCTGCGTCACACCATGTGGAAAGCTGGAGACCGCCTAACTCGTGACCCTAGCGGAACCCCAATCAAGGCTTCAGACGTCACTCTAGGATCGGTTTTCCACGTGATCCCAGAAGGTTTGATGAACCCAGAAGACGGTTCTCACGATGCCGACATGCTTGAGCAGAAGGCTAAGGCTGCAGTGCTTTTAGTTCGCCTCGACCCAGCCGACATCAAGAGTGATAAAGAAGCCAAATGGGGCTACCAGGGCATCGTGGCTTACTCGAAGATTTGCACCCACGTTGGTTGCCCTGTTGCTCTGTACGAGCAGCACACCCACCACCTGCTTTGCCCTTGCCACCAATCAACCTTCGATATCGCAGACGACTGCAAGGTTGTTTTTGGCCCGGCAAGCCGCCCACTACCTCAACTTCCAATCACCGTTGATGCCGAAGGCTACCTAGTTGCTGTGAGCGACTTTGAAGAGCCTGTAGGCCCTAGCTTCTGGGAGCGTAACGTTAAATGAGCACCACCACTAACGAACAGAAAAAAGGCGGATTCCTCGCTGGCACTGCTAACTACCTTGACGAACGCGTCGGTGTAGCTGGCATTCTGAAGGAGTTCGGACGCAAGATCTTCCCGGACCACTGGTCATTCATGCTCGGTGAGGTTGCCCTCTACAGCTTCTTAGTTCTTCTGCTTTCGGGAACCTTCCTAACCTTCTTCTTCCAGCCAGCAATGACTCCGGTTATCTACGACGGCGTTTACGGCCCGCTCAAGGGTGCCGAAATGTCAGTGGCTTACGCCTCTACCCTAGACATCTCATTCGAGGTTCGCGGTGGTCTGCTGATGCGTCAGGTTCACCACTGGGCAGCTCTGCTATTCGTAGCTGCTGCCGGTCTGCACATGCTGCGCGTATTCTTCACCGGTGCATTCCGCAAGCCTCGTGAAATCAACTGGGTTGTTGGTTTCGCGCTATTCGTTCTGGGTATGGGTGCAGGTTTTACCGGTTACTCACTGCCAGACGACTTGCTTTCAGGTAACGGTCTTCGAATCATCGACGGAATGATCAAGGGTGTACCTGTTGTAGGTGCCTACATTTCAAGCCTGCTATTCGGTGGCGAATTCCCAGGTGAGAACATCGTGGCTCGTCTCTACAGCCTCCACATCCTGCTGATTCCAGCTTTGATTCTGGTATTCATCGCCGTGCACTTGTTCATGGTTGTGATTCACAAGCACACTCACTACTCAGGCCCAGGTCGTCGCGATGACAACGTTGTTGGTTACCCACTAATGCCGGTTTACGTTGCTAAGGCTGGCGGATTCTTCTTCCTAGTCTTCGGCGTAATCATGCTGGTCGGTGCCACAGTAAGCATCAACCCAGTTTGGAACTACGGTGGCTATGACCCATCACCGGTTTCTGCTGGTACCCAGCCTGACTGGTACATCGGTTTCGCCGATGGTGCATTGCGTCTAGCACCAACCGGCATCGAAGTTGTTGACTTCCTGGGTTACACCTGGTCATGGAACATCTTGCTGCCGATCATCGTGCTAGTCGTGTTCATCGCGCTGGTTGCTTTCTACCCGTTCATCGAGGCTTGGGTAACCGGCGACAAGCGTGAGCACCACGTTCTTGACCGTCCGAGAAATGCACCAGTACGTACCGCTATCGGTGCTGCAGGTGTGACTTTCTATGCAGCTCTCTGGGCAGGTGCGGGTACTGACCTCATTGCTACTCACTTCGCAATGAGCCTGAACCACGTGTTGACCGCCCTTCAGATCACCCTGATTGTTGCTCCGGTTGTGGCCTTCTTCATCACCAAGCGCGTCTGTCTTTCACTACAGCGCAAAGACAAAGAGATTGCTTTGCACGGTCGCGAAACCGGTCGCATCATCCGTATGCCTCACGGTGAATACATTGAAGTTCACGAGACTCTGGATGCCCACGAGGTATACAAACTAGTTGACTTCATTGACTACAAGCCAACCATTGCTCGCCCGAACGCCAAGGGTGTAATAACTCTCGGCGCCAGAATGCGATCTAGTCTGTCACGCTTCTTCTTCGAAGACCGTGTGGTACCTGCAACTGCTTCAGAGATTGAAGCTTCGCACCACCACCACGATGAGGTTGCAGCTAAGCCAGCCAAGAAGGCAATCAAGAAGTAACTTATGAGCGAATCGGGCCGGTCTACATCAAGTAGCCGGCCCTTTTTGCTGCCCGAAGAACCTTACCTCGGGCCATTCGAGGGGTACACAGCAACCGAAGTCAGGCGTCTGCTAGAAACCAAGTCGACTACCACTGCTCCCCTGTTTATTGCAATCGATGGCCGCTCTGCGGGTGGCAAGAGCACGGTAGCAAAGGTTTTGTCAGACCGCTTCGAAGCAGCCGGCCAGGTGGTTGCACTTTTACACACCGATGACTTTGCCTGGTGGCACAGCTACTTTGACTGGGACCAAATGCTTCTCGAAAATGCGATTGAGCCGCTAAAAAGAAATCAGGCCGTCGATTTCACCCCACCCGCTTGGCCAGAGCACGGCAGAGCCGGCAGCATAACCACCCCGCAGAACGCTTCAGTGGTGATAATCGAGGGCGTTGGCATCGCCCGTGAAAACCTTGCGCCACATTTTGACTGGGTCATTTGGGTGCAGTCAGACTTTGAACTAGCCCACCAGCGCGGAGTTTTGCGTGACTTGAGTGAACGACCAGACCTCGTCGAGGCCGAACGCTTCTGGCAGGAATGGCAGGCTGAAGAAAAGCCGTTTCTGGCGAATTCGAAGCCCTGGCAACGCGCAGATTTAGTCTTCCTAGGAACTCCCCCAGACAAACTGCAACTCTGGGTGGCGCGAGTTAAATAACTAAACCCCACGAGCAATCGTGGGGTTTAGTTTTGTAGAACTTAGTGAGCGTGCTGTCCGCGGCTGTATTCGAATACGAAACCGATTAGGGCAACCAGCGCTAGTGGAACACCGATGAAGGTTAGCCACCATCCAACTGCAAGTGATGCAAAGGTGATTGCGCCAAATAGACCTAGGAAGAACGGCCACCAGCTCCAAGGGCTAAAGAAACCGATCTCGCTATCGCCATCCTCGATGTTTCCATTCAAGTTGTCTTCTGGAGGTGTAGCGCCCAAGTTGTTAGCGGACTTGTTGACGTAGAAGTAGATGAAACCAGACAGCACTGCGAGCATAGCTAGCGCTGCAGTTCCGATAACTTCAAAGCCACCATGCTTCGGTTGCCACATGAGGCTGAGGAAGAAGTATGCTCCTGCGTCAACCGCGTAAAACACGGTTAGTAGCAGAAAGAGTCTCGCGTTAGTTTTCATGTATTATCGCCTTACTTCTTGTGCTCTGCTTTAGCTTCAGGAGCTGCGAACTCAGGGTGGTGCAGGTCGAATGCTGGCGACTCTGAACGCAC
>JBJTOA010000137.1:0-2413 GCA_046074285.1 Micrococcales bacterium
CCTCCACCATCATGATGGCGACATCTTTGGTGCCGTTTTCTTCGATGACGCGACCAGCGACCACCATGTCGAATACGGCGTTCTCAAGCTGCGAGTGCTTTGGGAAAGCGACCCATTGGTTGTCGATAAGTGCCACGCGGACACCACCGATTGGACCCGAGAATGGCAGACCAGCCAGCTGGGTGGACATGGATGCCGCGTTGATTGCGACCACGTCGTACATTTCATCTGGCTCGATAGCCATTACGGTGACCACAACCTGCACCTCGTTACGCAGGCCATCGACGAACGATGGGCGCAGTGGGCGGTCGATCAGGCGACAGGCCAAGATTGCATCGGTGGTTGGACGGCCTTCGCGACGGAAGAAGCTTCCTGGGATGCGACCTGCTGCATACATCTTCTCTTCAACATCGATAGTCAGTGGGAAGAAGTCGAACTGGTCTTTTGGCTGCTTGCTAGCAGTGGTTGCCGAGAACAGCATGGTCTCGTCATCCATGTAAACCGCAGCTGCACCCTGTGCCTGCTGGGCTAGACGGCCAGTCTCAAAGCGAACATAGCGCTTTCCGTGCTTACCGTTGTCAATTGTTGCGATGGCAAATTTAGTGCCGTCCATCATCGGCTCGTTTACGTTGATACCCATGGGTACTCCTTACATACGAACGCGACAAAACCCGTGTGGTTTTAGCGCAAGCGTGCGTTAAGGGAATTGCCCTGTTTCGAATAAATAGGGATGCTCTGGTCACCAGTTGAAAACCTTGGGGTTCAAAAACCCAAGACTCACCACCGAGGACCAGCAATGCCCCTCAACGATTGCTCTTTTCAACCCTAACAGCGATACCGGTTAAAAGATAGATGCCACCCCCGTTGGGAGTGGCATCCAGCAAGACTTGCTTTGTCGAACTAGCGACGAAGACCTAGTCGTTCGATTAGTGAACGGTAGCGCTCGATGTCTACGCTCTGAAGGTATCCGAGCAGACGACGACGCTGACCAACAAGAAGAAGCAGGCCACGACGTGAGTGGTGATCGTGCTTGTGCTCCTTGAGGTGCTCGGTTAGGTCTTTGATTCGCTGTGAAAGTACTGCAACCTGAACCTCAGGTGAACCAGTGTCACCCTTGTGAGTTGCGTACTCTTCGATGATTGAAGTCTTAACTTTTGGGTCTAATGCCATAGTTCTGTCCTTTCGGTTCGCTGCGCGGCGCGACAATCCGATTGATTGAAGCTCTCTTTTTCCGCGGCCGTTACACGGCAACTTTCCAACTCTACCCGATTGCGGGTGGGATTGCTACTCTGCGATGTGTTTGTTGCCTTGCGCACGAGACTTGCTCGGCAGCACGCAGATCACGAAAGCGAAGATTCCCCAGGCTAAGGTCAGCACGAAACCTGCACCGAGCATGCCCATTGTGGTGGGTGAAACTTGGTCTAGTGCTTGGCGGATGTCTGAGAGGGTTGGCTCTGCGATTGCATTCAAGGTAGCCAGGGCCTCGAAACCTTTTTGAGAGATGAATCCGAATAGCCCAACGACTAGCAAGACCAGCGGAATTACCTGAAGTAGCTGCAGCCAAGGGTTCAAGCCAGCATCGCGAAAACGTCTGACCTGCAGGGTTAGTTGCGGTAGCACCAAACCGTATGAAGCAATAGCGCTCAAGGTTATCGGCAATACGACACCGGCGTTTGCTTGCAGCAGACTGTCGAAGGTGCTGAGAACCAAGCTGAGCAGGAATACAAAAAGTAAGAAGTACCAGTACTCACTTCGACTCGCCGTGCCGCGAAACCGAACGTAGTTTTTGAATCCGAGTGCAATAGCTTGCGCGAAGTTAACTTTGTTTGCCATAACTGAAGTTTGCCATATGTGCGGCACCCCGCCGGAAAAGGGGGAAACCGGCGGGGTGCCTCTAGGAGAGGAAGGTATGAAGTTATTTAGTTGGTTGGCTGCGGTGCTGGCGCAGGAGCATTAGGGTCGGTCGGTGGCTGCATGTTCGGGTTGAACTGACCGCCTTTGTCACCATCGCGGTGACCGCCAGGGCCAAACTGGCCACCGTGATCGCCGTCGCGGTCCCCACCAAACTGACCCTGACCCATCTGGTCGTGTCCGAATGCTGGGCCTTGAGCGTGACCAGCGGTTAGACCGATTCCGAATGCGGCGGTCAGGGCAAGAGCTGATCCGGCAACGATGCCTGCAGTCTTTGCGCCTCTTGAGCTGAAAGTCTCTTTGAGCGACTTCTTAGCCTTTGGGGTTTCGGTTACGTATGGAGATTCTGCAGTCTCGGTAGCCGGTGCGTTTTTCTTTGCCATTTGTGTTGCTCCTTATCCTGGTTGGGTTGGGGGTTAGTCGTCTTCTGAATCTTCAGATTCAAAAGCCTCATCCTCATCGTGGTGATCATCTGATGATGATTGGAATGAACCTTGGTCAT
>JBJTOA010000138.1:0-5855 GCA_046074285.1 Micrococcales bacterium
AACGACTGAGCGCAGCCAGCGACTCGGCTGGACCACCCTCAAAACGGCCACCCCAAAGGGCGCCGGCGTTTGCTGCGTTTTCACTCATTAGCGGTTTCTCTGCTCGCGCTTCGCTGAAATCTTTGAAGGCAATGCCCAAAGTTCAATGAAGCCTTTCGCAAGTGACTGGTCGAAGGTGTCTCCGGTGTCGTAGGTTGCTAGATCGAAGTCGTAAAGGCTCTGCTCAGAACGACGACCGGTAGGAACCGCACGGTCACCCTGAAGCTTCACGCGAACCTCACCGGTTACGTACTTCTGGGTGTGGTCGATGAATACATCGAGCGAGCGCTTAAGGTCGCTGAACCAGAGGCCTTCGTAAACCAGGGTTGCCCACTTGTCTTCGATGCCCTTCTTGAAGCGGTTTACTTCACGCTCAAGGGTTAGGTTCTCTAGGTCTTCGTGAGCGTTGATCAAAGTGATTCCAGCAGGTGCCTCGTAAATCTCGCGGCTCTTGATGCCGACCAAACGGTCTTCAACAATGTCGATGCGACCGATACCGTGCTTGCCAGCAAGATCGTTTAGCTTCTGAACGATCTGAATTGGAGTGTATGAAACACCATCGATTGCAACCGGAACACCTTGGTCAAACTTGATGACGATTTCGTCAGCAGGCTTTAGCTCATCAGGGTTCTGGGTGTAGGTGTAAAGGTCTTCAATTGGAGCATTCCAAGGGTCTTCAAGGAACCCGGTCTCAACAGCGCGACCCCAAACGTTCTGGTCAACTGAGTATGGGCTCTTCTTGCTCTGAGCAATCGGAAGATTGTGCTTGGCAGCGTATTCGATTGCCTTGTCACGGGTAAGGGCAAGGTCACGAATTGGTGCGATAGAAGTTAGTGACGGGTCAATCGCAGCCACCGAAGCTTCGAAGCGAACCTGGTCGTTACCCTTACCGGTGCATCCGTGTGCCACAGAGTTTGCGCCAAGCTTCTGAGCAGTCAAAGCCAAGTGCTTGGCAATTACTGGGCGGCTAAGCGCAGACACCAATGGGTAACGCTTCTGGTAAAGAGCATTCGCCTTCAAAGCAGGCATCAGGTATTCATCAGCGAACTCGTCTTTGGCATCGATAACCACAGACTCCACAGCACCACAGTCAAGCGCACGCTGACGAATGGCCTCCATGTCTTCGCCACCTTGGCCAACATCGATTGCCATTGCAACAACCTCTTTACCAGTGGCATCTTTCAACCAGCCGATACCAACCGAGGTGTCTAGACCGCCTGAGTAAGCAAGTACGACGCGTTCAGCCAAGTGAGTTCTCCTTTAAAGCATGGATGCGCCAATCGGCGCAGGGCTCACTTACAGTGTGAGCAACTTCTTCAATCTTAGTTTGTCGACTAACCGACAGTGATATCGATGACCACGTTGCGCTTGATGTAAAGGTCGATGCGCGAATTGGAATACATCGCATCAACGATTAAACCTTCACCGTCGCGCTCAACTACCCGAGCAGTTAGACCAATGCTTTCGAGAAACTTCGTGGCGTCAGCCTCGGTCATTCCGAGCACCGGGGTCGCCTTGCGCAGGTTTTCAAGAGCGGTCTTCGAGAAGTCATCAGTTTGCTCTGAGAGTTGTTTATCGGTTTCGGCAGAGTGAGTTGGGTTCGGGGTTGGCGCAGGTTGAGGTGCGCAGCCTGTGAGCGCAAGTGCACCCGCTAGAACCACAGCAACGAAAAACTTGCTAGCCATTTTGCGCGTCTAGCCAAACCAACAGTGCTTTCTGCGCGTGCAGGCGGTTTTCGGCTTCGTCCCAAATCACGCTCTGCTTGCCATCTAGAACTTCGGCGCTAACTTCGTAGCCGCGGTAAGCAGGTAGGCAGTGCATAAAGATTGCATCTGCTTTGGCAAGCGCCATCAAATCGGCATCAACTGTGAAACCAGCGAAGTCTTTGACGCGCTGTTCTTTTTCAGCTTCTTGACCCATTGAGATCCAGGTGTCGGTAACCACGACATCGGCATTTGCAACTGCAAGCGTTGGGTCAGTGGTTACCTCGATTGATCCGCCTTCACGTTGGGCAATTGCCATGGCGTTTTCAACGACAGACTGCTGCGGCAGGTAACCGGTAGGGCCAGCTACCGAAACGTGCATTCCGGCCAGCGCGCATCCGACTAGATAACTGTTTGCCATGTTGTTGTTGGCATCGCCGATGTAGGCAATTTTGAGACCCTTGGTTTTGCCCTTGTGCTCAACGATGGTGAGCAGGTCGGCAAGAATCTGGCAAGGGTGGTAGTCATCGCTAAGCGAGTTGACCACTGGCACTTTTGAATTTGCAGCCATTTCTTCGAGGCCGCTGTGAGCATAGGTTCGCCAAACTATGGCAGCCACCTGTCGCTCAAGCACTCGTGCGGTGTCGGCGACTGACTCTTTCTTGCCCATTTGGCTGGTGCCGGTGTCGATAACCATCGGAACTCCCCCGAGGTCACTAACGCCAACCGAAAATGAAACGCGAGTTCTGGTTGAGGTCTTATCGAAAATCAGTGCCACGGTTTTTGGGCCAGCGTATGGTCGCTCGCTGTAAGGGGCAGCCTTCAGTTTGCGAGCTAGCTCAAGAATCTGCGCTTGCTCGGCTGAGGTGATGTCGTCGTCTTTTAGAAAGTGACGAGTCATGGTGCTCCTTATTTTGCGTGAATGAAAATCTTACTCGCTAGCCCAAAAACCAGCAGACCCTCGGCTGCCACATAAGTACTCATGATTAGTAAATCTGAGTATGGCAAGTTGAAACCCGGCAGAAAGCGGTTTAGGGCGAGCATCGAATCTGATGCGAAAAACAGGATGCCGCCGGTTGCAATTACCGGCCCGAGCCGGGCTGCCAGAGTCGCCATGCTAGCAAGCACTAAACCGTAGACCAGCACGGGAGCAAGCAACCCGCCGAGTGAAGGCGCTAGCGCTGCGACCAGTGCGATGTACCAGAGCGCAAAGATTGTAATGCTCCAGTGCAGACGTGGTTTCTGAGTTTTTACAAACGTCACAATGTAGCTAATTTGAGCGAGCAAAAACATGCCCAATCCGATTAGGAATCCGATTTCTCCAGGCGATTGCAACAGCACATCGCCAAGCCAAGAAAATACGATCGCGATAATCACGGTTACAGAAATGGCAAGTTTAGATTTTTTGATGAACGGTAAGAGACCAATTAGCAAAACCGGCATTAGCAAAGGCTTTGTCAGCGCGACAAGATCCCAGTTCTCTAGAGCGATAACCGCTAGGTGAAAGAGAGCTAATGCAACATATGGAGCGAACCAAAAGTATTTTGCATTTTTCATTCGTGGCTCCTAGTCAGGTAAAACTTGGGTGCCAACACCGGCAACCGTGAAGACCTCGAGCAGAATGCTGTGCGGGGTGCGGCCATCGATAACGTGAGCTTTTGGCACACCGCCGTTTACCGCCTGTAAGCAGGCTTGCATCTTAGGAATCATTCCTGATTCAAGACTTGGAAGAAGTGTCTCTAGTTCACTCGCAGTGATTTCGCTAACCAGTGAATCAAGGTTTGGCCAATTGCTGTAAAGCCCAGGAACATCGGTGAGCACCATGAGTTTTTCGGCACCGAGGGCTACTGCAAGGCTAGATGCGGCAAGGTCGGCATTCACGTTGAAGAGCCCGCCATCGAGCCCAGGAGCAACTGTTGAAATCACTGGAACGCGACCTTCGGCGAGCGCTTCAAAAACCACTCTCGGGTTGACCTGCGTTACTTCACCGACCCAACCGATGTCTTCGCCATTGGCAAGCACTTTTTCAGCTTTGAACAGGTGCTGGTCTTCACCAGAGAGAATCGTGGTTTCGGCTCCGGCAATTTCTATCATGCGTGACAGTGATGCAGAAATTTGGTTGCGAAGCACATCGCGCACCACTGGGATGGTTTGATCGTCGGTGACTCGTAATCCGTGTTTGAATTCGCTGGCTAAGCCAAGGTCTTTGAGCCTTGCAGAAATCTGTGGGCCACCGCCGTGAACCACAACTGGCTTGATACCAACCCAGCGCAGGTATGCCATGTCTTCGGCGAACGCCTGCTGCAGAGCTTCGTCAACCATGGCGTTACCGCCAAACTTGACGACCACTACTTTGCCGTGAAACTGCTGCAGCCAAGGCAGCGACTCGATGAGCGTGGCAGCCTTGAGGCTTGCGGTGGCTTGGTCGATTTCTTGCGGAATCATTAGCTCGAGTATTCGCTGTTCTCGGTTACATAGGCGTGAGAGAGGTCGTTGGTGTAAACGTTGGCGTGGTGAATGCCAGCGTTCAAACTGATGTCGATGAAAACTTCGCGTGGGGTCATGTCAACCAGATTGCGCGGCTGGTCTGGCATGCCTTTGCGACTCACACTTACACCGTTGATTGCTACGTCGATGTCGTAAGGGTCGAACTTGGCCTTGGTGGTGCCAACGGCTGCGAGGATGCGCCCCCAGTTCGGGTCGTTGCCATACACGGCTGCCTTGAACAGATTATTGCGAGCCAGTGAGCGACCAACTTCGACGGCGTCGTCTTCGGTGGCAGCGCTGGTAACGCGAATGATGATGTCGTGAGTTGAACCTTCGGCATCACGCATGAGTTGCTTGGCCAGGTCTTCGCAAACCTCTGTGAGCAGGGTGGTGAATTCTTCGAGTGTTGGCGCTACCCCACTGGCACCAGATGCCATCAAAGCCACAGTGTCGTTGGTTGAAGTGCAGCCGTCGCTGTCGAGTCGATCAAAGCTAACTCGAGTTGCTTGACGAAGCGCAGCATCAAGGCTCTTGCTGTCGAGCACAACATCGGTGGTGATAACCACGAGCATGGTAGCTAGCGCAGGTGCCAGCATTCCGGCTCCCTTAGCCATGCCGCCGACTGACCATCCTTGTTCGCTAACTCGGTAAGCAGTCTTTGGCACGCTGTCGGTGGTCATGATTGCTTCGGCAGCAACCGGGCCGTTGTGGTTAGCAAGTTCTTTGACTGCAACGCTCACCCCGGCGAGCAAAGTTTCGCGAGGCAACTGGTCACCAATCAGACCAGTCGAGCAAACCAGAACGTCACCAGCCGAAATGCCAAGTTCATCTGCAACTTTTTCCGCGGTGGCATGAGTGGTTTGAAAACCCTCGGGGCCGGTGTAGCAGTTGGCTCCGCCTGAGTTCAAAATGATCGCTTCGATCTCGCCATCTGAAATGGCTTGCTTGCTCCAGAGAACTGGGTTTGCTTGGCAGCGGTTGCTGGTGAATACCGCTGCGGCAGCCTTCATCGGCCCCTGGTTCACAACCAGCGCGAGATCACGCTTGCCATTCTTCTTAATTCCTGCAGCAATACCAGCTGCCACGAATCCCTTGGCTACCGTAACGGTCAAGGTGCTACTCCGTTCACGCTCAAACCGGTTGCCTCTGGCAAACCGAGTGCAATGTTCAAACTCTGAATTGCTGCTCCCGCAGTGCCCTTCACAAGGTTGTCGATTGCGCTAACCGCAATCAAACGATTGGCGTGAGCATCAACTGCTATGCCGATCAGGCAGGTGTTCACCCCAAGGGTTGACGAAGTGTTCGGGAACTGGCCTGCAGGCAACAGGTTAACAAAGTTTTCATCGCCGTAAGCCTTGACGTAAGCCTCGCGAAGTTGAGCTTCGGTAACGCCAGGCTTTAGCTTTGCGGTGTTCACCGCAAGGATGCCACGACTCATCGGAACCAGAACCGGTGTGAAGTTGACCTGTACTTTTTGACCGGCAGACTTCGAAAGATTCTGCTCAATCTCAGGGGTGTGACGGTGAATTCCTCCAACGCCGTATGCCGAAGCGCCACCCAGGATTTCGCTAGCCAACAGGTTTGCCTTGAGAGTTCTGCCAGCACCTGAGGTGCCAACCGAGAGAG
>JBJTOA010000139.1:0-2712 GCA_046074285.1 Micrococcales bacterium
CTAGACCTAAGCCACTTTTTGATTCGCGAGTTGACCAAGCAGGGTCACGAAGTTTTCGATCACGGGCCAATGGCGTATGACCCACTCGATGATTACCCAAGTTTTTGCATCAATGCCGGGCTCGCCGTGGTTGCGGATCAGCGCGCTGGAGTTGAGGCGCTTGGAATCGTTCTAGGCGGTTCAGGCAACGGCGAACAAATCGCAGCCAACAAGGTTGAGGGGGTTCGCGCAGCCCTAGCCTGGAACGAGTCAACGGCTAAGTTGGCACGTGACCACAACGATGCGAACGTGATCGCCATCGGAGCACGTCAGCACACCCAGGATGAAGTGCTGCAGTTGATCGAACTGTTTATTGCCGAACCGTTCAGTCACGATGAGCGCCACGTTCGCCGCATCGGCAAAATTGCCACCTATGAACAAACCGGCGAGATCGTCGCGTAGTTTCGAACAATGCCAGAGGGCCACACGGTTCATCGAACCGCAAATGATTTCAATCGACTTTTCGCAGGCGAAACCGTCTTTGTAAGTTCTCCGCAGGGGCGATTCGAGTCTGGCGCCAAGATGATTGACGGCCACACTCTGGTGAAGGCCAAGGCAATTGGTAAGCAGCTCTTTCTTAAGTTTGATAACCAGCTCACCTTGCGAATTCACCTTGGCATCTATGGCAAATGGAACACCCACAAAGTTGGCTACCTAGATGCCCCAGAGCCGGTTGGTCAGGTGCGTGCGCGTTTTGGCAACCTGAATGCGGTCACCGACCTACGAGGTCCGACCGTGTGTGAGGTCATCACACAAGAAGAAGTGCGCGCGGTAGAACGAAGGCTCGGTCCTGACCCGTTGAATCCCGACCCAAATGGCCGTGAATCGCAGCGTTTTATCGACCGGGTTGCCGCATCCAAGGCCGCTATCGGTCTGCAGCTTATGAACCAGGATGTCATCGCCGGCATCGGCAACGTTTATCGGGCAGAAATCCTGTTTAGGGCTGGCATCGATCCGCATACCCCTGGCAATCAGTTATCGCAGGAACAGTTGCGCGAGATTTGGGCTGATTCGGTGGATCTCTTGAAGGTGGGCGTGAAGACCGGCTTCATGATCACCCGAGATGAACTTAGAACTAAACGCCCGACCAAGAGCGAGCGTAATTTCATCTATAAGAGAGAGGGTTTGCCATGCCGAGTTTGCGGCACCAACATCTCGATTGAATTGATGGCGGCACGAAAACTCTATTTCTGCGTCGGCTGCCAAAAGTAAAAAATCTTCAACTTAAAGTGCAACGCCACCGCTCGTTGGCGGTGGCGTTTATCGAGCGGATGACGGGAATCGAACCCGCATCATCAGTTTGGAAGACTGAGGCTTTACCACTAAGCTACATCCGCGTTGAGGCCAGAACTTTTTTTCAAAAATCGAGGCAACATATCTATTCTATGGGATAGACTCAACGAGGTTGTTCAGCCTGGCTGAAAATCAACCGGGGTGTAGCGTAGTGGCTAGCGCGCCTGCTTTGGGAGCAGGATATCGCAGGTTCGAGTCCTGTCACCCCGACCATTCGGTTCAGATCCACACTGAATCATTGAAAATAAATGGCCTGTCTTCTTAAGAAGGCGGGCCCTTTTCTTGTCTAGGAGAAGACCTTGAAAACTGCAGTAGAGCGCATCAAGCCAACCCGTGTGAAGCTCACCATCGAGGTGACTCCTGAAGAGTTCAAGCCAAGCCTTGACCACGCATACGAGCACATCGCCGAGAGCGTAAACGTTCCTGGCTTCCGCAAGGGCAAGATCCCTGCCGCTATCTTGGACCAGCGTGTTGGTCGCCCAGCGATCTTGGCTCACGCCATCAACGACGGTCTAGACACCATCTACCGCGATGCGATCGAGGCCGAGAAGCTTCGCCCATTGGGTCAGCCTCAGGCAGACATCAAGCAGACCCCTGACGAGAAGACTTTCGCCGGCAACCTAATCGTCGAGATCGAGGTTGAGGTTCGTCCTGAGCTAAAGCTCAAGGAGTACAAGGGCCTAAAGGTCACGGTTGATGACATCAAGGTTGAGGCCAAAGAGGTAGATGCAGAGCTTGACGCATTGCGTGCTCGCTTTGGTTCGCTAAAGACCGTTGAGCGTGCAGCGAAGAAGGGCGATTTCACCACCATCGACCTAACCGCGACCATTGGTGGAGTGACAATCGACTCTGCACAGAACATTTCATACGAGATTGGTGCAGGCAACCTACTTGACGGCATCGACGAGGCACTAGACACACTTACTGCAGGCGAATCAACAACCTTCAAGTCAAAGCTGGTTGGTGGCGACAAGGCCGGCCAAGACGCTGAAGTTTCTGTGACTCTGGTTGCAGTTAAAGAGCGCGAGCTGCCAGCAGCCGACGACGAGTTCGCCAAGCTAGCTTCTGAGTTCGACACTCTTGCTGAACTAAAGGCAAACATCGAGAAGCAGATCAGCGAAGCGAAGGTTTACGGCCAGGGCATCCAGGCTCGTCAGTTGCTTACTGATGAGCTAATTAAGCTAACCGAAGTCGCTGTTTCAGACGAGGTTATCGATGCCGAGGTAAACCGCCACCTAGAGGGCGAAGGTCGCCTTGAAGACGCAGCACACCGCGCCGAAGTTCTTGAAGAAAGCACCAAGGGCTTTAAAGCTCAAATGCTTCTGGATGCAATTGCTGAAGCTGAAGAGGTTGTTGTCAGCGAGCAAGAGCTCATCCAAT
>JBJTOA010000140.1:0-5604 GCA_046074285.1 Micrococcales bacterium
GAGAGTTCAGTCACCCTATAAGGTTACCGACTAAGGGCGGTTCAACCCGAGGTAGTGGGGTGATTGCGGGTCGTTTGAATACTTCAGCGGCTCAAGTTGCAGATACTCGTTGAGCAAGAAGTTGAGTTCTTTGAGGCTGATGGCTTCGGTGTATGCAGTGTGATTTGTGAACCGACTGAAGTCAACGGCTTTCAGCGCCTCGAGAGTTCTCGGGTGAGTCAGCTTGAGAAAAGCCTTCGTGGTGTTTGGAACTCTGTCGAAGCTTTGCGTGAAGGTGCCGCAACCGTAACCGAACTGGGTGAATGCGATGTCGGCTTTCTCGGGTGTGGTCTTTTCGAAAAGCCCAAGATCTTCAATCTGAATCAGGTTTCGTTGATAACCCGGAATGCGCTGCCAAATCTGAACGCAGGTTCGCAGGTTGCCAACACCGTGAACTGCGTTGTCATTCTCGTCAACATAATCAATGTTGAGATCCCAGTCGTCGATAAGTGCAAAATCGCGGTTTAGGCGATTGAGCACACTCCACTTGCGCCAAGACCTGGGAACTATGAATGCAATGACATCGCAGTGCTCAGCAGCTTTATTGAAGAAAGGAATGCTCAGGGCGTTGTTGCGGCCGAAAGGTGGGTTGGTAACGGTGATGCCGTGTTCAATCTTTGGTTTGCGCTCGAGAAAGTTGGCTTTGACAACTTCAGGGCGCTTAGGCTCGATGTCCATGGCGATGATCTCAGTGAAGCCGAGTTGTTTCGCTGCCTCGACGAAAGCGCCTGCACCTGCTGCTGGTTCGAGAAAGATCTGATTGGTGCTTGAGTTTGTGGTTTTGAGAACACGCTTGAGAACCTCGAGGGCAACCGGCTTAGGCGTGTAGTACTGCTCTTTACCCGTTACTCGGGTATTGCCTGGTTTGGGTTTTGCGGTTGCCATAACTCTGGCAAGCATATCTTGTTAGCGAAGGTAAGGGCGAAGTTCAACCTTGCGGTTGCAGGCCTTTGAACCCTGTTTTGCAAGGTCAAGGGCTTGGTTTTCATCGGTTGCTTCGATTAGCCAGAAGCCGCTGTAGTGGGCTGGTTCGTTGTATAGCGAGCCCTGTTTGATGTGGTTTAGGTCTTTGCGGTTGTCGATGAGGGTTGCATGCTCGCCGTGATTGATTCCTGCCGCGTGAATGAAGTGATGGTTATCTATGAGCATTTGGTTGAATGCGTCGATGTTTGCCATTTCACTTGGGTTGGCCAAGTTGTTGCCGTCGTCGATGACGAAAATGATGAACTTCACAACTTGATGTTAGTTGGTAACCCCAAGCCGCTAGCGACTTGTTAGTTATTAGGAAGTGCGATGCGCTGCCCTGGGTTCACCACGCTGGTCTTGAGCTGATTCAGGCTGACGACCTCGGCGATGAAATCGCGTGGGTCGGTGTTTGGTGAGTACTTCTCGGCGATCTGCCAAAGGGTTTCACCTGAGTGAACCGTGATGTATTGGAAAGTGGTGCTGGCCGGCTGGTTAGCTGCCTCTGCATTGCTGATGAATGCGTTAGCCCCGGTGATGATTACGGCTAGCAAGATTGCGGTGCGAATCTGCTTGCCACGGCGGCTGAGCTTGAAAGTACCTTTGGTGCTGTGCTGAATGGCTGCAACTGACATTCTGATCACTTCTTTCCTTTTTCAATTCCGACATCTTTTCGAACATTTGTTTCGAACATCTGTTCGGAATAATCCAATTTTGAACCTACCAACCGACATTTGTCAAATAATTTTCGAAAATGTGTTTGATACTTGACCTTTTATCGAATAAAGTTTCGATATCAGGTCAAGAGAGAAATCTTGGTTGATACCACCGACATTGAAAGGTTCGGCTGATGGAAGACGAGTCAAAGCTCTCAGAGCGTCAGAAAGAAGTGCTTGCGGCTATTCGCGATTTGAAGAGTTCTTCGGGCATGCCACCTACCCTTCGTGAGATCGCTGATGCTGTTGGCCTGAGCTCAGTGGCATCGGCTAAATATCAGATTGACCAGCTCAAAGCCAAGGGTGTGCTCGACCAGGTTGAGAACATCTCTCGCGGCATTTCGATTTCAGGTGAGTCAGAGCCAGTTCGCTCGATTGCCGTGCCACTGGTTGGTCAGATTGCGGCTGGTACCGGTTTGCTAGCAGAGCAGAACACCGAGGATACTTACGCACTGCCAGAACAGCTAGTCGGCAAGGGCCAACTTTTCATGCTGAAGGTCAAAGGTGAATCGATGATCGATGCCGCCATTTGCGATGGCGACTTCGTGGTGGTTCGTTCGCAGCCGACAGCAGACAACGGCGACATCGTGGCAGCCCTGTTGCCTGGCGATGAAGAAGCCACCGTGAAGGTTTTCAAGCAGCGCGATGGTCACACTTGGTTGCTGCCTCGTAACAGCGCATTCGAGCCAATTCTCGGCGATGAAGCCAAGGTTATGGGTGTAGTCGTAACGGTGCTTCGCAAGCTCTAGACAAGATATTGGGCTAGTTCGCTAGCCATATCTGGTTTTACCTCTGCGTGCACGTAAGTGCCATTTTCGCGATATTCAAGTTCGAGCATTTTTGCAGAAATGTGCATTCGACTGACCAGGTCTCCCCTGTCATAAGGAATAACCGCTTTGATTTCAATTGCCGGTCTTGGCAGAAGTTCAGCGATTTTGACCAGCAGTTCTTCGATGCCCTCGCCGGTTCTAGCACTCACCTGCATTGAATTCGGTTCGAGGCCGCGCAGGGCAATCCTTTGGGCTTGATCTGCCAGGTCAATCTTGTTGAAAACGATTAGCTCTTGAATGTCGTGCGCACCAACTTCGCTGATGACTTTTCGCACCGTGGTGATTTGCGAACCTGGGTCTGGGTGTGAGCCATCAACCACGTGAATGATGAGGTTGCTGTCGGCAATCTCTTCGAAGGTTGAACGGAAGGCCTCGACCAGCTGGTGAGGCAGGTTGCGCACGAAACCCACGGTGTCAGCAATCGTGTAGACGCGACCGTCTGGGGTTTCGGTTTTGCGCACGGTCGGGTCAAGAGTTGCGAACAGAGCGTTCTCAACCAGAACTCCAGCGCGGGTAATGCGGTTGAGCAAACTCGACTTGCCAGCGTTGGTATAGCCAGCGATTGCGACCGAAGGCACCTCTTGAGCTTTGCGACTTGAGCGCTTAGCTTCACGCGCCGGCTTCATATCTTTGATCTGCTTCTTGAGCTTGGCCATGCGGGTGTTGATGCGGCGACGGTCAAGTTCAATCTTGGTTTCACCTGGGCCACGCGAGCCCATGCCGACACCGCCGGCAGCCTGGCCACCAGCCTGACGGCTCATCGATTCACCCCAACCTCTTAGGCGAGGTAATAGGTATTCAAGCTGCGCGAGTTCGACCTGTGCTTTACCCTCGCGGCTCTTTGCGTGCTGAGCAAAAATATCGAGGATGACAGCGGTTCGGTCAATTACCTTTACCTTTACGACATCTTCGAGGGCTCGGCGTTGGCTTGGGGCAAGTTCGGTGTCAGCGATAACAGTGTCTGCACCTGTTTCGACCACGATCTGTCTCAACTCTTCGGCTTTACCTTTACCCAAGAAGGTTGCCGGGTCAGGGTTTGCCCTGCGTTGCAGCAGACCGTCGAGAACAGTTGAGCCTGCGGTTTCGGCTAGGGCTGCCAGCTCACGAATAGAGTTTTCAGCTTCGTTGATGTCACCATTCCAGATACCAATCAGCACAACTTTTTCAAGTCTGAGTTGGCGATATTCGACATCCGAGATGTCTTGCATCTCAGTGCTGAGGCTGTTGACGCGGCGCAAACTGGTGCGGGCTTCAAGGTCTAGCTGGTCACCGTCAAAATCTGCGTGCGAGTGAGTTTCTTCGGCGCCAAGGGCGGCGGCCTTTTCGCCACGACGAATAATGCGGTCGATTACTTCAGCCGACAAATCGCGTGCATCTTTTTCACTCACGTCACTAACACTACCCGCGAGCAAAGTGCTATTTTTGGCTTATGTCTTCGGAGCATTATTTTTCGCAAGACCCATCAAGCCAGTTCAAACCTAAAGAGATCAGCGTTGAACTCGACGGGCAGAACTACACTCTTCAAACTGCGGGCGGAACCTTTAGCCCAGATCGACTAGACGCCGGAACCGGTGTGCTGCTCGAGCACATTGACGAAGCGCCAATTAGCGGTAACTTGCTTGACGTGGGTTGTGGTTGGGGCCCTATCGCCCTGTCGCTAGCCATTCGCGCACCGAAAGCAACCATCTGGGCAGTTGATGTAAACGAACGCTCGATGGAACTCACTCGAATGAATGCTGAGAGACTCGGCTTGAAGAATGTTCGCGTTTGCAAACCAGAAGATGTTCCCGCAGATTTGATGTTTCAAGGTATTTGGTCGAACCCACCGATTCGGGTTGGCAAAGATGTGCTGCACGAGATTCTGCTGACCTGGTTGCCGAGGCTTTCAGAGGGTTCCGAGAGCTACCTGGTGGTTCAAAAGAATCTGGGTGCTGATTCGCTGCACCGCTGGTTAGAGGCAGAGTTGCCTGATGGTTTTTCAACAATACGCGTTGACACGGCTAAGGCTTATCGAGTCTTGCGCGTAAAGAACCGCGGTTAGCGAACTTCGCCAGCGTTTAGCTGCCAGGTGCCTTCGTAGCTGAGTTCGGCTGCGCCACTCAAACCAACGTGCTCCCCATCTTCGGTTGCAAACATGCGAACTCCGAGGGTTCCGCCAGGAACAGTAACTGACCACTGGTTAGGGGCTTGAGGTCCTGCCCAGTAGCGAGTGGCAAGCGCGGCAGCAACTACACCGGTTCCGCAGCTGAGGGTCTCGCCCACTCCGCGTTCGAAAACTCGCATGTCAATGCTTCCCACACCGTTTTTGATAAGCGGCTCGTGAGGCACCACGAATTCAACGTTTGCACCCTTGGGCGGCGCAGGTTCAAGTTCAGGTGCACTGTGAAGGTCAAGGTTTTTGAGTTCAGAGTGATCAGCAAGGGCAACCACAACGTGCGGGTTGCCAACGTTGATCCTCTGACCAGGGCGAGCTACTTTTTCGTGGGCGGCTCTAACTAAAACTTCGTCAGCTTCGAGCTTCCAGCGACCAATGTCGACTGCAAAACCTGACATGCTACGTTGAAGATCTTTCACTCCGGCGCGAGTGGCAACTGCTAGCGTTTCACCATCTGGCAGGCTCGCCAAGCCCTTTTCGGTGAGGTAGCGAGCGAATACGCGAACTCCGTTCCCGCACATCTCAGCGGTCGATCCGTCGGCGTTGTAGTAATCCATGAACCACATCGCCTCGGGGGCATCCTGAAGCACTTTTTGACCTTCAGGCAGAAACTCACTTTTCACCACACGGATGACGCCGTCGGCGCCAACCCCGAATCGACGATCGCAAATTCGAGCGATGGCTTCTGGGGTAAGCGCGAAGTCACCAGACTCGTCAAAGTAGAGCACGAAGTCATTGCCGGTGCCCTGGCCTTTGGTGAAGTGAAGTTCACGTGTCATAGGTTAATGTTACCTAGCGCCCGCTCGAGCAAGTTAGGGTCATCGAATTCGAGCCAGTTGATTCGCTTGTCGCGATTCAGCCAAGACATTTGGCGGCGAGCGTATTTCTGAGTCAAGCGCAC
>JBJTOA010000141.1:0-12570 GCA_046074285.1 Micrococcales bacterium
GCTGAAGTCGATGTGCGGGTCAATGCCCTGACTGAAAAGGTTCAAGCCGAGAGTTACTAGGTCTACGTTTCCGGTGCGCTCACCGTTGCCGAAAAGGCAACCTTCGATGCGGTCAGCACCGGCGAGGTATCCGAGCTCGGCCGCTGCCACCGCTGTTCCACGGTCATTGTGTGGGTGCAGTGATAGCAAGACGCTATCGCGTCGATCTAGGTGACGGCTCATCCACTCGATTGAATCTGCGTAAATGTTCGGAGTGATCATTTCAACCGTTGCAGGAAGGTTGATTACCATCTTGCGCTCTGGCGTCGGCTTGATCAGATCGATCACTGCGTTGCAAACCTCGAGCGCATATTCAAGCTCGGTTCCGGTGTAAGACTCCGGGCTGTACTCGTAGTAAACCTGAGTTTGCGGAATCGTCTTTTCCATCTCGAGGCACTTGCGTGCACCGTGCAGTGCGATCTCTTTGATTTCAGCCTTATCAGCGTTGAAAACAACACGGCGCTGCAGCACTGAGGTCGAGTTGTAGAAGTGAACGATCGCTTTCTTGGCTCCTGCGATTGACTCATAGGTGCGTTCAATTAGGTGGTCGCGAGCTTGAGTAAGCACCTGGATGATGACGTCATCTGGAATGTGACCACCATCGATGAGTTCGCGCACAAAATCGAAATCGGTTTGAGATGCGCTCGGAAAACCAACTTCGATTTCTTTGTAGCCCATGCTGACCAAGAGTTTGAACATCTTGAGTTTTCGCTCTGGGCTCATCGGGTCGATTAGGGCCTGGTTGCCATCTCTCAGGTCAACTGCGCACCAGCGAGGAGCATGCTCGATGCGCTTGGTAGGCCAGGTGCGATCTGGAAGTGAAACGTGAATTTGCTCGTGAAATGGCACATACTTGTGCACCGGCATTGAAGAGGGTTTTTGTTCGTTTTGCATTTTCGAAGACTTTCGGTTCGTTTGAAAAGGGCTTCAGCCAGCACAACGGGCCACAGCGAGGAAGGCCGAGATTTAGGCCTCGCTGTGGCTGCTAAGTAGAAGCAAACCGAACATGATGGTTACAGGCTATACCCAAAACTCGCTAGAAACCAAGACGACCTAGTTGCTTTGGGTCGCGTTGCCAATCTTGGGCCACCTTGACTCTGAGGCCGAGAAAGACTTTTTGGCCTAGAAGTTTTTCGATTTCAGGTCTCGCCTGGCTGCCGATCTCTTTCAACCTCGAGCCACCCTTACCGATGATGATTCCCTTTTGGCTATCGCGCTCGACGTGAATATTCGCGTGAATGTCAACAAGTTCTTTGCCCTCGCGCTGAGACATCTCATCGATGGTTACCGCGAGCGAGTGTGGCAACTCGTCTTGAACTCCCTCTAAGGCAGCTTCACGAATCAACTCGCAAATGCGATCTTCGATTGATTCCTCAGTGTTGATATCTTCTGGATACAGCTGCTTTGACTCTGGCATCAAATCAATCAGCAGATTGGTAATCTCGCTGATTTGATCCTCGGTGACTGCGCTGACCGGAATGATGAAGTCCCATTCGCGCAGTTCGCTTACCGCCATCAACTGCTCAGCTAGAGCCTTGCGATCTACCAGTTCAGACTTGGTAACGATGGCTACTTTCTTTGCGCGTCGATAGTCATCCAACTGCTGATTTATGAATCGGTCTCCCGGGCCAATCTTTTCGTTTGCAGGAATACAAAAGCCGATTACGTCTACATCGTTGAGAGTTGAATCGACCAAGTCGTTCAAGCGTTGGCCAAGCAGGGTTCTAGGGCGGTGTAACCCCGGGGTGTCAACCACAATGAGTTGGCCTTTTTCACGGTGCACGATGCCGCGAATTGCTCTTCTGGTGGTCTGAGGCTTTGCACTGGTAATGGCGATTTTCTCGCCAACTAGCGCATTTGTCAGAGTAGATTTACCAACATTTGGTCGACCGACGAACGATACGAATCCGGCTTTGAAAGACATTATGAACCCGTTTCGAACGCGGCTGCTGCATCGTTTGCAGCCGAGGTAGGTTCAACAATCACGCTGATCAGGCGCTTTCTGCGATGCTCGATTTTTTCAGCAGTGATTTTTATGCCGGCCACTTCAACCCACTCGCCCGCTTTTGCCAGGCGGCCTAACTGCTTCACTAGCAGTCCACCAACGCTGGTAACTTCGTCTTCTTCATCTTCGAGCTCTAGTTCGAGCTTCTCGCTCAAATCAAGCAGAGAAAAACCGGCGTCGACCCTAAAGCGGTTGGGTGCTAACTCAACAAAGTCAGATTGAGCATCGTCGTACTCATCGGCGATTTCGCCAACGATTTCCTCGATGAGATCTTCTAGGGTTACCAAACCGGCAACGCCACCGTATTCATCAATCACGATTGCCATGTGAATCGAGTTGCTCTGCATTTGCTTGAGCAGCTCGTCTACCCCAACAGATTCAGGAACAAAGACTGCTGCTCTAGCGACACTCGCTAAGTTCTGTTTCTTAGCGCCTTTGGCGAATGCGAGTTTGGCTACATCCTTTAGGTAAAGCACGCCGAGAACATCATCTGCACTCTTACCGAGCACAGGCATGCGCGAGTAACCCTGATCGAGAAACACCTGCATAGCTTCATCGATGGATAGGTCTTCATCGATGGTCGCCATATCGATTCGCGGAATCATTACTTCGCGCGCAATGGTTTCGGTGAAATCTTCGGCCGCATCGATTAGCTCTTGCTCGAATTCTTCGAGAGCTTCGGTCTTTGGGCCGCTAATCGGAGTGAAAAGCAAGTTCACGCGACGAATAACTGGGTTAAGAACTCGCAGCATGAATTCGCCAAGCTTGCTGTGACCGGCATTTTTGGCAATCAGCTGGGTTACAAAAATCATCAGCAAGGTGATTGCAAGCGCAACTAAAACGTTCACCCACCAGGCCCACTCTCGAATGGTGAGCAGCTGGCCAATAACCAAACCGAATATCGCGTTCAAAACAGTGCGGACGAATGCCCAGTCTCCGGCAAGTTCTGCTTTGCCCTCACGTTGCAGAGCAGCCTGAAGGATGGTCACCGGGATAGCAAAAAGCGCTAAAACAACAGCAATGAAAATAGCTACCGCGCTCACTGAGGCTCCTGTTCAAACTTATAAAAAGCGTCTAGCACCTCGCGCTGCAGACCAAACATCTCATTTTCTTCAGCGGGTTCGGCGTGGTCGTAACCAAGCAGGTGCAAAATTCCGTGGATGGTTAGCCAGAGAATCTCGTGAATGGTTGAATGCCCCTGCTGCAGAGCTTGCTTTTCTGCCACCGTAGGACAGATGACAATGCTTCCAAGCATGCCGGCCGGGGTTACCTCACCGAATTTACCTGGCCTCAGTTCATCCATCGGGAAACTCAACACATCGGTAGGACCCGGTTCATCCATCCACTCAACATGCAATTCTTCAATCGCTGCTTCATCAATGAAAGTAAGTTCAAGCTCGACCTGCGGGTGCAGGTATAGCCTTTCGAGTGCAAAGTTCGCAAAATTTAGAACGCGGTCTAAATCAACTTCGACCTCTGTGGTGTTTTCTAGCTCTACGCTCATTTGCCACGTTTCTTTTTAGTTGCCTGGCGCTCTTCGAATTTCGAGTAAGCGTCGACGATTTTCGTAACCAGCGTGTGACGAACGACATCGGCAGAAGTTAGATAGCTGAAGTTCATGTCATCAACCTGAGACAAAATCTGCACGGCACTTCTAAGCCCAGACGTTCCGCCTGGTAGGTCAATCTGGGTTATGTCGCCGGTGATGATCATCTTGCTGTTGAACCCGAGGCGAGTCAAAAACATTTTCATCTGCTCAGGAGTGGTGTTTTGAGCTTCATCAAGAATTACGAACGAATCATTCAGAGTTCTGCCTCGCATGTAAGCCAGAGGTGCTACTTCGATGGTTCCAGAAGCCATAAGTTTCGGAACGGTCTCTGGGTCTAGCATTTCGTGCAATGCGTCGAACAGCGGTCTGAGATACGGATCAATCTTCTCGTTCAAAGTTCCAGGCAAAAAGCCCAAGCGTTCACCCGCTTCGACTGCAGGGCGAGTGAGGATAATCCTTGAGATTTCTTTGCTCTGCAAAGCCTGAACCGCCTTGGCCATCGCCAGGTAGGTTTTTCCGGTACCAGCCGGGCCGATTCCGAACACCACGGTGTTCTGATCAATAGCGTCAACGTAGGCCTTCTGCCCAGCCGTCTTCGGTCGAATGTTTTTACCGCGACTTGACAGGATGCTCTGGCTGAGCACTTCGGCTGGCCGCAATCCCCCGCTAGAGAGCATCCCCAAAGCCTTGCGAACATCTTCGACTTTCACAGTGTGCCCACTTTGAGCCATTCGATCGAGTTCATTTACGAGGTCTTCTGCCAACTTAACTCGCGCGCTTGGGCCTGCGATTAGTAGTTCATTAGACCTGGCATGAATCTCTAGATCTGCGAAGAGTTGTTCGAGCGCAACTAGAACCTGATCTTGCGAACCGAAGATTGCTTGGGCATCGTCAAGCAGCAGGCGTCGCTGCATCCAGTCATTTGAAAGATTCTTTTCGGGCATCTAGTTCTTTGGAGTTCTCGAGGTTACATGACCGTGGGTGTGAAACACAGTCTGCCCAGCATCTTTGCCGGTGTTGAAGGTTAGCCGGAAAGAACCGGTTGAGTGCTGGAGGGCTAACTGAGAGCCAACCTGCACCAGGTCAACCAGTGCGTCAGGGTCTGCAAATGCCAGTTCGGCAACATTTTCGTGGTGAACTTTTGGCACAACCAGAATGTGAATCGGAGCACGTGGTGAAATGTCTTGAAATGCTACGGTGTGCTCAGTCTCAGCGAGAAATTCGGTGCCGAAGTCTCCCCTAATGATTTTGCAGAAAACGCAGGATTCACTCATGTCTCAAGCCTACTTTGTCGAGTAGTTGCCAACTTTGGCTTGCAGTGCTGAAATCGCTGCCATTCCGGCGGTAGAGGTGCGCAGAATATTGTTGCCAAGGTGCACTCTGATTGCCCCTGCGTTTTCGAAAGCACTCAGCTCAGCCTGGCTGATACCACCCTCTGGGCCAACAATTAGAGCCACCTGACCCCGCTTAGGAAGTTCAGCGTCGAATAGCCCGATTTCAGCCGTCGGATCGAGAACCAGCGCCTGATCAAAGCTCTTCACTTGCTCGACAAGTTGTTTCGAACTAACTGGCTGTAGCACCGTTGGAACATAAACTCTCAGCGCCTGCTTGGCAGCTTCTTGCACGATTTGCTGCCAACGCTCAACGCTCTTGGCAATCTTGCTGCCCTCCCAGCGAGAAACACTGCGTTCGGCCTGCCAGGGAATCACGCTCGAAACCCCGAGTTCGGTTGCGGCTTGGATAGCAAGTTCATCGCGATCACCTTTGGCCAGAGCCTGAACCAGAGTCAAATGCAGGTCAGGCAGGGGCTCGACTTCTGCACCTGAAACCTTGACGACAACAAACTCTTGTGCAGAAGATGCCACTGTGCCTCGCACTCGAAGCCCTCTACCGTTGGTGAGTTGAATTGCTTCGCCGGCGCTCATCCGCTTCACTACCGCTGCGTGTTTGGCTTCTGGCCCGCTCATCGTGAAGGTATCTCCAAGCGAAGCCAGTTCTAGATCGGCTGCGAAAAAAAGAGGTTCAACCACTAGCGATTTCGCTTACCGAAGAAACCGGATTGGTGCTGTTGGAGTTTGACTCGATCTTCACCGCGCAGGTCAGCAAGTTTCTTGAAAAGTTCTTTTTGCTTCGAATCTAGTTTGGTTGGAGTAACTACCTGAAGGGTGATAAGCAGGTCACCGCGGTTCGAACCGCGAAGTCGATGAGCGCCTTTGCCCTTGACGGTAATAACGTCACCAGATTGGGAACCGGGTTCGATTTCTATCTTGATTTCACCATCGAAGGTTTCAATCATGCTGTGTCTTCCGAGGGCAGCGTCTTGAATTGGAACATCAAGCACAGCGGTCAGATTGTCTCCGGAACGACCAAACACTGCGTCAGGTTTGACGTGTAACTCTACGAATAGATCACCGTTCGGGCCACCAGCGAAACCGACTTCGCCCTGTCTTGGAAGTTGAATGCGAAGACCGTCTTCAACACCAGCAGGAACCTTGATATCGATGTTTCGACGAGCTCTAACGCGACCTTGACCTCTGCAATCCACGCAAGGGTTCGGAATAACTTGACCGTAACCGCGACAGTTCGAACAAGGTGTCGAGGTGACGATATTGCCGAGCATCGAGCGAACCTCGCGCTGAACCTGCCCGTATCCTCGGCAGACATCACAGGTTGCAGGCTGAGTGCCAGGTTGACAGGTAGACCCGCTACAGGTCTCGCACAAAACTGCGGTGTCAACCTCGAGAGTTCGCTCTACACCGAATACCGCCTCTTTGAGAGTTAGGTCAATGGTCAGCAGTGCGTCTTGACCGCGCTCAGCGCGCGATCGGGGCCCGCGCTGCTGGCCGCCGCCGAAGAAAGTGTTAAAGATATCACCGAAACCAAAGCCATCTGATCCAAACGGATTTTGACCACCAAGGTCGTAGTTCTGGCGCTGTTGAGGGTCGCTCAAAACTTCATAGGCGTGAGTTACCAGCTTGAATCGCTCATGACCTTCTTCGCTGTCGTTCACGTCAGGGTGCAGCTCACGCGCCAGTTTTCGATATGCTTTCTTGATTTGCTCTTCGCTGGCATCTCGAGGCACGCCTAAGACTTCATAGTGGTCAGCCAATTTTTTCCTTATCCAAGTGTCTTCGTGAGATATCTAGCAACGGCTAAAACCGAGGCCATATTTGATGAGTAGTCCATGCGGGTTGGTCCGATGATTCCCAGCTTGGCAACTTCACTGCCCTGGTTTTCGTAACCAGCGACTACCACCGAAGCATTAGCAAGCGAGGCAAACTGATTCTCTTTACCAATCAAGACTGATACCCCGTGCTGCTCAGATTGCAGTTCAGCAATTAGTTTCAACAGCACAACTTGTTGCTCGATAGCCTCGAGAACGGGTGAAATTGTGCCACCGAAGTCGCTTTCGCTGCGGGCTAGATTTGCTGCCCCGGCAAGGATTATCTTGTCTTGGCGGTTGGCGTCGACCAGTGCGAGCACCTGAGCGATGAGCAGTTCGAGGGGAGGCTGCTCTTCTGGAGCGAATTGCAGAGCTAGACCATCGAGGCGAGTTGCTACCAGAGAAAGATCTGCACCGGTGAGCGAACTTGCAAAACGACTTCTGATTCGATGCAGGAATTCTTCGCCAATGGCAGAACCAACCTCTACAACGTGCTGTTGCACACGGCCGGTGTCAGTGATTAAAACGACTAGTAGTCGAGACGATGCCATGCGAACAAATTCGATGGCCTGCACCCTAGCTTTACCGAGCACCGGATACTGCACCATCGCTACCTGATTGGTAAGTTTCGACAGCACTCGAACGGTTCGTCCGAGCACGTCATCCAGGTCTGCGGAATCCTGTAAGAAGTTTTCAATCGCGGTTCGCTCAGCTGGACTAAGAGGTCTTACTTCGCTTAACCGATCGACGAACATTCGGTAACCCTTATCGGTGGGTATGCGACCGGCCGAGGTATGCGGAGCCGTGATTAGCTGTTCTTCTTCAAGAATCGCCATGTCATTTCGAATTGTCGCAGTTGAAACCCCAAAGCCATGCTTGTCAACCAGAGTCTTCGAACCAACCGGCTCGCGAGTGGCGATGTAGTCAGAAACTATGGCGCGTAGCACCTCAAAACTTCGTTCTGGAATCATGTCTCACCTCGATTAGCACTCAAAGCCCTAGAGTGCCAATATTACGCAAAGATTCGATTTGTTAGAAGTATGCTGAACCAAACAAGAAATGGGGACTCTATGCCAAGCCAAGAAGATCGAATCTACGCGACACTCGTTCACGCGATATCTGCGCTTGGCTTCCCATTTTTGGCGCCGCTTATCGGAATGATTTTGCTCAAGGGCCGAAGTGATTTCGCATACCAGCAGGCGAAAGAAGGCATGAATTTTCAGCTCACAGTCATTCTGGTTTTCGTGGCACTCTGCCTGACCATCATAGGAATCCCAATTGCGTTGCTCTTAGGCATCGCAGCCGTGGTGGTCTTAATTTTTGCTGCGGTTCAAGTGTTTCTCGGCAGAAGTTACAGATTCCCGATGACCATCAGGTTTATTAAGTAGTTAACCGAGGATTTGGCGAACTAAGCCATCTGCTAGCAGGCGCCCTTTTAGGGTTAGCACAAGTTGCCCCCTAATGGCTTGCACCCCATCGACCAAACCGTCAGCGATAAAACTAGCTTTCAACTTGGGTGAATAGCCCGACAGTTGCTTGATTGATTCAACAGCCAAACCACTCGAAATGCGCAACTGAAGCATCACCCGTTCGGTTTCAAGGTCGCTAGTCGAGAGCATTTCAGAACCAGCCTCGAGCGATTTACCCGAAGCGAGCGCAGCTGCATAAGTTGCAGGATGCTTGAGGTTCCACCAGCGACGATTAGCCAAATGTGAATGAGCGCCAGGGCCGTAACCCCACCAGTCTTGCGAGTCCCAGTAGGCAAGGTTGTGCTTCGATCTGGTTTCAGTTGATTTACTCCAGTTTGAAACCTCGTACCATTCGAAACCGGCTTCAGCCAATAGCGCATCTGCCATTTCATACATGGTGGCATGCAAATCTTCATCTACCGCCGGCAGTTGACCGCTCTTGATTTTTCTTGCCATTGCAGTTCCTGGTTCAACGATCAGCGAGTACGCCGATATGTGATCAACCTGCAGTTCAATGGCTGCCCTCACCGAGGTTTCCCACTCCTCGAGAGATTCGGTTGGAGTTCCATAAATCAGGTCTACCGACACCTGTAATCCAGCCTCTTTTGCCCAGTTGATAACCAGCGGAAGGCGTGAAGCGTCATGCGTTCTATCAAGCAGTTTGAGCACTCTATCTACTGCCGACTGCATGCCGAAAGAGATTCGAGTGAATCCCCCAGCTTTGAGCTCTTGCAAATATTCCAGAGTCACGTTGTCAGGATTGGCCTCGGTCGTTACCTCAGCATTTGCTGCAAGCGAGAATTTGCTGTGAAGTTCAGTTAGCAGGTATACCAGATCGCTTGCTGGCAACTGGGTGGGTGTGCCTCCCCCAAAAAAGACTGAGTGCAATTCGCGTTTACCCACGGTCTCGTAGGATGCATCGATTTCCTGAGCAATCACCTGAGCAAAAGTGCGCTGCTCTATGCCGCGAAGTTCGCTAGCCGTGTAGGTATTGAAGTCGCAATAACCGCAGCGAACCGAGCAAAAGGGAATGTGCACATACGCGTGAAATGTGCTCACGGGCTATTTACCCTTCTTGTCGGCCTTTGATTCATCAGTCGAAAGCGCTGCGATGAATGCTTCTTGCGGCACCTCAACACGACCGACCATCTTCATGCGCTTCTTACCTTCTTTTTGCTTTTCAAGAAGTTTGCGCTTACGAGAAATATCGCCACCGTAACACTTTGCAAGAACGTCTTTTCGCATTGCGCGGATGCTCTCACGCGCGATGATTCGCGAGCCCACCGCCGCCTGAATCGGAACCTCGAATTGCTGCCTTGGAATCAGCTCTCGCAGTTTGCCTGTAATTTTCACGCCATACGCGTAAGCGGCATCCTTGTGAACAATCGCACTGAATGCGTCAACCTGGTCACCCTGCAGCAGAATGTCTACTTTTACCAAATCGCCTTCAGCTAGACCATCTTCTTCGTAATCGAGCGAGGCATAGCCAGCGGTGCGAGATTTCAACTGGTCGAAGAAGTCAAAAACAATCTCTGCCAGCGGCAGGGTGTAACGAATTTGCACTCGATCTTCACCGAGGTATTGCATGTCTAACATGGTTCCGCGACGAGCCTGGCAGAGTTCCATGACGGTTCCCACGTAGTCCTTAGGCATCAGAATGGTTGCCTTCACAATTGGCTCGAGAATCTTCTTGATTTTGCCAGATGGGAACTCAGAAGGGTTGGTTACCGTGACCTCAGACTTGTCTTCGAGAGTTACCTCGTAAACCACCGAAGGTGCGGTGGCAATCAGGTCAAGACCAAACTCGCGCTCTAGTCGCTCGGTAACAATCTCAAGGTGCAACAGCCCGAGGAATCCGCATCTGAAACCGAAACCGAGAGCGACCGAAGTCTCGGGCTCGTAAACTAGCGCGGCATCAGACAGTTTGAGTTTGTCTAGTGCTTCACGCAGGGCAGGGTAGTCGCTGCCATCAATCGGGTAAATACCCGAGTAAACCATCGGTAGCGGTTCTTTGTAACCCTTGAGCGCGACGGTTGCCGGCTTGGCGACGGTGGTAACCGTGTCACCGACCTTTGACTGGCGAACGTCTTTCACGCCGGTGATGAGGTAGCCCACCTCGCCTACGCCCAAGCCCTTAGTGGCTTCTGGCTCAGGCGAAGAAACACCGATTTCAAGGGCTTCGTGAACCGCCTTGGTGCTCATCATCGTGATTTTTTCACGCGGGGTAAGCTTGCCGTCAATCATTCGAACGTAAGTCACTACACCGCGGTAAGAGTCGTAAACCGAGTCAAAAATCATGGCTCTAGCCGGTGCATCCGGGTCACCAATCGGGGCTGGAATTCGGTCAACGATCACATCGAGAAGTTCTGCAACGCCAACACCTGTCTTGCCTGAAACCTTGAGAATCGAAGCCGGGTCGCAACCGATAAGTGAAGCAATTTCTTCAGCGTACTTTTCTGGCTGTGCAGCCGGAAGGTCAATCTTGTTGAGCACCGGAATGATTTCAAGATCATTCTCGATAGCCAAATAGAGGTTGGCGAGGGTCTGAGCCTCGATGCCCTGAGCGGCATCCACCAGCAAAACCGCGCCTTCGCAGGCAGCCAGAGAGCGGGAAACTTCATAGGTGAAGTCAACGTGACCCGGGGTGTCAATCATGTTTAGCGCGTAAACCTGCTTGTTCATTTCCCAAGGCATGCGAACAGCCTGAGACTTGATCGTGATTCCACGTTCGCGCTCAATGTCCATGCGGTCAAGGTATTGCGCGCGCATTGAGCGGTCATCGACAATGCCGGTGAGCTGCAGCATGCGATCGGCAAGGGTTGATTTGCCGTGGTCGATGTGAGCAATAATGCAGAAGTTGCGAATGAACTTAGGGTCCGTTTTAGACGGCTCTAGTCTCGTGGTGGCGCGTGGCGACAACTTCTACCTCAAAAAAGAATTGGATGGCTGCGAATGCAACCCTCTTATTCTCGCATAGATGCTTGCCTCAACCTCAAAACGCGAGTAAAATCAAACCTTGGTATTAGGTGAGTGTCTCCACCAAATCCCCAAACAAACTTTTTGAAAAGTCGTGCGTTCGCGCGCGACGACCAATGAAAGCGAAACATGGCAAACATCAAGTCACAGATCAAGCGCATCGCGACCAACGCAAAAGCGACCGAGCGCAACAAGGCTGTAAAGAGCGAACTAAAAACCGCTGTAAACGCCGTCAAGAAGGCAGTTGCTGCCGGAGACAAGGCTGCAGCAACTACCGCTCTTGCAACCGCAGGTAAGAAGCTAGACAAGGCTGTATCAAAGGGTGTAATCCACTCAAACAACGCAGCTAACCGCAAGTCAGCTATTGCCAAGAAGGTAAACGCTCTCTAAAGCGCAAACTCAAAAACGCACCCTTCGGGGTGCGTTTTTTATTTAAAGCGGGCGCTTCGAAGCAGCGTAACCGGCACAGACGGCCTGAACAATCGCGGTCACTGTCAGAGTAATCAGCGATGCTCCCCAACTTCCGGTGAGGTCATAGAGCATCCCCATCGTGAATGCTCCAGCTGCGGCAATCAGGTATCCGGCGCCTTGAGTGACGGCAGAAAGCAAAGTGGTTTGGGCCTTCGTGGTGCCTTTGACACCTATCAACGCAAGCGAGAGCGGGAACGTGGTTCCGAGACCGATTCCCGTGCAAAGTGCGCCTGCCAATTGAACCCAACCGCCAGCCAGCATCAGTGCGAACCCCAGCGCTGTAAAGAGACTAATCAGCACGGCAAATCTCGAAAGATTTTTGAAACGACTTAGGTTCTGGCTCACAAAAAGACCAACCGGAATACCAATCACAGTGACTACCGATAGCCAAGCGCCAGCGGCTAGTCGAGAATAGCCCTCAGACTCTAACAAACTCGGAAACCAGTTGAGAATCGCGTAAAAGTTGGCGCTCTGAATTCCGAAAAGTCCGGTAATAGCCCAAGTCATAGGGCTTCTGAATACAGCAGAGTTAGGGTGCGCAACCTCGGCATGAACCTGCTCAAGCTTTTCTTTTTCAATGCGCTGCAAGAGCAACCAGCACGCTATCGCGAGAATGCTTGGAATCACCCAGAAAGTTAGCGAAGCTTGAAAAGACCCGAAGGCTTGTACGAGTGGCACTGTAACAAAAGCCGAAATGCTCGCAAAGGTCGATGCGGTGGTGGTGTAGAGACCGGTCATCTTGGGAATGTTGTCTTTAAATTCACTTCGAATCACGGTCGGCAAGATCACATTGAGCATTGCGATTGACAGCGCAGCAAGCAGAGACAAAACAATCATGACTGTGAAATCAAACCAGGCTCGGATGCCCATCCCCAGCGCCAAAACAATGAGCAGGCTG
>JBJTOA010000142.1:0-2815 GCA_046074285.1 Micrococcales bacterium
GCACAGGGCGCCGCCGCTGTCTACATGGATGACGAGACCATGCTTTTCTCGGCTACCACTGCAAGCAAGCAGCCTAAAGATCAGTTCGACTTCTTCCCATTGACTATCGATGTTGAAGAAAAGATGTATGCAGCAGGTCGCATCCCAGGAAGCTTCTTCCGTCGTGAAGGCCGCCCGACTACCGAGGCCATCCTCGCTTGCCGTCTAATCGACCGCCCACTTCGCCCATCATTCGTTGATGGTCTTCGTAACGAAGTTCAGGTAGTAGTTACCGTTATGGCTATCGAGCCAGACGAGCTATACGACGTAATCGCAATCAACGCAGCATCTATGTCAACCCAGCTTGCAGGTCTGCCATTCTCTGGCCCGATCGGTGGCGTTCGCGTTGCTTTGATTGACAACCAGTGGGTTGCCTTCCCTAAACACTCTCAGCTTGAGCGCGCAGTATTCGACATGGTCGTTGCTGGTCGCGTTGTTGTTGAGAACGGCGTTGAAGACGTTGCAATCATGATGGTTGAAGCAGAGTCAACCGAGCAGACTTGGGATCTTGTGAAGAACCAGGGTCACAAGGCACCGAACGAGCAGATCGTTTCTGAGGGTCTTGAGGCTTCAAAGGTTTTCATCAAAGAACTAGTTCGTGCTCAAAGTGAGCTTGCAGCAGTTGCTGCCAAGCCAACTGCTGAGTACCCAGTGTTCCCGCCATACACCGACAAGGTTTATGACGCAGTTGCAGAGCTTGCAGAAGCAGAGCTAAAGAACATCTACCAGATTGCCGACAAGCAAGAGCGCCAGAACGCTGACGACGAGCTCAAAGACAAGGTAAAGGGTCACCTAGTTGAGACCTTGACTGACGAAGAGTTTGCAACTGTTTCAGCCGCTTACAAGTCGGTAACGAAGAAGGTTGTTCGCACCCGCGTTCTCAAAGAGAAGATCCGCATCGATGGTCGTGGACTAGCTGACATTCGCGTTATCGACGCTGAAGTTCAGGTAATCCCTCGCGTTCACGGTTCGGCAATCTTCCAGCGTGGCGAGACCCAGATTCTGGGCATCACCACCTTGAACATGCTCAAGATGGAACAGCAGATCGACTCGCTTTCTCCTGAGACCACCAAGCGCTACATGCACAACTACAACTTCCCGCCTTACTCAACCGGTGAAGTTGGTCGCGTTGGTACTCCTAAGCGTCGCGAAATCGGTCACGGTGCTCTTGCAGAGCGCGCACTAGTTCCAGTGCTTCCAAGCCGTGAAGAATTCCCATACGCCATCCGTCAGGTATCTGAGGCTCTTGGCTCAAACGGTTCAACCTCGATGGGTTCTGTTTGTGCATCAACCTTGGCTCTACTTAACGCTGGTGTACCGCTAAAGGCTCCGGTTGCAGGTATCGCAATGGGTCTGGTTTCAGACACCATCGATGGCAAGACTGAGTACGCAGCTCTCACCGACATCCTCGGTGCAGAAGACGCACTTGGCGACATGGACTTCAAGGTTGCCGGTACCAGCGACTTCATCACCGCGATTCAGCTCGACACCAAGTTGGATGGTATTCCTGCATCAGTTTTGGCTGGCGCACTGACCCAGGCTCGCGATGCTCGTCTGACCATTCTTTCGATCATGAATGACGCCATCAGCTCACCTGATGAGATGGCTCCAACTGCACCTCGTGTTATCGCAGTTCAGATTCCAGTTGACAAGATCGGCGAGGTTATCGGCCCTAAGGGCAAGATGATCAACGAGATTCAGGATGAAACCGGCGCTGAGATTTCAATCGAAGACAACGGAACCGTTTACATTGGCGCAACCGATGGCCCTTCAGCTGAGGCTGCCAAGGCTCGCATCAACGCCATTGCAAACCCACACGTTCCTGAGATTGGCGAGCGTTTCTTGGGTACCGTTGTGAAGCTAGCCACCTTCGGTGCGTTCGTTTCACTGGTTCCTGGCAAAGACGGCTTGCTTCACATCTCTGAGCTCAAGAAGCTAGCCGGCAAGCGCGTTGAGAACGTTGAAGACGTTCTTGAGGTTGGCCAGAAGCTTCAGGTTGAAATCACCAAGATCGACGACCGCGGAAAGCTCTCACTGAGCCCAGTGGTTGAAGGTTCAGAAGACTCAGCAGACGACTCAGCCGAAGACGCTGAGTAGTCAAAAAACTAAAGGTTTGGTCATGACAGACATCATTTTTCCACTTGACCAAAACGAACTCTCGTTCACCGTTGACGGGGGTAGCACGGTTCGCCGTTCTATCCTCGCCAGCGGTGTTCGCGTTTTAACCGAGCATGTTCCAGCTTCGCAAAGCGCCAGCGTTTCATTCTCGGTAGCCGTTGGTTCGCGAGACGAAACCAACAATCACTTTGGCAGCACTCACTTTCTCGAGCACCTGCTATTCAAGGGCACCAAGAAGCGCACCGCGCTAGACATCGCAGTTGCCTTCGACTCAGTTGGTGGTTCTTCAAACGCGGCTACTGGCAAAGAGCACACCAGCTACTACGCTCGCGTGCAAGACAAAGCCGTGCCGCTTGCAATCGATGTAATTGGCGACATGCTCACATCGAGCCTCATCGACCCTGTCGAGTTTGAAAACGAGCGCACGGTCATCCTTGAAGAATTAGCGATGAACGATGATGACCCGCAAGACGTTGCTCACGAAAAGTTCTTCGAAGCAGTTCTCGGCGCTCACGAACTTGGTCGCCCAATCGGTGGCACCCCAGAGACTATCAAGGCGGTTAGTCGCAATGCGGTATGGGATCACTACCAGGCAAACTACCGCCCGCAAGATTTAGTTATTGCAGCTGCCGGTGGGGTTGATCACAACCAAGTTATT
>JBJTOA010000143.1:0-4929 GCA_046074285.1 Micrococcales bacterium
GCTCGTCAGATCAATGACTACTACTCAGAGCTTGCTGAAGGCCACCTTTTCAAGAACACTGGTCCGCTGGTAGACACCACCATCGATGAGAAGCCACTCACCATTGCGCTTCACGAAATCGAAGCTGACAGGCTCGAAAAGCGCTAAAAACTTCTTCTAGGGATACCACCGTGAAAATTTTTTTCGGAATTACCGGTGGTATCGCTGCATTTAAGGCGACCTCGCTGATTCGCATGTTCACCGAGGCTGGGCACGAAGTCAAAGTTGTACCAACGCAGAATGCGCTTCGCTTCATCGGGTCAACCACATTAGAAGCGCTGTCACACAACACCGTTGATTCAGATTTGTACACGGATGTTGAGTCAGTCAAGCACGTGCAACTGGGTCAAGAAGCCGATCTGGTGGTGGTTGCGCCAGCCAGTGCAGCTTTTCTAGCTCGCTACGCAGCGGGTATGGCTGATGATCTTTTGCTGAACGCCCTGCTCGCAACTAAAGCGCCGGTTCTCGTTGCCCCGGCTATGCACACTGAGATGTGGGAAAACCCAGCCACCACAGCTAACGTAAGCAAGCTTCGCTCTCGAGGCATCTTCGTGCTAGAACCGGCCTCAGGCAGGCTTACTGGTGAAGACACGGGGAAGGGCAGAATGCCAGAGCCAGAGTCGATTCACAAAGCTGCGTTGGCTCTGCTAGTCAATCGCCAAAATCTCGCGGGCAAGCACGTGCTAGTTAGTGCCGGTGGCACTCGGGAGCAAATTGACCCGGTGCGGTTTATTGGCAACCACTCTAGCGGCAAGCAGGGTGTGGCTATTGCTTTTGCGGCGCAGGCCGCTGGCGCTCGGGTCACCCTCGTCGCTGCAAACGTCGAATTTGAACTATCTGGATTGCAGAACGTGATTCGAGTCAATACCGCGCAAGAACTGCAAGCTGAAATCACTAAGCGTCTTGATGATTCAGATGCGGTAGTGATGACGGCAGCGGTTTCGGATTTCAGAGTTGCTAATCCAAGCGACCAGAAAATAAAACGCAGTGAGCTTGGCAACGAGTTATCAATCAAATTGGTAGCAAATCCAGATATTTTGGCCGGTATCGTAGCGAGCGGTTATCAAGGTGTGACTGTTGGATTTGCTGCTGAAACTGCAGGTTCACTCAGCCGACTTGCCACCCTGGCCGAAAAGAAATTAGCCGATAAAGGTTGCGATTTGCTGGTTGCAAATGATGTCAGCGAAGGCAAAGTTTTCGGCGAAGACCATACTCAGGTTTACCTACTCGATAGAAGTGGCAGATCAACCGAAATTGATGGCAGCAAAGCCGAGATTGCTAGCGCAGTTGTAGATGCCATTTCACGGTTGCTCAAGTAGTTGTCGGCCGTCAGCCGATATACTTTAGGGATTATGAGCGAACTTAGATTCTTCACTTCTGAATCAGTGACCGAGGGTCACCCAGACAAAATCTGTGACCAAATTTCTGACACTATTCTGGATGCCATGCTCGAGCAAGACCCGGTCGCGCGAGTAGCAGTTGAAACTCTGGTGACGACTGGGCTCGTACACATAGCTGGTGAAGTAACCACTGAAAGCTACGTCGAGATTCCGCAACTTGTGCGCGAGAAAATTCGCAACATTGGGTATACCTCGAGCGACATCGGTTTTGACGGGTCAAGCTGCGGAGTCTCAGTGTCAATCGGACAGCAATCGCCAGACATTGCACAGGGAGTCGATTCGGGCATCGAAGTGCGTGAGGGCACTTCAGCAGATCGCTTTGACTCTCAGGGTGCCGGTGACCAGGGAATCATGTTTGGCTATGCCACCAATGAATCAGAAACCTTGATGCCGGTAGCAATTCACACTGCGCACCGTCTCGCAGAAAAACTTTCTGACGTTCGCAAGGCGCATGAACTAGATTTTCTTCGCCCAGATGGCAAAACCCAGGTAACCATCGGTTACGAGGGTGCGGTAGCTAAAACCATTGACACCGTGGTGCTCTCAACTCAGCACAACCCTGGAATCTCACTTGATGACTTGCGCGAGCAGGTAAAGCAAACTGTTATTTTGCCGGTCATTGAAAAGACCGGGCTAGACATTGCCGACACCAAATTCTTCATCAACCCAACCGGAGTTTTCATCACCGGTGGTCCAATGGGTGATGCCGGACTAACAGGCCGCAAGATCATCGTTGACACCTACGGCGGAGCAAGCCGACACGGTGGAGGTGCGTTCTCTGGTAAAGACCCGAGCAAGGTTGACCGTTCTGCCGCCTACGCCATGCGCTGGGTAGCCAAGAATGTAGTAGCAGCTGGGCTCGCTGACCGTGCAGAAGTGCAGGTTGCCTACGCAATCGGCGTTGCTAGACCAGTTGCGGTTTACGTTGAGACTTTCGGAACCAACAAGGTGCCGCAGGCTGCAATCGAAAAGGCAATTGCCAAGGTATTCGATCTGCGCCCGAAGGCGATTATCGAAGCACTAGACCTGTTGCGCCCAATCTACGCAAAGACTGCCGCATACGGTCACTTCGGTCGCGAACTTGCTGAGTTCACTTGGGAGCGCACTGACCGCGTAACTGAACTTCAGCAAGCCCTCTAACGATTACCGTGCCAAGGTTTGTCAAGGTAGCGATTGACAGTGCGCTGCCACAATTAGACAAACTTTTTGACTACCTGGTACCTGAAGGTGTCGAAGTAGCACCTGGCGTTCGACTACTAGTGCCGTTCGGGCGAGCTAAGAAAGCAACTGCTGGCTTTGCAGTTGAGCTGAGCGAAACCACCGATGCACCAGTCGATAAAGTCGCCGAAATACTTGAGGTGGTATCTCAGGCACAGGTTTTAAAGCCAGAGATCTATGAACTCTGCCGAGCCATTGCCGACCGACAAGTCGCAACACTCAATGACGTTTTGAAACTCGCCGTTCCAAGCCGATCAGTGAAAGTTGAAGCGAACTGGCTGTTGAGTGAACACAAAGCAACTGAAGTTGTCGAATTCGATTTTGAGGGCGGCATCGATTTGGTTGGTAAGCGACTGGCTTTTGAACCGATAAATCACTTTGTTGGCAAGCACCCAGGATGGGCTCTGCAATTCGTGAAAACTGCTCTGGCTAACCTGAGGAAAGCCCAAAGCACGATAATCATCGTTCCTGATCATCGAGACCAGCAAGCCATTGTCGCCATTCTGCAGGAAATCGAGGCCACCGAGGTGCTTGCCCACTTTCAAAACAGCGTTACGCCTAGCGTTCGCTACGAGGCTTTTCTAAAGACCCTGGCAAGCCCGTGCATTGTTTTGGGCTCTCGTTCCGCTGTCTTCGCACCAGTAACTGCGCTGGCAAGCATCCTGATGCTTAACGACTCAGACAGCAGTCTTTTTGAACCGACTTCACCGTATTTGGCCACTCGTGAAATTGCGCTCATGCGCCAGCAACAACAGGATTGTCAGTTAGTGCTAGCCGCTCATGCAAGATCATGTGAAGTTCAGCGCTTAGTCGAACTCAAGTATTTGACCGAGGTAAAAAAGGCCAGCAAGCCAAAATTGGCAGTTACCGAGTCTGAAGCTCGAGTCGATTCACTGGCTTTTCAGATCGTCAGAAAAGCGCTTGAGGCTGGTGGCTCGGTTCTAATTCAGGTCAGCAGTGCAGGAACCACAAACTCGCTCTTTTGTCAAAAATGCTCAGAGCGCATGCACTGCAAATTCTGTGAGGGTCCGGTTGGCCTCGATGCCAATCAGAAGCCAAAATGCAAATGGTGTGCCGGATTCAACCTTGACCTTACTTGCTCGAACTGCGGTGGAGTCCAATTCCGCCAGGGGCGAGCCGGAGAGACTCGCACGGTGGCCGAGTTTGGTCGATCGTTCAGCGGAGTCAACGTGGTTGAGGCTTCGGCTGAAAAACGGGTTGTGCGGCTGAAGCCCGGCAAACGAATCGTAGTTTCAACTGTTGGCGCTGAACCAATTGTTGACGGTGGTTACGACGCTGTGGTGCTACTTGATGCACAGAATCTGCTGTCTTATGACACCCTGAAGGCTAGCGAAAACGCGGTGCGGCACTGGGCTGATGCAGTGAGTTTGCTCAAAGCCGGTGGGCAAGGGGTTTTGGTTGGCGTTGCTGGCAAGCTGGGCCAGCAATTTGCCCTCTGGAACCTCAATCAGATTGCTGAACAAGAACTTGCTGAGAGGCGCGAACTCGGATTCCCGCCGCACTTCAGAATGGGCTCGCTGAGCGGGTCGGCAGACCTGGCCCGCCGAGTTGTGGAATCGCTGCCGAGTAAGTTTAAGCCGGGCCAGATCGAGGTTCTTGGGCCAATGTTTGATGCAAACGAAGCCAGATATCTGTTGCGTTATGAGTATTCAGTTGGCAGTTATCTTGCCAGTGAGCTCAGGGCAAGATTACTTTCAATCTCAGCTGGTGAAACCAAAGTGAATCCGAAAACCGGTCGAACCTCGCGAGCCCTAAAACTGAAGATGGATGACTCCGAAGTAATCTAGTTGCGGAGACTCTCTTGAAAATCATTTTTGCTGGCACACCTGCTAACGCGGCTACGACGTTGCGCGAACTCGTATCTCGAGAGCACGATATTGTCGCTGTGCTTACCCGCGAAGACTCCCTATTCGGACGCAAAAAAGTAATGCAGCAATCCGCCGTTGCCGACCTTGCCGATGAACTTGGAATCCCGATCATCAAAGCGAACCGGGTCACACCTGAGGTTATCGAGCAAATCAAGCAAACCGGAGCTCAACTCGGGGTAGTGGTGGCTTACGGATGCATATTGATGCCGCCAGCACTTGAAGCTCTAAACCGCGGTTGGGTAAATCTTCACTACAGCCTGTTGCCTGAATGGCGAGGGGCAGCCCCAGCACAGCGAGCCATTTTGAACGGCGACCAAACCACCAGAGTAACTCTTTTTCAGTTGGATGAAGGGCTTGATACCGGCGCCATTTGGGGCCAAGTT
>JBJTOA010000144.1:0-2875 GCA_046074285.1 Micrococcales bacterium
CGCTCGGCTGCAGCCGGTGGGTTCACGGCCGTTCACGCCATGGCAAACACGTCACCGGTTCAAGACACCGCAGGTGTAGTCGAGCAGGTTGCAACACTAGGGCGTGAGGCAGGCTTCGTCGACGTTGTGCCAGTTGGTGCAGTCACAGTCGGCCTAGAGGGAAAGCAGCTCGCTGAACTTGGGGCAATGGCTAACTCGAAAGCTCAGGTTAGGGTTTTCAGCGACGACGGTAAGTGCGTTAGTGACCCGGTACTGATGCGCAGGGCGCTTGAATACGTGAAGGCTTTTGACGGTGTGGTTGCGCAGCACGCACAGGAGCCACGCTTGACAGAGGGCGCACAAATGAACGAAGGCGCAGTTTCGGCTGAACT
The DNA here is from genome assembly GCA_046074285.1 of Micrococcales bacterium. Taxonomy (GTDB): domain Bacteria; phylum Actinomycetota; class Actinomycetes; order Actinomycetales; family Microbacteriaceae; genus Rhodoluna. Next base: position 372 of record JBJTOA010000144.1, read on the forward strand.
CGGTCTCACTGGGTGGCCGAAAGTTGCTGAAGAATCGATCATCGCCCGCGATGTATTGCTAGCCGAACACGTCGGCTCACGTGTGCACATTTGCCACCTTTCAACCGCCGGCTCGGTTGAAATTGTTCGCTGGGCCAAGGCTCGGGGAATCAACGTGACCGCTGAAGTGACTCCGCATCACCTTTTACTCACGGATGAGCTCGCCAGAAGTTACGACGCGGTCTACAAGGTGAACCCGCCACTTCGCACGCAAGCAGATGTCGAAGCGCTGCGCGAAGCACTCGCAGACGGCACCATCGACATCATTGCCACCGACCACGCCCCGCATCCAATTGAAGCCAAAGATTGCGAATGGAATGCGGCGGCCTTCGGAATGCTCGGTCTAGAAATCGCGCTTTCGGTAGCCCAAGAAGTATTGGTAGATGGCAACCGCGGTGGATGGAAGCGTGTAGCTCAGGTGCTTTCGCACAACCCAGCAAAAATTGGCGGTTTGGCCGAGCAGGGTCAGCATCTGAAAACTGTTGGTTCAATCGCAAACATCACGCTGGTCGACCCTACTGCAAAGCGAGTTATTGAAAACACTGCTTCGAAGAGCACTAACAACCCGTACCGAGGCATGACACTGCCTGGGGCCGTGGTTCACACGATTTATCGCGGATACTTCACAGTACGCGACGGAAAATTGGCCGAAACTGGCCGCAATTCAGAAAGATAAACCAATTGACTAAAGCAGTTCTGGTTCTAGAAGACGGTAGACGTTTCGTGGGCAAAGCGTACGGCAAGGTTGGCAAAACCGTTGGCGAAGTGGTTTTTGCTACCGGTATGACCGGTTACCAAGAGACTCTCACCGACCCTTCTTACGCAGGTCAGATTGTCGTGCAGACCGCACCGCACATCGGCAACACCGGTGTTAATGCTCGTGACGAAGAGTCGAGTAAGGTCTGGGTTGCCGGATACGTGGTGCGTGATGCATCTCGCATAGTGAGCAATTTCAGAAGTGAAGCCAGCCTTCCAGAAGAACTTGAGAAGTATTCGGTCGTGGGAATCTCTGGAATTGACACCAGAGCACTAACCAGACACCTTCGTGATCGAGGTGCAATGCGCGGCGGTGTTTTCAGTGGTGCTGAGTTCGACCGCACCGAGGCCGAACAACTTGACGAAGTTCTCGCTGCCGCCGAAATGAAGGGTCTCTCACTAAGCGATGCTGTTAGCACTAGCGAACCTTACACAGTCGCCCACGAGGGTGAATTCGTAGGAAAAGTGGCAATCGTTGACCTTGGAATCAAGCGCTCAACTATTGAGCACATGAATGCCCGCGGTCTCGACGTCACGGTTTTCCCTGCAAAAGTCGATGCTGCAACTCTGCTGGCTTCAAAGCCTGACGCGGTGTTCTTCTCGAACGGGCCGGGTGACCCGAGCGCGAGCGAAGGTCAGGTAAAAGTGCTTCGCGAGGTTCTAAGCAACAAGGTGCCTTTCTTTGGCATTTGCTTCGGCAATCAACTGCTCGGTAGAGCTCTGGGTTTCGACACCTACAAGCTTCCTTTCGGGCACCGCGGAATAAACCAGCCAGTTCTCGATCGCAAGACTGGAAAGGTTGAAGTTACTGCGCACAACCACGGCTTCGCGGTTCGAGTGCCTGGGGGAGAGAACGGCGAAGCAGTAGCTTCGCCTGCTGGATTTGGCAAGGTCAAGGTAAGTCACATTAGTCTCAATGACAACTGTGTTGAGGGTCTCGAATGCCTAGACATCGCTGCATTCTCTGTGCAATACCACCCAGAGGCCGCCGCCGGGCCGCACGACAGCAACTACCTATTCGACCGGCTAGTCGAAGTAATCAAAGCTTCTAAGGACAACTAATGCCAAAGCGCTCAGACATCAACTCAGTTCTCGTGATCGGTTCTGGTCCGATTGTTATCGGTCAGGCCTGTGAGTTCGACTATTCAGGCACCCAAGCCTGTCGCGTGCTTCGCGCAGAAGGCATCCGCGTGATTTTGGTCAACTCAAACCCGGCCACCATCATGACTGACCCAGACTTTGCTGACGCAACCTATGTCGAGCCAATCACACCAGAAGTCATTGAAACCATCATCGCCAAAGAGCGCCCAGATGCAGTTTTGCCAACGCTAGGTGGCCAGACCGCGCTAAACGCGGCGATGGCACTTCACGAACGCGGCATTCTAGAAAAGTATGACGTTGAGCTAATCGGCGCCAAGGTAGACGCAATCAAAAAAGGTGAAGATCGACAGATCTTTAAGCAGCTGGTGCTTGATGCCGGCGCCGACGTTGCGAAGTCAGTGATCTGCGGCACTTTAGAGCAGGCCCTGAGCGCCGTTGAAGAATTGAAGTATCCGGTTATGGTTCAACCGTCGTTCACAATGGGCGGTCTAGGTTCTGGATTTGCCTATGACGAAGAGGATTTACGTCGAATCGTAAGCTCTGGTTTGCAAGCATCACCAGTCACAGAAGTGCTGCTTTCTGAGTCAATTTTGGGCTGGAAAGAATAC
>JBJTOA010000145.1:0-9271 GCA_046074285.1 Micrococcales bacterium
CTTGGTACTCGTACCGAGACCAAGAACGTGAACTCACTTCGTTCGATTGAGCGTGCGGTGCGTTACGAGATTCAGCGCCAGGCACACATTCTTGCTAATGGCGGAACCATCACGCAGGAAACGCGTCACTGGCACGAAGACAAAGGTTCGACATCTTCTGGTCGCCCAAAGAGCGATGCCGATGACTACCGCTACTTCCCTGAGCCTGACTTGGTTCCGGTTCAGCCGTCTGAAGCTTTGATTTCATCTCTTCGTGCTGCGTTGCCTGAGAACCCAGCTGAGCGTCGCAAGCGTCTGCAGGGGGAGTGGCAGTTCAGTGACCTGGAGTTCCGCGATGTTGTCAACGCTGGTCTTCTTGACGAGATTTCAGAGACTGTTGCTGCCGGCGCTAAGCCACAGGCTGCCCGTAAGTGGTGGACTGGCGAGCTTGCCCGTATTGCGAATGCTGATGACGTTGAGATTTCAGCTTTGGCTATTACGCCTTCTCAGGTTGCTGAGTTGGCTGGCTTGGTTGAGTCGGGCAAGATCAATGACCGTCTTGCGCGTGAGGTTTTGACCTATGTGCTTGCAGGTGAGGGTTCGCCATCGGCTGTTGTCGCGGCTCGTGGTCTTGAGGTTGTTTCAGACGATGGTGCATTGCTCGCAGCAATCGATGAAGCATTGGCTAAGCAGCCAGATGTTCTCGAGAAGATTCGTGAAGGCAAACTTCAGGCTGCTGGCGCTGTAATCGGCGCTGTTATGCAGGCGATGAAGGGTTCAGCAGATGCTGGGCGTGTTCGCGAACTGATTATTGCTCGCGCTTCTGAGTAGAGCTTAAAAGATTAGAGCCTCGATTTTGTCGGGGCTCTTTTTCTTTAAACTTTTACGCGCATTGCGAGGTCGGTTTGAGGTTTGGCTTTAGCTTCTTTGAGCCAAGCTTTGAGTTGTTTTTCGTTGAGGGTATCTTCGTTTTCGTAGGTGATGTCGGCTGCAGAGTATTTGCCGACTGATTTCAAACCCTTTTCGTCGAATTTCTGGCCGTTCCAGAACATGACTGAAATCTTGCCCTTCTTTTCGAAGTAGGTAGCGATGGGGTTGCCTTCGTCGAACCAAACCGGAATCGAGTGCCAGACCTTGGTTTTGCAGTGGGGCAGGGCGGCTTCGATGATGCTTTTTATTTTGCTGGCTAGGGGTTTCAGTTCGGCAGGTAGTGCCTCGAAGTATTCTTCAACATCGCTCATAGTCAAAGACTAGTCATTCGATATGCCTAAACTGAAAACTATGGCACAGGGCATGAAAGATGCAGAGGTTTCGGTAACCGGCAGGTTGCTTGGTGTGCTCGGTGCTTTTGAGGGTAGTTCTAAGCCCCTTTCGATTAAGCAGATTTCAGAGAAGACCGGCATTCCACTTTCTTCGGCCTATCGGTTTGTTGGTGATCTAGAGGCTTGGGGTGCTCTTACCAAATTGAAGGATGGCCGCTACCAGGTGGGCATGCGAATTTGGGAGCTGGGACAGCACGCTGGTGTGCAGCAACGTGAGCATGTGATTCGCCCGTTCTTGCAAGATCTATTTGATGTGGCTCATGAGAACGTGCACATGGCTGTTCGGCAGGGCGCGAATGCTTTGTATGTTGACAAGATTTACGGCACGAAGAAGCTGCCTACGGTTTCGAGGATTGGTTCGCGTTTGCCATTGCACGCAACCGCTGTTGGGCGAGTGCTGTTGGCAGCTGAGCCAACCTGGTTCGTAAATGCTTATTTAGATAAGACGCTTTCGGCACCTACCACCAAGACTGTTCTGTCGCGCGAAGCGTTAGATCGAGAGCTTCGTCAGGTGAAGCGTCAGGGTTACTCAATCACCGTTGAACAGATGCGTATTGGTGCTTCGTCGATTGCTGTTCCGGTTGTAGTTTCGGGCGAGTGCATTGCATCCGTGGGGATTGTTCTTGAGTCTTCACGCGGTGATGAATTGTTAGCGCTGTTGCCGTATCTGAAAGGTACGGTTGAGGGGATTCAGCGGGCTTTGACGCCTGCTGCGAAGGGGCGCGTAACCATTCCGTTACGATAATGCTTTCTCACTGAGTGAGAATGAGGTTTCACTGTTGGAATACCTTTCGACAGTATTGGCTCAACGCTCCACGAAAGGACAATGATGTCTGAAGCTCAGAACACTGTTGATTACCACAACTTTGAGCCATACAACATGAACAACCCGTTCCCTAGTTATGAAGAACTACGCACGGAACAGCCGGTTATGTTCGATGACCGCATCGGTTACTACGTGGTTACGCGTTACGACGACGTAAAGTCAACTTTTGAAAACTGGGAGACCTTCTCTTCTGAGAATGCTCAGGCTCCGGTTCGTGCCCCTGGTGAGCCAGCCAAGAAAATCATGCAAGAAGGTGGCTTCACTGCTTACTCAGGTTTGTCAGCTCGCATTCCGCCTGAACACACTCGCATTCGTGCAGTAGCTTCTAAAGCTTTCACCCCTCGTCGCTACAAGGTAATGGAACCTCTGATTCGCGACAATGTAAACGTTTTGATTGAGAACATGTTGGCCAAGGGGAGTGCCGGTGGAGATGTGTTGGCAGATATTGCCTACGATTTGCCAACCATCACCATTCTTACCCTGATCGGTGTTCCGGTTAGCAAGATTCCTGAGGTCAAAGAGTGGGCTACTAGCCGCGCGGTGATGACCTGGGTTGAGCTAACTGACGAAGAGCAGATTCCTCACGCAAAGAACCTAGTTAGCTACTGGAACTACTGCCAGCACCTAGTTGAGAATGCCAAGAAGAACCCAGGTGACAACCTAGCAACCGACTTTGTTGAGTTGCAGGCTGCAGGTGAAGACATTAGCGATCACGAGATTGCTTCGGTTTTCTACTCGATGCTTTTCGCTGGTCACGAGACGACCACCACTTTGATTTCTAATGCGGTTCGCGTTTTGCTTCAACACCGTGACGCCTACGAAGCACTGGTTGCTGACCCAACCAAGATTCCAGCTGCAATCGATGAGGTGCTTCGTTTTTCACCTTCGATCGTGGCTTGGCGACGCAGGGCTGTGAAAGATGGCGTGATTGGCGGAGTTGAAATTCCAAAGGGATCTAACATCCTGTTGGTAATGGGCTCGGCCAACCGCGACAAGGCAGTCTTCGACCAGCCAGACGTGTTTGATATCGGTCGAGAGAACGCCCGTAGCCACCTGGCTTTCGGTTACGGAATTCACTTCTGCCTAGGAAACCTGCTTGCAAAGTTGCAAGCTCGCGTAGCACTTGAGGAGATTACCAAGAATGTGCCTTCACTGCGGCTCAAGCCTGGATCCGAAATCAGTTTTGGAGAAAACCTATCCTTCCGCGTACCAACCGCAGTTCCAGTGGAATGGGACGCAGCCTAAGTCGGCTGTGAAAGGAAATCACATGTACACCTTCCCATTTGATTCAGAAGAGACTCCGCTTCACGAGAAGCTCGGCGGCAAGTGCACCTCTTTGGCGATTATGACCAAGGCTGGGGCTCCGGTTCCTCCTGGGTTTGCGGTTACCACCGATGCCTTCGACGCGGTTATGAACCAGACCAATCTGCACAACCAGATTGCTGAGTTGATGAACGGTCTCGACTTCGCCAATGTCGCCGCAGTTGACCAGGTTTCGGCGGCCATCCGTGATTTGATTTTGAACCAGCCGGTACCCGAAGACGTTCACGCTGAAACTCACGCGGCTTATGAAGCACTGATGCAGCTTTGCGGTGGCGAGGTGCCGGTTGCGGTTCGTTCTTCAGCAACGGCAGAAGACCTACCGGATGCCTCTTTTGCAGGTCAGCAAGACACTTACCTCTGGATCGTTGGCCGCTCGAATGTGATGCACAAGATTCGCGAGTGCTGGGCTTCTTTGTACACCTCACGCGCAATGACCTACCGAGCTGCCAACAACATTCCTGATGAAGGCTTGTCGATGGCTGTTGCGGTTCAGAAGATGGTCAACTCGCGCACCAGCGGTGTTGCAATGACCATCGACCCAACAAACGGCGACCGCTCAAAGATTGTGGTTGACGCAAGCTGGGGTCTTGGCGAAATGGTGGTTTCTGGTGAAGTTACCCCTGACAACTTTGTAATCGACAAGATCATGCTTCACGTTGTGAAGAAGATGATTAGCGATAAGCATGAAGAGCTTGTACCTGATGGCACCGGTGGCGTTGCAAAACGTGAGGTTGAAGAACCTCGACGTAACTCACAGTGCCTTTCAGATGACGAACTAATCGCAGTTGCCCGCCTGGCTAAGAGTGCTGAGAAGCACTACGGCTCAGTGCAAGACATCGAATGGGCAATCGATGCAGATCTTCCAGACGGTAAGAACGTGCTGCTGTTGCAGTCACGCCCTGAAACCGTTTGGAGTCAGAAGCCAGTTGAGGTCAAGATGACCTCGGCCGGGTCTGGAATCGAAGCAATCACCAACTCGCTCATGGCGCAGATGGCTGATCGTTTCAAAAACTAGAACACTCAACGACGAGTAATAAGAAAGCGAGCGATTGTGAAGCGTAAAAGTTTTGATTCGCCATACGACCTGAAAGCACCTAAGGGCGCCGAAGGTTGGCAAGAGCTATACCCATACAACCTTGTGTTCCGCGACAACTTGCGTGCCAACGAAGACAAAAAGTTCTGGTTCTGTGACAGCCAGCACTGGCCAAACGTTTTTAAGCCTTTCGAGACCGTCGGTGTTGAGTTCGCCGTTCGCTGCCTCGGTGCTTACAACACCCGCCACTACATCATTCCGCCAGCCAACGGCATCGAATTCAGAATCCACAACGGATACTGCTACATGAGCCCGGTTGGTGTGGCCCCAGAGTTGATTCCTGATCGTGTGCCTCACTTCTTGCAGCGTGCAGGTCACTACTTCGCAAACTGGGACTCACTGCTAGAGAACTGGAAGAAGAAAGTTCACGCAACCATCGAAGAGATGGATGCCATTGAATTCCACGCTCTTCCTGAGATGGTTGACTTCTCGGTTATCGAAACCGGTGCGGGTATTGACCCAACCGCAAAGATGATGGCTGACTACGACAAGTTGATTCAGCTTGCCTACCAGAAATGGGAATACCACTTCGAGTTCCTAAACCTCGGTTACGTTGCCTACCTTGACTTCTTCATGTTCTGCAAAGAGACCTTCCCGGGTATTCCAGACCTTGCAATCGCAAAGATGGTTATGGGTGTTGACAGCGTGCTGTTCCGCCCAGATGACGAGCTAAAGAACCTTGCTGGTCTTGCAGCTAACCTCGGCCTTGCAGATGTATTCGCAAAGCACGATGGCGCAGAGAAGATTCTCAACGCACTTGGTGAAAGCGAGAAGGGCCGCGAGTGGATTCACGCTTGGAACAACGCCAAGGACCCATGGTTCAACTACACCTCGGGTAACGGTTTCTATGGTTCAGACGTCTACTGGCGTGACCACCTAGACCTACCAATGGGTTACGTTCAGGACTACGTGAAGCGTGCTGCCAAGGGCGAGCACCTGCACCGACCAAAGGGCGACCTGCTGGTTGAGCGCGACCGCATTGTTAGCGAGTACTCAGAGATTCTCTCTGGTGAAGCACTGGCTACCTTCCAGGGCAAGCTCGGTCTTGCTCGCACCGTGTACCCATACGTAGAAGACCACAACTTCTACATTGAGCACTGGACCATGGGTGTGTTCTGGCGCAAGGTTCGTCAGCTTTCGCGCGTGCTTCACGGCTATGGCTTCTGGAATGAACCAGACGACATGCTGTACCTAACCCGTGACGAAGTTCGACCAGTATTGTTCGACCTCGCAACCGGTTGGGGTGTTGGCGCAGACTGCATCGCACCTAGCTACTGGCCAGAAGAAATCGAGCGTCGTCGCAAGATCGTCGCCGCGCTTTCAACTGCACGCCCAGAGCCTGCGTTCAACGAGCCACCTGCCGAAATCAACGAGCCATTCACCGTAATGCTTTGGGGTATCACCACCGAGCAGGTTCAGCAGTGGCTTGGCAGCGATGACCAAGAAGAAGGCGTGCTAAAGGGCATGGCTGCTTCACCAGGTGTTGTTGAAGGTAAGGCACGCGTCATTACCGGCCCAGATCAACTTGACCAGCTTGAGGATGGCGAGATTCTCGTTGCTTCAACCACGGCTCCGTCTTGGGGCCCGGTATTTGGCAAGATCAAGGCAACTGTTACCGACATCGGCGGCATGATGAGCCACGCGGCAATCGTTTGCCGCGAATATGGCTTGCCAGCTGTAACCGGTACCGGTTCGGCATCAACCAAGATTAAGACAGGCATGATGCTTCGAGTCGACGGTTCAAACGGTCGCGTCGAAGTTATCGGTTAGTCAAAAGTTAAAGCGAGTTCCCAAATGTCAGCAGTACCAGGCAAGATCAACTACCTCGGACGAGAGGTGGCAGACAAAGTTCCGCCAGCCGACGTCGTTCCAGGAATGTTCGAACTTACCGAACGCGACGCTGCCATTTGGGAACTCGCCCACAACCAACTCAAAACCCGTGACAACGATGGTCACTGTCTCTACGCTTACGGAATCGCCAAGGCACTTCTTGCCGAGATTCCTGAAGCTGACGAAAACATCGTGCTACCAGCGATTTTGATTCACGACATCGGCTGGTCAACAGTAAATGAACGCGAGGCTCTAGAAGCAATCGCACCAGACCGCGACGGAAGCCGCGCCCACCTGGTCATCCAGCATGAAAAAGAGGGCGCTCGCATCGCCCGAGACATTCTTACCCAGGCGGGATTACCTGCCGGCGACATTGATCAGATTTGCGCAATCATCGATGGTCACGACTCGCGTCACGCACCGATCAACCTAAACGATTCGCTTGTGAAAGACGCAGACAAAATTTGGCGAGTTACCCCTCACGGCCGTCGCGTTGTGAATGACTGGTTCGGCATCAACGATCACGAGTCGCTTCGACTTTGCGCATTCCGTTCTTACAACGAACTTTTCACCAAGCAAGGCAAGGCAATGAGCCGCGTTCTAGTTTCAATCGCGTGCATCGACCAGAGCCCGCAAGTAAAGACTCTCTACCGCCCGAAAGGTAACCACTAATGAGTGAAGGTTTTGGCCTCAAGGGCAAGGTAGTCGTAATCACCGGTGCCGCCGGCGGTCTCGGTCGTCAGTTTGCGCTTGGCTTTGCTGCTGAGGGTTGCAAAGTTGTGGTTGCTGACGTTCAGCTCGAGGGCGTTGAAGAAACAGCTCGCATGGTTCAAGCTGCTGGCGGTCAAGCCCTTGCAGTCAAGGTTGATGTAACCAGCAAAACTTCGGCTAACGAGATGGCTTCAGTTGCCGTCGCCGCTTTCGGTGGAATTGACGTGCTTGTGAACAACGCTGCAATCTACGCAACTTTGAAGCGCGCCAAGTTCACCGACATCGACGAAGCCGACTGGGATCGCGTGATGAACGTGAATGTCAAAGGTTGCTGGATTGTCTCGGCAGCGGTGTTCCCGCACATGAGCGCTGGCGGCAGCATTGTGAACATCGCCTCGGCCACTGTATTTAGCGGCTCACCGATGTGGATGCACTATGTTGCATCCAAATCAGCCGTGATCGGCATGACTCGCGTGATGGCAAAAGAGGTTGGCGAGAAGGGCATTACCGTAAATGCCATTGCGCCAGGCTTCACTTTGACCGATGCCTCTCTCTCACTCATTGAGAATGCCGAGAACTACGGCGTTGACCGTGGTGCACTTAAAAGAGCAAGCCAACCTGACGACATCGTTGGCGCTGCCATCTTCTTAGCAAGTAACAGATCAGATTTCATCACCGGTCAAACCCTTGTGGTTGACGGCGGAAAACAGTTCATCTAACAGAAAGCGAACAAATGCCAAAAGTAACCTACATCTTGCCAGACGGCAGCGAGAAGACTCTCGACGCTCGCGATGGCGACTCGGTTATGCAGACTGCTGTGAGCAACGGCATCAAGGGAATCGTTGCCGAGTGCGGTGGCGCTTGCTCTTGCGCAACCTGTCATGTGTTCGTTGATGAAGCGTTTACCGACATCGTTGGTGGCCCAAGCGACCTCGAAGACGACATGCTCGATGGTGCTGCTTGCGACCGTCAAGACAACTCAAGACTCAGCTGCCAGCTAAAGATGTGCGATGCCTTCGACGGTCTTCGCGTCACGATTGCACCTAAGCAGGTCTAATCATGAGCGGCATTCTGATCATCGGTGCAGGCCAGTCTGGCATGCAGATTGCCGATAGCCTTCGCGAAGAGGGCTACTCGGGAAACATCACCATAGTTGGTGATGAGTCGATTGCACCATATCAGCGCCCGCCGCTTTCGAAGGCATACCTCTATGGCGAAGCCGACGATGAAAGCCTGCAGTTCAGAAACGAACATTTCTATGCCGAGAACAACATCGAACTGATTCTTGGCGATGCAATCGTTGATATCAACACGGATGCCAAAACAGCAACCACGGCAAGTGGCCGCAAACTAACTTTCGAGAAAGTTGCCCTCACTCCAGGCTCAGTGCCACGCAAGCTCAACATCGAAGGTTCTGACCTCGATGGTGTGCTTTACATGCGTAGCATTCTCGATGCACGTGCCCTTCGTGCCCGCTGGGATCACGCCAACAACCTAGTAGTTATCGGTGGCGGTTTCATAGGTCTTGAGGTTGCAGCAGTAGGTGAAAAAGCTGGCAAGCGAGTTACCGTGCTCGAAGGTGCCGATCGCATGATGGCCCGCGCAGTTTGCCCAATCACCAGCGAATTTTTCAAGAACGCTCACGAGCGCCGCGGAGCAAACATTGTTCTCAACGCTCGCATAGCTGGCTTCGAAGGTGACACCAAAGTTACCGGTGTGAAGATGGAAGACGGAAGCGTTGTTCCCGCAGACATCGTCATGGTTGGCATTGGGGTCTTGGCTCGCACAGAGATTGCCGACCTGCTCGGTATTGAACTCGCGAATGGGGCCATCCTCGTGAATGAGTTCGCCGAAACTTCTAACCCGCTCGTGGTTGCAGCTGGCGATGCCGTGATGCTGCCAAACCCAACCGGTGCTGAGGGCCAGGTTCGACTCGAGAGCGTGCAGAACGCGGTTGATCAGGCGAAGGTCGCAGCCAAAACTCTCATGGGTAACCGCGAGCCTTATCACGCATTGCCTTGGTTCTGGAGTGACCAGGCTGATCTCAAGCTTCAGATTGCTGGGCTCTCGACAGGCTATGACCAAACCGTGGTTCGCGGCAACCCAGACGAAGAGTCATTCTCAGTTTTGTATTACAAGAACGGCCGCCTGCTGGCCGCCGACTGCATCAACCAGCCTTCTGACTTC
>JBJTOA010000146.1:0-5622 GCA_046074285.1 Micrococcales bacterium
CTTGTGTCAATAGCATTCAATGCCACACTGATATCTGGCAATAAGAAGAAGTTTGGATCATGTGGCTCACGGTAAGTCACCCTCGGTGAAGCACGTGCTCGTGGTAAAGCGAACCGGTCAAGAAGTTGCCTGGAATGACGAGTTAGATATTTGGTGGCAAGACGCAGTAGATAAGCAGAGTGCCGAGCATGATGCTCAGGCTTTCCCTGCCGAAAACCCGCTGTTCATTCTTTACACCTCGGGAACCACCGGTAAACCGAAGGGTATTTTGCACACCTCGGGTGGCTACCTCACCCAGGCTAGTTACACCCACCGAAACGTTTTTGACCTGCACCCAGAGAACGATGTTTACTGGTGCACGGCCGACGTTGGATGGATTACCGGGCACAGCTATGTGGTTTACGGGCCACTGGTAAATGGTGCAACCCAGATCATGTACGAGGGAACTCCCGACACCCCACACCCAGGTCGTTGGTGGGAGATTATCGAGAAGTATGGCGTCACGATTTTCTACACCGCACCAACCGCGATTCGCTCATTTATGAAAGCCGGTCGCGAGATTCCTGACAAGTTCAACTTGAAGAGCCTTCGCGTGCTCGGTTCGGTTGGCGAACCGATTAACCCAGAAGCCTGGATGTGGTACCGCGACGTAATCGGCGGCGGCAACTGCCCAATTGTTGACACCTGGTGGCAGACCGAAACCGGCGCAATCATGATTTCGCCGCTTCCGGGAGTTACCTCGCTCAAGCCTGGTTCAGCGCAACTTGCGCTGCCGGGAATTTCAATGGCGGTAATCGACGACGAGGGCAAAGAAGTTGGTGCGGGTCACGGCGGTTACCTCGCAATCACTGAACCTTGGCCTTCGATGCTTCGCGGAATTTGGCAAAACCCTGATCGCTACATTGAGGGTTACTGGTCACGCTTTGCAGGCAAGTACTTCGCAGATGATGGAGCAAAGCTAGACGACGAGGGTGACCTCTGGGTTCTCGGTCGTGTTGACGATGTGATGAATGTTTCAGGTCACAGGTTATCGACCGCAGAAATTGAGTCGGCGCTGGTCGCTCACCCTTGGGTTGCAGAGGCAGCCGTGGTTGGGGCATCCGATGAAATCACCGGTGAAATCCCAGTTGGTTTTGTGATTCTTCGCACTGAGAAGGTTGAAGAAGCCGGCGATGATGAACGCGTCAATGCCGAACTTCGAGCTTGGGTTTCGAAAGAGATTGGTGCGATTGCGCGCCCACGTCAGGTGCTTGTGGTTCCTGAACTGCCAAAGACTCGCTCGGGCAAAATCATGCGTCGCCTGTTGCGTGACATTGCAGAGGGGCGTGACATCGGAGATACCACTACCCTGGCCGATGTCGGTGTGATGACCAAAATCATGGCTCAGCTAGGCAAAGGTTATAAAGATCTAAACCAGCTGATGGGTCCGGGAACCGGAACTAAAAAACTGTAGTTCGGTTACTCGAATTCAGCGATGATTTCAACCTCGACTGCAGAGTCGAGAGGAAGCACCGCAACCCCGACTGCGCTGCGAGCGTGAACCCCGATGTCGCCGAAAACTTCACCGAGAAATTCGCTTGCGCCATTTATGACAGCAGGTTGCCCAGTGAAATCTGGAGTGCTAGCTACAAAGCCAACTACCTTGACGATACGAGTGATGCGGTCTAGATCACCGATAGCCATTTTGGCTGCAGCGAGCGCATTCAGAGCACAGAGTTTGGCAAGTTCTTTAGCCTGCTCTGGGCTAATGTCTGCACCAACCTTGCCGGTAGCTGGCAGCTTGCCCTCGACGAACGGAAGTTGCCCGCTGGTGAAAACCAGATTGCCGGTAATCACCGCTGGGATGTAGGCCGCAACCGGTTTTGCAACCTCGGTGTGCGGGTGCCCAAGTTCAATAAGGCGAGCTTCGATTTTCGACATTTTTCCTTCTAGGCCTCAAGTGGTTTCTTCAGAAAGGCTACTAGACCACCTTGCGGCGTGGTTACTACCTGAATCAGCTCGTAGCCCTTCTTGCCCCAGAGGTTCAAAATCTCGGTTGTGCTGTGGATTTGCAGGGGTACAGTGACGTATTCCCACTTCTGTGAATGTTCTGTGTTAGTCATTTTTTGCGGGTTCCTTTCGCTTTAAGAAGGTAACCTAGAGTCTATGCGTGACAAAAATAACCGCAATTTTGGCGTGCTCCCGAGATTTGTGGCGTGGAGTGCCATTTTCGGCGTCATCGCATCTCTGTTCTTCGCTCCAGCCTTGATTGCCGGTGGAAAAGTCGCAAGTACCGCACTCGAAATTTTCCAGAGTCTGCCAGCAAACATTAAACCGGTAAACGGCTCTGACGCATCAACCATTTATGCCCTTCAAGATGGTCAGCCAGTTGAGATTGCTACCTTCTTCGAAGAGAACCGCAAGTCGATTCCGTTTGAATCGATGTCTGAAAACGTAGTAAATGCCACTGTGGCTACCGAAGACCCACGCTTTTACGAGCACGGCGGTGTCGACTGGATTTCATTCATTCGTGCAACCTTAGGTAACGCGGTAAGCGGCGGTGGCGGCCCTGGCGGTTCAACCATCACCATGCAATACGTGAAGAACACTTTGGTTGAAATTGCCACCCAATCTGGCGACAAAGAAGCCGCGGCTGCAGCCACCGTATCGAGCGGCATCCCAGGCATTTACCGCAAGATCAAAGAGATTCGACTTGCTCTGCAGCTCGAACAAGAAGTCAGCAAAAAAGATATTCTGGCTGGTTACCTCAACCTGTCATTCTTTGGTGGTCGTGTCTACGGTGTTGAGCAGGCAGCTGAGTATTACTACGGCGTCACCGCAAAGAACCTAGACATCGCACAGGCTGCCATGCTGGCTGCGATGCTCAAGTCACCGAACGACTACCGACCAGACAAGGCTGAAAACCTAGACCGCGCTAAGTCACGCCGTGACTATGTGCTCAAGAACATGCTTGATGCAAAGTACATCACCCAGAGTGAATATGAAAAAGCCAAGCAAGAAAATGTGGCAGCGACCGCGACCACTGAACCTGCTGGTTGTGAAGCAGATCAGACCACTGCGTTTTTCTGTGACTTTGTGGTTTGGACTATTCGTAACTCACCTGAGTTTGGTTACACCCCTGAAGAGCGCGAAAACCTGCTTCGTCGCGGTGGTCTAGAGATTTACACCACCCTAGATTTGAACGTGCAGCGCAATGCCGACAGCGTAATCAAGAAGGCTGTTCCTTCAGCTGACAAGAGCAGAGTTGGTAGCGCCTCGGTCACGGTTGAGGTTGGCACCGGTCGCATCATTTCTATGGCAGTCAACCGAGTCTTCGACCAAACCGAAGGCGCTAAAGACCTGCCTGGTCATACTTCGGTGAACTACGCCACTGACAAAACCTACGGTGGTTCATCTGGTTTCCAGGTTGGTTCGACTTACAAAGTCTTTACCCTCGCACAGTGGTTGAT
Organism: Micrococcales bacterium; assembly: GCA_046074285.1. Classification (GTDB taxonomy): domain Bacteria; phylum Actinomycetota; class Actinomycetes; order Actinomycetales; family Microbacteriaceae; genus Rhodoluna. The sequence goes on from JBJTOA010000146.1 coordinate 3,450, forward strand.
TGCTGGTCGCAAACTCGGTGACCATGTTGATGCCCGCGAACGCGAATACCTACCTAGCGACTTCAGTGCCAAGTGCGGTGGTCTGGTTGATAACTGGGCGCCGAAGAACGACCAGAAAAAAGAACCTGAAGACGTTTCAGTTCAGCGCGCTACCGCTATTTCTGAAAACACCGCCTTCGCCGCCATGGCAACCAAGCTAGACCTCTGCGATATTCGCGACACCGCAATGCGATTTGGTATTCACCGTGCCGATGGGGCTCCGCTGGGATACAGCCAGTCATCGATTCTCGGTGTTAACGAAATCGCACCGCTAAGCGTTGCCGCGGCCTTTGCGGGAATCGCAAATGGTGGCAAGTACTGCTCGCCTATCGCGATTGATCGTTTGGTCAAGCGCTCTAGCGGCGAAGAGATTGCCGTACCGCAAACAGTTTGCAATGAAGCAGTTTCTCCTGAGGTTGCCTCAGCGATGATCGTCGCAATGCGTTCGGTAATTCGTGGCGGTACCGGTGGTGCCTCATCAACCGGAGACGGTGCCGACCTAGCTGGTAAGACCGGAACCACTGACTCTGGTATTCACACCTGGATGTCTGGTTTCTCAAGCAAACTGGCAACTTCGGTTTGGGTGGGAAACGTTGTCGGTCTTAAGTCGATGCGAAGCACCTACATCAATGGCAAGCAAGCCAGCACCTTGCGTCACACGATTTGGCGCGGTGTTATGAAGTTTGCCAACCGCAGTTACAAACCGGGGCCTCTGCCTGTAATCAAGACTGATCTGACCGGTGTAACCATGGTTCAGGTTCCGGATGTGATTGGTCTTAGCCCAGCAGATGCCACGGCTAAGCTCGAGCAAGCTGGCTTCGGAGTGAAACTGAGCGCAAAGACCATTGTTTCTCCGGTGGCAGCTGGCATGGTTGGTTTTGCTAGCGGTTCAGGTGGAACTTTGGCTAGCGGCACACTGATTGAGATTCGCCTGAGCATTGGCGGAAAGATAATAGTTCCAGATGTTCGTGGTATGACAGTTGAGCAAGCTCGACAGGCAATTACTGACGCAGGCTTTGCCGGTGCTGATATTCCGAACCCAGCCACCCAGGGCCAGTTCTATGTAAATGACCCTGATATTCCGAAGGGAAATGTGGTTCGCACGATTCCTAGTGCCGGAACCGAAGCGGATGCATCCGGTTTGATTCTGCTAGTCATCAGTGGCTAACTTGGAAATCTGGCAGCTTGTTCTGTTGCTGGTTGTTCTAGTTGGTTTTGGCTGTGCAATCTGGGGAATCTTCATCGAGCGCCAACTTTTTACGGTGCATGAAGAAGATCAAACTATTGCCGTGCTTCAAAAAGGTGCAGAGCCAATTCGTGTGCTTCACATCAGTGACTTTCACTTTGCACCTTGGCAGAACCGCAAACAAAAGTTCGTCAAGAAACTAGCCAATCTTGATGTCGATTTGGTGATCGATACCGGCGATAATCTGGGGCACCGCAATGCAGTCCCCTACACGCTTGAGGCTTTGCAAGGTCTGCTCAAGAAACCCGGTGCTTTTGTAAACGGGTCGAATGACTATTTTGTTCCGACACCTCGTAACCCGTTCACCTACCTAATCAAACCAACCGATCGTCACAGCGCAGAACGCTTGCCGACCGAAGAACTTCTTACCGGATTCGAAAACGCTGGGTGGCTGAATGTGAACAATGCAACCCAGAGCCTAAAAATCAAGAACTCAGTTTTACGCTTCGTGGGAGTAGATGATCGGCATGAGCACCTGGCTGATTTGAAATCGGTAGCCGTCAATGCCGCGAAAGCTAAGTCGGGCGAGGTTCTAATCGGCATTACTCATGCCCCCTACCTCGATGTGATTGACGCGTTTCTCGAAGCCGATGTGCCAATGCTTTTCGCTGGTCACACACACGGTGGTCAAGTTTGCATTCCTGGTTTTGGCGCTCTGGTAACTAACTGCGATTTGCCAAGGTCGGCAGCTAAGGGATTAAGCGTTTGGCCGAAGAACAAAAAGCAACTTTGGTTGAACGTATGTGCCGGTTTAGGACATTCGATTTTTGCACCGGTGCGGTTTGCTTGTCGACCAGAAGTGCGAGTGCTTAAGTTAGTCGCTAAAGACTAGTTGCCCAATGCCCAGGCCTTAGGACCGAGCACGATGTAGTTCTGGTTGGAATTCTC
>JBJTOA010000147.1:0-2653 GCA_046074285.1 Micrococcales bacterium
CCACGTTCTTCGGCTGCTTTCACAACAGCTGGGCTAACACCGTGAGCTGAGAATACTAGGATGCTACCTTCAGGGGCTTCATCTACTTCTTCAACGAAGATGGCACCGCGCTTTTGCAGCGAGGTGACCACGTGCTTGTTATGAACGATTTCTTTGCGCACATAGATAGGTGCGCCATAGTGCTCGAGAGCTTTTTCAACCGCGATGACAGCGCGGTCAACACCGGCGCAGTAGCCGCGAGGGGATGCAAGGAGTACTCGCTTAGAACCAGATTCGGCTGGGTCGATTACTTGTCGCAGAACGCCAGTATCCTTAGAAACAATCACGTTCCAATGATAAGCGGTGGAGTTCATGTCTGACTTAGGTACCTGGGGAGCAGAGGCACCGGCACCAAAGAACAGCTCGCAGAGCGAACCCTTTAGCGTTGCCAAGTTTGGCGCTGGAATCAAGGATTACATCTCGCGTTTGGGTAGCGTTTGGGTTGAAGGTGAGATTGCAAAAATCTCGATGAACCCAGATCGCGGCAATGCTTTTATTCAGCTGAAGGACTTGGTCGCTGAGGCAGCTATTGATATTCACGCCTGGAACCTTGCCAATGTTGACCAGAGCATCAAGCAGGGCGACCGCGTTGTTGCACTGATCAAGCCAGAGTTTTGGCCAAAGAGCGGCAAGCTTTCTTCTTCGGTATTGCATCTTAAGAAAGTTGGTCTCGGTGACCTGCTTGAACGCATTGAGGCTTTGCGCGCGAAGTTGGCTACCGAAGGTTTGACCCAGGTCAAACAACCACTGCCATTCTTGCCAAACTGCATCGGTTTGATTACCGGTGCTAACAGCGATGCTGAAAAAGATGTTTTGCAAAATGCCAAGCTTCGTTGGCCTGAGGTTCAGTTTCGCGTGATGAATACTTTGGTGCAGGGCGACTCGGCTGCCCCTCAGGTCATTGCTGCCTTGAAAGAACTCGATGCTGATTCTTCGGTTGACGTAATCATCGTGGCTCGCGGTGGTGGTTCATTCATGGACCTTCTTGTTTTCAGCGATGAGGCCCTGGTTCGGGCAGCTGCAGCTTGCTCAAAGCCCGTGGTTTCGGCAATCGGTCACGAGAACGATCGGCCGGTGCTAGACGATGTTGCCGACCTCAGGGCTTCTACCCCAACGGATGCCGCAAAGCGAGTGGTGCCTGATGTGGTGCATGAGCGTGAAATGCTGGGGGCCGCGGTGCTTCGAATTACCGGTGCTTTGAGTGGTCGCATCAACACCGAGTTGAACTTTCTGACACAGGTTCGCTCTCGCCCTGCACTCGCGAACCCATACGCGTTCGTTGAAAACTTAGAGGAACGCCTTGAACTCTTAGTTGCCGGTGGTCGCAACGCTTTTGCTTCGCTGCTGAACCAATCCTTCATGCAGCTAGATCACCTTCGCCAGCAGGTGAAGTCACTGTCACCTCAGGGCACTCTCGATCGCTGCTACGCGGTCATCCGTGATGAAAAAGGTCACGTGCTAAGCGATGCAGCGGCTGTTGCATCGGGAACCAAACTGAAACTTCGCTTGGCAAAGGGTGACCTTTCAGCAACCGCAGACTAAATGATTTAAGGTAGATAACAATGAGTGAAAAAGCCAACGCAGATATTGAGAAGCTAACTTATGAGCAGGCTCGCGACGAGCTGATGCAGGTTGTTCAGCAACTCGAGCAGGGCACCGCGACCCTTGAAGATTCAATGAAACTTTGGGAACGCGGCGAGGCTTTGGCAGCTCAGTGTGAAAAGTGGCTTACCGGCGCTAAGAAGCGCTTGGATGATGCCCTCGCTGCTAAAAAAGACGACTAAATGGCCAATGACATCGACGAGAGCAAACTCTCGGCTGAAGAGCGCGCGAAGCGCAGACGTGCACGTCAAACCTTAAACAACCTATTACTTTCGCTGGCAGCCTGTGCTGGTTTAGTGCTGGCTCTGATTCTCATCGTTCCGCGCGACGACTCTTCACGCTTGCAGCCGGCTGACTATGTTGCAATCGGTGCGGATGCCGCTGCTTCATCAGGTCAACCAGTGCTCATTCCGGAACTGATCGATGACAGTTGGTATGCCTCGGCAGCCCGCTGGACCGGCACTGCAAAAGACGGCGTTGCCAGCTGGTACGTGGGCTTTGTGGGAAAGAACGGTCAGTACCTCGGGCTAACTCAAGCCTTCGACAGCAACCAGACTTGGTTAGCCCTGTTCTTGAAAGAGAGCATTCAAAATGGCTCGACCCAGGTTGATGGAATCACCTGGGATATTTACCAAGCCGTAACGAAGAACGACCCTCCCAAGTCACGCGATTTTGCTATGGTTGCTGAGATTGATGGCGATCAGGTGATTGTGTACGGCACCGCTCCTGAAGCAGAATTCAACAGTTTTGTGGCACTGGTTTCAAAAGACATTCACGCGAAATATCAGAAGTAAGGAATTCACCATGGCAAGACCTACTAACCCACAAGAATCTTGGGATGCCCTGCTTGCTGGTAACGCCCGCTTCATCGGCGGAGACCCTGCTCACCCTCGCCAAGACATCGACCGAGTTGAAGATCTTGCTGACGGTCAGGCGCCATTTGCCGCGCTGTTCGGTTGTGCAGACAGCCGATTGTCCGCTGAAATCATTTTCGACCTAGGTTTAGGCGACC
>JBJTOA010000148.1:0-2623 GCA_046074285.1 Micrococcales bacterium
TGGCACGAAGTCGAACTCGAGCACTGCAGCGTCATAGGTCATTGGGTAAACGGTCTGTGAGGCAGCAATCAGTGCAGTTAGGTCAGCATCCTGACCGCCAAGCATGTCACCGGTGGTGCTCTCACTCTTGTTAGGGCCAACAATGTCTGCGATGTTACCGCTCGACATGATCACACCTTTATTGAAAGAAACAATCGAGCCATCGGTGATGTTGACTCGACCAGCCTGGTGAGGGTCGCCAAGGTAAGTGACATTCGAAACGGTCACGCCGGTACCGGCGATGTCTGAAGCTAGCAGTTCTTTGGTGAGACCTACGGATGCCAAATCTGCCGTTGTGATGTTGTTTGCAACCGTGGTCGCGGCCGCGTGGGCAGGCAAAGCTGCAAGTGGAGATAATGCTGTTGCTACAAGGGTGGTGCTGGCAATTTTGGCAGCCCAACGGGCAAGGGTTTCTCTCATGCCCTCAGGTTATACCCGCATTTAGCGGGAATGTAAGGTAGGTAACCCTTAGTAAGAAATGAGCGGAGGATAGGGGTGCGGGCACGTGGTTGATGCTAAGTGTTTAGCACCGAAATTTAGGTCTACATCGGGTGAAAGTAGACCTAGATTTCGGTGCTGTTTCGCAATACTCGCACACGAGGTCCCCGCAGTATCCGCAAGCACTTTTCCACAGACCCCTCATCCATGTGCAAGTCCGGCAGTCGAATTACATAGTTTCTCTGCATGGCCCGTAAAAGTTACCCTCTAAGACGCTACGCAAGGTACCGCACAATCTTGAATGCCGGTGGCGCATCAGTCGGCATATCCGAATTGAAGGCAAATCCGATTCGCTACATCCATGCCGCTGATGCAAGGCCGATAAAAGTTCTGCGTTACGGGCACTTGAGAGCACTGATAATTTCGCCCGAGTTTTACGACGACATCTCAATTCAGCTTGAGGATGCCCGAGCTGAAGTCGCCAATCTAAAAGTGCTACTCGGCACAATATCAGAAGACCTGCTTAGGTTTTGGGAACATCAACCCGCGGAATTCATACCGACCTTGCAGAAGTACCAGCATCAGAGCACACGATACCTGCCAAAACTGGTCGAATCATATGTAAAAGGCGTGGATGAAATCTTGGATGACCTGGAAAATGAATCTGAGAATGGTAGTCGAAGCGAGCCTGACCCGAGGCTAAAGAGGTTGCTCGAGCACTACAACCGCAAGAAGCCTAAGAAGTAGCGCGCCACGAGTTTGCCTCGCCAAGACAATAAACTAGAGGTTATGCCTGCCCAAAGTACCAAGTCGTTCTATGTCACGACGCCTATCTTCTATGTGAATGACGCGCCGCACATTGGTCACGCTTACACCGAGGTTGCAGCAGACGTACTGGCGCGCTGGCACCGTCAGCGCGGCGAGAGTTCATTCCTGCTTACTGGCACGGATGAACACGGTGAGAAGATTCTGCGCACTGCAACTGCGAACAACACAGACCCGAAGTCATGGGCTGACAAGTTGGTAGCAGAAGCCTGGTTGCCACTGCTCGAAACCATCGACATCGCAAACCAAGACTTCATTCGCACCACTGAACCTCGTCACGAAAAGAACGTGCAGAAGTTCTTGCAGCACCTTTACGACACCGGTTTCATCTATCGTGGTGACTACGAGGGTAACTACTGTGTTGGTTGCGAGGAATACAAGACCGAAGCTGACCTTATCGAAGGTCAGGGCGAATACGCCGGCCAAGAGGTTTGCGCGATTCACACTAGACCAGTCGAAAAACTCAAAGAGACTAACTACTTTTTCAAGCTCAGTGAGTTCGAGCAGCCTCTGCTCGATTTCTACGCAGCTAACCCAACCTTTATTCAGCCAGATTCAGCGCGCAACGAGGTTGTTTCGTTTGTTAGACGAGGGTTAGAAGACCTGTCTATCTCTCGTAGCAAAGAGAAGTTCGACTGGGGTATCGATATTCCTTGGGATGACTCACACATTACATATGTGTGGTTCGATGCCCTGCTGAACTACATCACCGCAATTGGCTACGGTTCAGAAGAACCTGGTGCTCAGCAGAAGTTCGATGAGTTATGGCCGGCAACTGTTCAGGTGGTCGGTAAAGACATCCTTCGTTTTCACGCAGTGATTTGGCCGGCAATGCTGATGGCTGCTGGGCTCAAGCCACCAGCTCAGGTTTTCGGTCACGGCTGGTTGCTGGTCGGCGGCGAAAAGATGTCGAAGTCAAAGCTCACAGGTATTGCGCCTGCGCAGATCACCGATACCTTCGGTTCAGATGCCTTCAGGTATTACTTCATGAAGGCAATCGCATTTGGTAGCGATGGCTCATTCTCGTGGGAAGACCTTTCTGCGCGTTACCAGGCCGAGTTGGCCAACGGATTCGGCAACCTAGCCTCACGCTCGATTGCAATGGTTCACCGCTACTTTGATGGCACTTTGCCGGCACCGGCAAACTACGAAACTGGTGACCTTGAGATTCAAGCCATAGCTGCAAGCGCCACTAAAAACGCTGACGACGCCATGCAAAACGTGGCAATTCAAGACGCCATCAACTCGGTTTGGACCCTGGTCGATGCCTTGAATAACTACATCACCGTGCAGGAGCCTTGGGTGCTAGCCAAGGATGAAG
>JBJTOA010000149.1:0-3619 GCA_046074285.1 Micrococcales bacterium
AACGTGATTCGCGGTTTGGGTGCAGACCTTATTGACCCGCGTGCTTACGGCTTGAAGTTAAACGTGCTCTCAAATGTTAAGCATTACGCACCAATTCTGAAAAGCGCCGACCTTGCAATCACATCGAGCGATTTCGCGTTACCGCTCATGACTGCTGCCGGTATCCCGACTCTTGCGCTGGCTCAGAATGCGATTGAAATACTTAATGTTCAAGCGCGATTTGACAGCGGAATCTTGACTTTAGGTTTCGGTGCGTTGATCTCAGAAGATACCTTGGCTGCGCACCTTGACCGACTGATTGAAGATAGCGAACTGCGCTTGGCGATGCATGAGCGAGCACTGTCTTCAGTGGGAGTTCGCACCAACAACAAGGTTGCTCAAAGACTGCTTAGACGCATCGGTTTTTAGCGGTTAGGCTTTACACATGACATACGGGGATACCTCCAAACGCTTTGAAGTTACCAAGGCAGTAATACCGGTAGCTGGTTTAGGAACCCGATTCTTGCCAGCAACCAAGGCGATGCCAAAAGAGATGTTGCCAATCGTTGACAAGCCAGTGATTCAATACGTAGTTGAAGAGGCGGTGGCTGCCGGCCTACAGGACATCCTGATGATTACCGGCCGTAACAAGAACACTCTTGAAAACCACTTCGACCGAGTAGCCGAACTTGAGTATTCGCTTGAAACCAAGGGCGATGTCAAGAAGCTCGCTGCGGTTCAAGCTTCAAGCCAGTTGGCTGACATTCACTACACGCGCCAGGGCGACCCGAACGGCCTTGGCCACGCGGTATTGCGCGCGAAGAGTCACGTAGCTGATCACTCGTTTGCAGTATTGCTAGGCGACGACGTGATAGACGCTCGCGATGAGGTTCTGCCCAAGATGCTGGTTGAGCACGGCAAGAACGGGCAGAATGTGATCGCCCTGATGGAGGTCGACCCTTCGCAGATTCACATGTACGGATGCGCTTCGGTTGAGACCACCGATGACCCAGACGTGGTTCGCGTTACCGGTTTGATTGAGAAGCCAGAACCTGGCACCGCACCTTCAAACCTTGCGGTGATTGGTCGTTATGTTTTGCGCGCAGAGATGTTCGACATTCTCGAGACCACCGAACGCGGTCGCGGCAATGAGATTCAGCTCACCGATGCACTGATGACTGCAGTTTCGAAACCTGAGATCGCTGGTGGAGTGATAGGCGTAATTTTCAGAGGTCGCCGCTACGACACCGGAGACAAACTCGATTTCATCAAGGCAACTCTGCGCATTGCGGTTGACCGTAAAGACATCGGGCCTGACCTTCGAGAATTCTTGAAAGACTTTTCGAACGAACTTTAGAGTTACTTGGTAGCGCTAGGGGTTGGCGATGCCGATGGCGTTGCAGTTGCCTTTGCATAAGTGACGTCTACACGACCGCCCTCGCTAGTCGGCACCATCTCAAACCAGGTGTTTCCAACAGCTACCGTTACCGGGGTGCCATCTTTCGTGGTGAACACCGCGTGCGACTTCATGTTTTTCTTCGACCATCTGATGTCGATGACTTTGCCACCAGAGTAAAGCTGACCAACGCCTTTTCCTTCGAACAGTGTCTTAGGCACAGAGCCATAGCGTGAGTCTTTGAAAGAGCGATCGATTGCAACTCTGAGAATGAGCACGTTAGTTGCCGTGACCTGAACCTTGAAGTCGGCATCCATCGCCGGCTTTCCATCTTGCACTCGCTTGAACACGTTGTAGGTGCTGTCATAAATCCAAGTGGCTTTGGTGGCAGGGAATACCGCGACAACCTTCTCGACTGGGCGGCCAGCGGCAGCCGTCGAGGCTGCTGCGGTAGCTGCGAAGGTGAGGCTAGAAGTTGGAGCGGCGAGGTCCATGTGGCGACCCTGCATTTTTTGTGCCACAACGAATAGGTTGTGCGGGGCTACGCGGTCGTGAACGCGAATCATGGTTCGAATCGTGTGTTCGCTAGTTTCACTTGCGTTATACAGACCGGTGGCTTTGGCTGCTGCCACGAATGGGCGCTGCCCGCCAGAATAAGCGAGGATGCCCCCGTAAGGAGTTGCAATGTCAGGGTCCATGGGTCGCACCGAGCGAATCGGGCCAAAGCGCTCTGGCATTTGCGAGTGGAAAACCGCGAGGTAGCGAGTTATGCCACCCTCAACCATTTCTTCATAAACCACATCAGCCTTGCTCAAGCCGGCTTGAGGTCTGGCACCCATAGAGTTGTCAACCTTACCCATGACCACTGGGCCAAGTAACTGAGGGTTTGAACTGGCAAGAAATTTGCGACCCGTTAGCGGGGCAATCGACCACTGCAAGGTAACCTCTGGGGTCGGCGTCACACTGGTGGTTGCTGTGGGTGTGGTCTCTGATGCTGGGGTGCATCCAGTTGCAAAAAGCGCAAAACTGCCGAGCATAAGAATGCCGACAGTTTTGCGAATTAGTTTAGAGAACACTTTGCTACAGGTTTAGTAGAAGTACAGCGTTACGGTAACGCGGCGAACCTTCTTGCCGAGCACCTGGTAGTCCTGGATACCGCGGTAACCGATGAGCTGGATGGTGTTGTCCTGAGTTTGAATCAGTGACCAAGCAGCACGAGCACGGTCAAGCGATAGCTTGTGGTCAACCTGCAGAATCGTTGGACCCATGGTGAATCCGTCGATGCTCAAGCGGTAGATCTTGCCCTGTGCAGCGTAGCGAGCCATGTTGGCACGAAGCTGACGCTTCATCGAAGCGGTGAAGGTTGGGCGACCAGCAGGGAAGCCAGTGATAGTGAAGACTGCGCGTTTTGCCTTGCGAAGTGGCAGGGTCACGAACGAAGGCTTGCCAGAGTACTGGTCAACCGAGGCACGAGTTGGGGTTGACTCCTGGTTGGTAACCGGGTCTTTACCCTTACATTCAAAAGCACCACCAGGGATACCGTCGAAGACGAAGTTACCGTTGTCGTCAGCAGTTCCTGTGATTAGCAGGTCGTCTGCAGCGTATGGGTCGGTGTCGCTAGAACCGATGATTCCGTCGAATCCGCCCCACATACACTGGATGGTTGCGTGAGGGATCGGAGCAGTACCGTTGATGATTACGGTACCAGCCATCGAACCGGTACCCGCGGCACCGAAGTCGTTGGTGATATTCGCACCAGCTGGAATCTCAGGGGTGGTTAGCGACCAGTCAACAGCACCGGTTTCAGGGTTTGCTGGGTCACCCTGTGTCGACTTAGAAACCAAGGTGGTCTTGAGCACTGCAGATAGCTTGTAAGAGGCTGGGGCAACCGTGAACGAGTAGTTACCAAGTCTGTCGGTGATGACTGTGTACTGGCCAACTGCAGCGACTCCGACGCGACGACCTGAAGCACTTGCTGCTCGCAGTGCCACTGGCTTGTAAATCGCGGCAGGGGTGGTGTTGTTGGTAGCAGTAACCTCGATGCCAGGCATACCTGGTTCGTTAGGGTCTTGGAAACCGTTCTTGTTCATGTCAAGGAAGACCGTGCCATTCAAGGTTGCCAGAGGCTGCTTGGTAACGGTTACCTTTTGCGGTGCAGAGGTGTTCTGACCAAATACGTCGGTGACCTGGTAGGTAACCTGGGTGCTCTCGGTTGCACTCTGACCAAAGTTAGCCGCAGGAATG
>JBJTOA010000150.1:0-2448 GCA_046074285.1 Micrococcales bacterium
GAGCATGAGGGGATACGACCGCTGTCTGCGCCTCGCCTGGACGCTAGCCGATCTAGCCGGCGATGCCAAGCCGAACAAGGAGCACATTGGCCGAGCTTTGTATCTGCGCGGAAAAGACAACCCGATGGAGGTTACATGACCGACTTGAAAGTTAGCGAACAGCAAATTCGCGAGGTAGTAGACGGATTGGGTGTTGGAGGTGAAGACGCCAAAGAACTGTTCGCAGCAATGGCCTGGTCAGTGTGGTGTGAGCCGGGCGACGGTTTCGCTGGGCTGCTCACGCAAGGCTTAGGTCCCGTTGATGCCCTGAGTTGCGAACTTGATGAAGCTTCACCCGTTGAGGTAAGAAGCCGTTTGATCGACGCCGGCAGGGATGCAGCCTGGATCGAAAGTTTCGGCGACTTCGAATCAGGCCTTGTGCAGGCTCGTGCTCGTTGGCAAAGTCGAAAGGCACTTGCACCGGTGGTGGCAGCCGGTGATGCGCACAGGCAATTAGCCGGAAGTCTTTTGACTCCTTCAAGCCCGTTATGGCCCGAGCAGCTTGCAGATCTAAAGTTCCATCAGCCACTTGCTCTTTGGCTCAGAGGGTCGGTGCGGCACCTAGGAACTATGGGTGTATCCATGGTCGGCTCACGAAATGCCACCAGTTACGGTGAGCGGGCGACAAACGAACTAGTTGGTGCGCTGGCAAGCGAGAGCCTTTCGGTAATTTCTGGTGGCGCATACGGAATCGACGCAATGGCGCATCGAGCCGCGCTGGCTCTGAAAACTCCGACAATCGCCGTCCTTGCCGGAGGGCTTGACCGTCTTTATCCCGTTGGTAACTCCTCGCTCCTACAAAGGATCGAATCAGAGGGCTTGTTGGTAAGCGAGATGGAACCAGGGGTAGCGCCCAGTAAATGGCGCTTTCTTCAACGAAACCGTTTGATTGCCGCATTGGGTGTGGCGACAGTTGTGGTCGAGGCTAACTGGCGATCCGGTGCCATCAACACTGTTACGCATGCCCGCGATTTAGATAGGCCGGTGGGAGCAGTACCCGGCTCTATTCAGTCCCCAACCTCGGCCGGCTGCAATCAGTTGATTCGCTCCATGAAGGCGGAGTTGATAACGACTGGCAAAGAACTCATCGAGTTGGTAGGACTTAGTTTCGACGAAGCGGATCAAATCAAGAGGGCCGGACTGGGGCAACTTGAGGTTCGAGCGCTCGACGCCATTGGGTTTGATAACCCAAACGAACGCGAGATTATTGCTGATTCGGGTCTGAGCGTGCACGAGTTGACCATGGCGCTTGGCAATCTTGACCTAGATGGCTTGATTGAGAGAGCCAACGGTGGCTGGAGACGCAGACGAAGGACAGTGGTTGAGTCTTGAAAAACGGTTTTCTTTTCAGTCATGTTTTCTATCACCCAGTAGATTTAGTTCCTGGAACTTAAGAATCTAAATGGGGGAAATGATGGCGCTCATAAAAACGCAGAAAATTGTCTATCTAAAAGTAAACGACGCAGAGTATTCGCTTTTTGAGAAGAAGGTAAGAGATGCGCTCGAAATCTTTCCAACTTGTCGAATAATTGCAATAAATACCCACAACATGCTCTGGGGTGCGCACGTTTGGGTCACAATTGACCTTGACGGGGAGGTTTAAATTGGTTGCTCCCGATGCTGAGCAATCGCGCTCAGGCGAAAACCCTGAAGGCAAAGTTGCAGCTCTTCGCCAAGAGCTATTGAATTTGAAAGCCGTCAATGCGTTAGAGGCAAGCAAGTATGAAACAAAAAGCTGGTTCCAAGGCTTAGGTAGTTTTCTTATCATTGCGATATTTACCGTCTTTGGAGCTATCATCGGTTTCGGCTTCCTCTCAATTATTACGGGAATTGGCGGGTTCTTGGTTGGGGTGAGAGTTGCAGCTGCTTTTTCAGGTTCATCCCCTAAACAGGCTGAGTATGAAGAGAGAAAAGCAAGAATCCGGGAAATCGAGGGGATCTTAAGTCAACTCGATTGAACCGGCGCCTAACTTCAGGTAATTCCAAGAATTTCAAGCGACCTTGGCTGTGCGCCAGACTTCTCCAATCATTCACTTGGGCTAGAGTTTGAAACCAACTTTGGGGCAGCTGGAAGTGCGGGCGCTCGACGCCATTGGGTTTGATAACCCGAGCGAGAGCGAAATCGTTGCCGATTCGGGCATGAGCATGCATGAACTGACTATGGCGCTTGGCAATCTTGACCTAGATGGTTTGATTGAGAGAGCCAACGGTGGCTGGAGACGCAGACGAAGTACAGTTTGAAATATGACGACTAAATTCGAGAACGCGCTCGCCGCATACGGCGTTCATCTCGAATCTGGGCGCGGATATTCGGCAAACACGGTCAAGGGCTACCTGTCGGATTTAGATTCCTTTCGGATCGTCACGGTCGAGACACCGAACATCGCCGCGAGGTCACTGACTCGGGCC
>JBJTOA010000151.1:0-3688 GCA_046074285.1 Micrococcales bacterium
AACTGGACTAAGTGCCTACGACCTATGGTTGCAACTCGGTCACGAAGGAACAGCTCAGCAGTTTCTCGACTCGCTGGTTGGTGAAAAAGGTGCAGATGGCATCTTTTACGGTTCAAACGGTTTGAACGGAAAAGCTGGTGCTGCTGGTGCAAACGGCGCGTCAGGCGAAGACGGTCTCAGTGCATTTCAGATCTGGTTGCAAACCAACCCCGAGGGAACCGAGCAAGAGTTTCTCGATAGCCTGGTTGGCCCTGCTGGAACCGCAGGAATCGGAGGACTTAGCGCTTATGACCTCTGGGTAGTTACTCACCCAGGAGCAACTCTCGAAGAGTTCATCGCTCAGTTGACCGGAACCGCTGGCACTAACGGTACCGATGGTTTAAACGGCCAAAGCGCATACGAAATCTGGCTGAAAGACTCTGCAAATACCGGAAAGTCTGAAGCCGAGTTCATCGCTTCGCTCAAGGGTGCTACTGGCGATGCTGGAATCTGTGTCAACGGCACTAACGGAACAAACGGCACCAACGGTGCAGATGGCTTGAGCGCCTACCAACTCTGGCTCGTCGCTGATCCAAACCACACCGGAACCGTAGATACTTTCTTAGCTTCGTTGATTGGCCCAAAGGGTGACCAAGGAATTCAAGGAATCCAAGGCGAGCAGGGCATTCAAGGTCCAAAAGGTGACAAGGGTGACACCGGAGCAACAGGGGCTACGGGAGGGTACTTCCTTAGTGCTTATGACACCACTGTTCAAACTGCAGCCAGCCCAGCTAATGCCTATCCTTTAGCAGTGAACACAGTTGATTCATCAAACGGCATCACACTGACCACGACTACCAACGGTGGTGGCGTCAAGCACTCAGTTATAACTTTCTTGCACACTGGAACCTACAACATCCAGTATTCAAACCAGTGGATCAACAACATCAGCACCGCGAAGGAATTCAACACCAACGTTTGGCTGAGAATCGATGGCACAGACCTGGCTGATAGCTCAACCTATACAACGGTTGGCCCGCTTCATTCGGGTGTGCCTGGTGCACTTGTAACCTCAGTGAACTACGTGCTGCACTTCAACGCTGGTCAGACGGCTGAGTTTTACTGGTGGTCTGAGAGTTCTGACGTGCAACTTGGAACTATAGCTGCTGTTACGAGCCCGACGCTTTTGACACCAGTTATGCCAGAGTCACCATCGATCATTTTGACAGTCACTCAGGTCGGCTAAATAGGTTAGAGGTTCTGCAGCTGCTGGTTGAGGGTAATTCCAACACCGGTTCGTGGCAGAACCTCTACTCTTCCGTTCGCAGAGTTGCGACGGAATAGCAGGTTCGGCACACCTGAGAGTTCGATGGCCTTGACGTTGCGAGGCTCGCCCTCATCAACGATGGCCACCTTGGTTCCGGCAGTTACATAGAGACCGGCTTCAACTACCGAGTCATCGCCGATCGAAATTCCAACACCGGCATTTGCGCCAAGCAGCGCACGCTGACCGATGACAACCTTCTCTTTGCCACCACCAGAGAGAGTACCCATGATGGATGCACCACCGCCGATGTCACTGCCATCACCCACGACAACACCCTGCGAGATGCGACCTTCAACCATGGCGGTTCCGAGGGTTCCGGCATTGAAGTTCACAAAGCCTTCGTGCATAACTGTGGTGCCTGGTGCAAGGTGGGCGCCAAGTCGCACACGGTTGGCATCTGCAATGCGAACCTTGGCCGGAGTTACGTAGTCGACCAAGCGAGGGAATTTGTCAATCGAGTGAACGATGATTCCCTCACGCTGAAGCTGCGGGCGCAGTCTCTCGGCATCTGCGATGGTCATCGGGCCAAAGTTAGTGAAGGCAACGATTGGAAGACTAGGAATAAGGCCATCCAAGTTAATGGTGTTTGGCTTTACGAGAAGCAGTGAGAGCAAGTGCAAGCGAAGGTAGGCATCTGCCGTGGTCGAGGCCGCAAGCTGCAAATCAATCTCGGTGCGTACCACTTGGATAGAAACATTGCGTCGCTCATCGTGACGAACCTGAGCATCAAGCTCTTTCGGAACTACCCAGAGCGCATCGCTCTTTGGGGCTGGGCCGAGTTCTGGGTTCGGGTACCAAACGTCAAGCACCGAGCCATCGGCAGCGATAGTTGCAAGCCCGTGGCCCCAAGCCTTTGAGTTGATAAATGCTGAGTTAGTCACGTGTTCAAGGTTACCAATCGGTAGGCTGATTTTATGCCCGAGCAAATTTTGAACCTCAGTTCAGACGCAGTCGAACTGACCCGTGCGATTTGCGATATCGAATCGGTGTCGGGCAATGAGAAAGCGCTCGCCGATGCAATCGAAGCCGCGCTAAACCAATTTGCCCACCTGACTGTGACTCGAGATGGCGATGCGATCGTGGCTCGAACGAATCTGGGCCGTGCCAGTCGCTATGCAATCGCTGGGCACATCGATACCGTTCCGGTTGCGAATAATCTGCCAGTCAAACTCATGCACTTCGAGCGTGAACAAGTACTCTTTGGTCGCGGAACAGTCGATATGAAGGCTGGAGTTGCGGTTCAGCTCAAGTTGGCTGCTGAACTAACTGAACCCAATGCAGACATCACGTGGATTTTCTATGACCACGAAGAAGTTGATGCCAGCCTGAATGGGCTCGGCAGACTGTCGAGAAATCACCCAGAACTTTTGCAAGCAGATTTCGCAGTGCTCTGCGAACCCACCAGCGCACTCATCGAGGGCGGCTGCAACGGCACAATGCGAATCGAGGTTCGCACCAAAGGTGTCAAGGCTCACAGTGCAAGACCATGGATGGGCAAGAACGCCATCCACTCAACCGCTGAGGTGCTCAATCGCCTAGTCAGTTACGAACCTCAAACCATCGAGGTTGACGGTTTGGAATATCGCGAAAGCCTAAATGCTGTGCTGATCTCTGGTGGAATTGCGACCAACGTGATTCCCGATGAAGCAGTGATCACGGTCAACTTCAGATTTGCCCCAAGTCGCTCTGCCGAAGAGGCAGAGGCGCACCTGCGAGAACTTTTCGATGGCTTTGATGTCGGGGTCACCGACTCATCACCTGGTGCTCGCCCAGGTTTAGACCAACCGGCCGCGCAAGCATTCATCGCGGCGACCGGTTTAGAAGCTCGCCCTAAATACGGCTGGACCGACGTTGCTCGATTCAGCGCAATGGGAATCCCCGCGGTCAACTTTGGCCCGGGTGACCCTAATAAAGCCCACGCTGATGATGAGGCTGTGCCGGTCGGACAGATTCTTGATTGCGAGAGTGCCTTGAGAAAGTGGCTCACAGCCTAAATGGCCAAACTCGAAAAGCTCTGGGAGCGATGGTGGGTTCGAGTGCTCTCCGTCTGGGGAGTAACCCGTCTCATTTCGCTGGTGCTGTTTCTTTGGGTAAGTAGTTACCAAGAAAAGAGTTACTGGAACGAAGCTCACCCTGGCTATTTCGATCTGCTAAACATCTGGGATGCCGAGTGGTACAACCGCATCTTCACCCACGGTTATCCCATCAGTCTTCCCCTTAACGCAAACGGGCTTGTGGCACAAAACGAGTGGGCGTTCAACCCCCTGTATCCGTTTCTGGTCAGGGTACTCTCTGAAATAACGCTTCTCGAATGGAAGTACTCGAGCGCGATTTTTTCGACGATAATCAGCTTCGTTTTAGCGTTGGCGCTTTACAAAACCT
>JBJTOA010000152.1:0-10445 GCA_046074285.1 Micrococcales bacterium
TTTGTTCGGCGAGCATATCGTGAGGCAAGATGCGACCTTGAACTGGTGCATCGAAGTTAGGCACTGGTGCCAAGCTCATGATTTTGCCTTTCGTTAGATTGCTGCCTGTCTAGCATTTACCAGCCACATCAAAGGTTCAACTCGACCTGTGCACTGACTTGTGGAAAACTTTCGCAACACGCCCTAATAACCTGTGGAAAACTGTGGATAAACCTGTGGAATCCTGTTGGTAAATTCTGTAAATCCTTGATTTTACGCGGATGTCAGACTGTGGAAAAGATTCTTAATGGAACCTTAAACCCAAACCTAAAGGTTGTGGATAACCATTCCAAATCTGAGGATAAAAAGTGCGTCATTGCGAATATAAAAGCAAAAAGGCGGTGGCCGAAGCCACCGCCTTTCGAACGCTTTGCGTTACTTCTTAAGTGCTACAACCTGAAGGTTTAGCTTTGCAACCAGGTCACCGGTTAGGCGAACAGTTGCGTTGTGGTTTCCGGTGCTGCGAATTGGCGCAACAAACTCAACCTTGCGCTTGTCGATGTCGCCAAGACCAGCTGCTGCAACTGCTGCTGCAACATCGGCGGTCTTAACTGCACCGAACAAACGACCTTCAGAGCCAGCCTTGACTGCAATCTTTACAGTTGCAGCCTCAAGGCTTGCCTTTAGAGTCTGGGCTTCTTCAACAGTTGCCAGAGCGCGAGCTGCGCGAGCAGCCTTGATCTGAGCAACCTGCTTCTCGCCGCCCTTGGTCCATACCACTGCGAATCCCTTTGGTAGAAGGTAGTTACGTGCGTAACCGTTCTTTACCTCAACGACGTCGCCAGCTTCTCCGAGGCCAGAAACCTCGTTAGTCAAAATGAGCTTAGACATTCCATTACTCCTTAGCGGCCTGCGCCTGCGTAAGGAAGCAGTGCAACCTCGCGAGCGTTCTTGATAGCACGGGCAATCAGGCGCTGTTCTTGAACAGAAACACCAGTGATTCGACGGGCACGGATCTTTCCGCGGTCCGACAGGAATTTACGAAGGGTGGCAACATCCTTGTAGTCGATGACGCCAACCTTGATTGCCTTTACCGGGGCAACCTTGAGGTTTTTTGCATTACGTGGCTTACGACGTGGGTCGCTCTTTGCAGCCATAGTTTTCTCCTAAATACTTTCGAAAGATTAGAACGGGGTGTCGTCAGCGCCACCGAATGCGCCCGGGGTTGCCCAGGTGTCATCGGCTGCTGCGGCAGGGGTTGGGTTGGCTGAGTTGCCCCAAGCGCTCTGGCCACCGGCAACGGCACCGTTTTCACGGGCACGAGCGGTAACTGAAGCAGTTGCACGGAGCAATGAAGGGCCGATCTCTTCGATTTCGAGTTCGATCGATGCACGCGCTTCACCACTGGCTGCCTGATAAGCCGATGCTGGCTTTAGGCGACCGGTAACGATAACGCGGGTTCCCTTCTGAAGTGAGTTGGCAATGTTCTCTGCCAAGTCACGCCAAGCGGTGCAGCGCACCCAGACAGTTTCTCCGTCTTCCCACTGTGAGGTCTGACGGTTGAAAGTGCGAGGGGTTGAACCCACGCGCAGGCTGGTTACGGCTACTCCACCCTGGGTGTAACGCAGTTCAGGATCAGCGGCAAGGTTGCCGACAATCGTGACGTTTACTTCCCCGGCCATGAGAATTAGTCGTTCTTCTTAGCTGGTCTGCGGGCAGGCTTTGAAGGCTTGTCAGCAGCTAGTTCAGCAGCAGAAATTTCTGGAACATCAACGGCGTTGATGCTAACTACAGCTTCTTCAGCGCGAAGCACCTTGGTGCGCATTACGGCTTCTGAAAGCTTTAGCTGACGGTCGAGTTCAACGATGTCTGCTGGAACAGCAGTTAGGTTGAGCACGGCGTAAATGCCTTCGCTCTTCTTGTTGATCTCGTAAGCCAAACGACGACGACCCCAAATGTCAACCTTGTCAACGGTACCTTTACCGTTGCGGATTACATTGAGGAACTTGTCGAGGCTAGGAGCAACGGTACGCTCTTCGACGCTGGGGTCGAGGATAACCATGAGCTCATATTTGTGCATTACTAACCCACCTCCTTCGGACTAGAACGGCTACAGGACTTCTGTAGCAGGAGGGTATATGCAATGTTTCACGATTTACGGCCCATTTAGGCCAACGCGCAACCTTTTGAGTTTAGCGTGCTTGATACCAAGCAAGCAAGCGCTTTTCTGCCTCATCGGCTGGGAGCGAGCCTTCATCTAGTCGAAGTTCCATCAAGAACTTGTATGCCTCACCGACTTCACGACCCGGTTTCAAATCGAGTATGCGCATGATGTCTTCACCATTGAGGTCGGGGCGAAGCGAATCTAACTCTTCCTGAGCTGCAATTTCGCTGATTCTTCGCTCGAGGTCGTCATAGGCGTGAGCCAACCGATCTGCCTTGCGCTGATTGCGAGTGGTGACATCGGCCCTGGTCAATGCGTGCAGGCGAAGCAACTGTTCTCCAGCATCGCGCACATAGCGTCGCACTGCGCTATCGCTCCAAGGCTGATCGCTGTATCCGAAGAATCGCAAATGCAGTTCGACCAATCGACTCACGGCTTTTACGGTGTCGTTGTCGAAGCGTAGGGCCTTCATTCGCTTGGCAGCGAGTTTCGCACCAACCATGTCGTGGTGATAGAACGAAACCGCCCCACCAGCTTCAAGTTTTCGAGTGCTCGGTTTGCCGATGTCGTGAAGCAGGGCGGCAAATCGCAACACCACATCTCCCTCTAAGCCGTAATCGCTCTCGTAATCAATCGCTTGTTGCACAACAGTCAATGTGTGCTCGTAGACATCCTTGTGGTGGTGATGTTCGTCACTTTCAAGTTGCAGGGCAGGCAGTTCGGGCAGCATCTGCTGCGCTAAACCGCTGCTTACCAAAACCTCGAGGCCTAGCCGAGGGTTAGCGCCGAGCATCAGCTTTTGAAGTTCATCACGGATGCGCTCAGCCGAGATAATTTCGAGGCGACCAGCCATCTGCTTCATAGCTTCATAGGTAAGCGGCTCAATCTCGAAACCTAGTTGCGAGGTGAAACGGGCTGCCCTCATCATGCGCAGTGGGTCGTCACTGAACGAAACTTCAGGTGGGCTCGGGGTGCGAAGCACACCGTCGATCAGATCTTGCAAACCGTTGGTTGGGTCGACAAAAACTCGCTCTGGCAAACGCAGCGCCATCGAGTTGACAGTGAAGTCTCGGCGAAGCAGGTCTTTCTCTAGCGAATCGCCAAATGAAACCAGTGGCTTGCGAGAATCTGGGTCGTATTCGTCAGCTCGATAGGTCGTAATTTCAACCTCATCGCCACCGATTCGAGCACCGATGGTCCCGAAATCTCGACCGATGTCCCAATAGGTTGAAACGTTGCCTTTCAGGATTGCAATGATCTCGTCAGGGTTGGCTGAGGTGGTGAAATCAAGGTCAGGAGACTGGCGACCTAGAAATGCGTCACGCACCGAACCGCCAACCAGAGCAAACTCGTGACCGGCTTTACCAAAAAGTGCGCCAAGTTTCTCGAAAGTCTCACTCTGCGTGAGTGCTTCGAGATTCTTCAGGGCATCTGCCACACTTAGCACGCTTTTTAGTGTGCCACAGTAAAACGCTTAGGCTTTACTACATGGGCGACCGAAAATTCCCGCGCAATTTGCCGCGAGTAGCTGAGACCAGCGCTGGTGGGTTTGTGCTGGCTGCCGATGGCAGCTCTCGGGTTGCTCTCATCGGTCGTCTCGGTCGCGGCGGACGCATAGATTGGTGCGTGCCAAAGGGGCATCCTGAAGGTGATGAAGACCTTCGAACCGCTGCGGCTCGAGAGGTTTTTGAAGAGACCGGGCTAGTAGTCGAAATCATCGATTCGCTCGGTGAGATTCAGTACGAATTCCAGGCCGGAAACAAGATCATCAGCAAGACCGTTCACCACTTTTTGATGAAGCAAACCGGTGGTGAACTCAGCATCGAAAACGACCCTGATCACGAAGCAGTTGAAGTGCGCTGGTTCGCGCTCGAAACCCTTGATCGTTCACTTAGCCACGAGAACGAAAGACGCATCGCCCTAGCTGTTCAAGAATGGGTGGTTCACAACTGATGCGCCGCGCACTGGCCACAATTGCTATCGCATTGGCGGCACTGCTTACAGCCTCAGCCGCTCAGGCTCAAACTCAAGAGCTTCCTCAGCACCTGATTCGCATCATTCCTGGCAGTGAAGTGAACCTCGTCGCTCGCCAAAGTTATTTGCCGATTTCAATTCGCAATGATTACCCGGTAGAGGTCAAAGTTTTGGTGCACGTGCAGGCCAAGCAGTTGAATGCCATCGCAACTTCGGTGATTGAAAAAACCATTCCTGCGAACACCACCGACACCGCAAAAGTTCCGATCACCGCAATCGTCGACGGTGCGGTTCCGGTGAGCGCCTGGCTAACCTCGTTCTCTGGCGTCAAACTTGGCAAACCGGTAAATCTGCTGCTCAACGTGCACGCCGAAATTGAGGGCTCGGTGCTGCTGGTTTTCTCGCTCACCGTGGGCTCGCTGCTAGTTGTCGGAACCCTTAGAACTTTGCGCAGGCGTCGGGTTCAGAAGTGAGTGAGCTTCGTTCTTCAGCGTGGATGGCCCTTGGCACCATAGTCAGTCGCATCCTCGGTTTCGCTAAGGCGATTTTGCTAGCCATGATGATCGGTGTAACTACCAATGCGGCCGACGCTTTCGGGGTAGCCAACCAGCTGCCGAACAACGTTTACGCAATCATCGTTGGTGGTGTTCTGAACGCTGTGCTGGTACCTCAATTGGTCAAGGCCTACAAGGTGGATGCCGACGGGGGCCGCGATTACATCAATCGCTTAGTTACCCTGGCGATTTCAGTGTTTACGGTAATCACCGTGATTGCAGTTATTGCAGCACCGCTTCTGGTGCAGCTCTACACTCACGGTTGGACTCAGAGTCAACTTGCCCTCGCCACCGCTTTTGCCTACTGGTGTCTGCCACAACTTTTCTTCTATGGCATGTACTCGATGTTCGGAGAAGTTCTCAATTCGCGAAGTGCTTTCGGGCCTTTCATGTGGGCGCCAGTGCTCAACAACGTTGTGCAAATCGCGGGCATGGGTGCCTACATTTTGCTCTTCGGTTTCGACCCGACCGGCACTCGAGCAGTTGACACCTGGACCAGCAGTCAGATTCTGTTGCTCGCAGGTTCAGCCACTCTCGGAGTCGCCTCACAGGCTGCAATTTTGCTTTGGTCGTGGAAGCGAATCGGCCTGAAGTTTGCTTTCAACTTCAACTGGCGAGGGGTTGGTCTTCGACCTGCAATCAAGGCAGCCACTTGGACTCTCGCGATGGTTCTTGTCACTCAAGCTGCCGGTCTCGTGCAGAGCGCGGTGGCTTCAATTCCGGCGGCCAACCGCGACCAAATCGGTCAGGGTCTGAGCTACGCATCAATCGCAGCGGCTTCGATCGCCTGGCTGATTTTCATGCTTCCGCACTCGGTATTCACGGTGTCGATCGCGACTGCCTACTTCACGAAGATGACCTCGCACGCTCACGACAATCAGATGCAGCAATTCAAGGATGACCTGCTAGCCGGTTTGCGAGTCATCGCAATGGTCAGCATACTGGCTGCTACCGGTTTGATGGTGTTGGCGTATCCGGTTTCACGGGTATTCGTTGGTGAATACGAAGGAATGATTGCGCTCGGAAATGTTGTGATTGCATTCATGATTGGTCTGCTGCCTTTCAGTCTCAACTTCTTTATGCAGAAGGCCTTTTACGCGATCGAAGATACTCGCACCCCGTTCTACACCACGGTTGCGCAGGCCATCACCTTCGTTAGCCTGGCGCTGGTCGTGGCTAGCTTTTCGCCGATGCAATTCATTGTGGTGAACCTCGCGATTGCCACCAGCATTGCAGCCATTATTCAGACCAGCATCGCCATGTTTGTGATGCGCAAGCGAATTGGCGTTTACGCCGTAAAACTGGTTCGCGCAATATTCAAGTACTTGGTTTCAGCTGCCGTAGCAGGGGCCGCCGGATTCGGCTTGCTACTGCTAATCGGTGGCTATCGAGAGTCAAGTTTCGCGGTGAGCTCGGTGCTAAATGCCCTACTAGCTAGTGCAGCGATTGCGCCAGTTACCGCGGTGGTATTTTTTGTAGTTCTGATTTTGGTTCGGGGTGCCGATGCCGACCGGGTAATGCAAGGTGTGCGTGGGAGTGTTCGGCGAATCAAGGGAATAGTCGGCAGGTAAAATCTCTTTAGTCCCTTGTAAAACTAAAGGAGTTTTCGTGCGCGAAGTAATCATTATCGGTTCAGGTCCGGCGGGTTTCACCGCGGCCATCTATACCGCTCGCGCCGGGCTCAAGCCACTGCTAATCGCATCTTCTGTTGAGGTTGGCGGCGAGCTCATGAAGACCACCGAAGTTGAAAACTTCCCTGGTTTCCCAGAGGGTCTGCAAGGCCCTGAGTTGATGGCAAATTTCCAGGCCCAGGCTGAACGCTTTGGCACTGAGGTTTTGCTCGATGACGTGATTGAGGTTGACCTCAAGGGTGACGTAAAAATCATCAAGACCGGCAACGGCAAAACTTTTGAAGCAAAAGCGGTCATTCTGGCTACCGGTGCTGCCTACCGTGAGCTTGGCCTACCTCGCGAAAAAGAGCTGAGTGGCCACGGTGTTTCATGGTGTGCTACCTGTGACGGATTCTTCTTCAGAGAGCGCACCATTGCGGTTGTCGGTGGTGGCGATAGCGCAATGGAAGAAGCTACCTTCCTTACCCGATTTGCAAGCAAGGTTTATCTGATTCACCGCCGCGACAGCTTCAAAGCTTCGAAGATCATGCAAGAGCGTGCTTTGAATAACCCGAAGATCGAGGTTATTTACAACAGCGCTGTAGCCGAGCTTCACGGTGACGTGAAACTTACCGGTGTGACTCTTGAAGACACCACGAATGGCAAGCAGAGCCAGTTAGACATCGACGGATTGTTCATCGCAATCGGTAATGACCCGAGAGTCTGGTTGGTTGAAGACCAGCTCGATTTGACCCCAGAGAATTTCATCAGCGTCGAGGGTCGCTCTTCAAAGACTTCGCTGCCTGGTGTTTTCGCCTGCGGTGACGTAATCGACCCAACTTATCGTCAAGCGGTAACCGCCGCGGCTTCGGGATGTGTCGCTGCCCTCGATGCAGAACATTTCTTAACCAGCCACTAAATTTGAAACAGCAAGCCAAGCAGTAGGAGATTCCAAAATGGCAAAAAACGTAACCACCGCATCATTCCAGTCTGATGTTCTATCGAACAGCAAGCCTGTGCTTGTTGACTTCTGGGCAGAATGGTGTGGGCCATGCCGTCAGGTAGCACCAGTGCTCGATGAGATTGCCAACGAATATGCGGGCAAGATCGAAATCGTGAAGGTAAACGTTGACGAAGAGCCAGCGCTTGCTCAGCAGTACGGAATCATCTCGATTCCGGCACTTCAGGTTTTTCAGGGCGGGCAGCTCGTCAAGCAGATGGTTGGCGCGAAGCCAAAGTCAATTCTCGTGGCGGACCTCGCGGAATTCCTGGGCTAAAACAGCACAAACTTGAAGCCCTCGGTAGCCCGCCAAATGTGCTACCGAGGGTTTTTTACTAGGCTTAACCGATAACTACTTTTAGGGTTCTAATGACAGACAAAAACCAACCGCAAGGCAACAACCTCGACCAATGGTTAGATGCCTATGCAGCGCGTGCCAACACCCTTTCGGTGTCTGAGGTTCGTGCGCTTTTCGCGGTGGTTTCACGCCCTGAAGTTGTATCACTCGCAGGTGGCATGCCTTACGTTTCAGCCCTGCCTAAAGAACTGCTCAGCAAGTCATACGGCACCCTCATGGAAAGACGCGGCAATCTAGCTCTGCAGTACGGCAGCGGCCAGGGTGACCCTGTGCTTCGCGACCAGATTCGCGAGCTGATGGGCCTCGAGGGCATTCACTCGAGCATTGAAGACATCATCATCACTACCGGCAGCCAGCACGGTCTTGACCTGCTATCTGGTCTATTTCTGGATGCGGGAGACGTGGTAATCGCCGAAGCCCCAAGCTACGTTGGCGCGCTTGGTATCTTTAGGCACTACGAAGCTCACGTCGAACATGTCTATACCGACCACGACGGAATATCTCCTGAGGCTCTAGAAGAGACCATTCGTAACATGAAGGAGCAGGGTCGCAAGATCAAGTTCCTGTATCTGGTGCCGAACTTTGCTAACCCTTCGGGCGTGACCCTGAGCGCAAAGCGTCGACCTCAGGTAGTTGAAATCTGCAAACGCGAACACATTCTAATTCTCGAAGACAACCCGTACGGTCTGCTCTACTTCGATAAGCCGGTGCCTGATGCCCTGCGATCACTCGATGACAACGTGATTTACCTGGGCAGCTTTTCTAAGATTCTGGCTCCGGGTTTCAGAGTCGGTTATGTTTTGGCTCCGCCGGCCATCCGCGACAAAATGGTGCTGGCAAATGAGTCTGCAATTCTCTGCCCATCTTCTTTCAGCCAGATGATGATTAGTGAGTACTTGGCTACGGCCGACTGGAAGGCCCAGATCAACACCTTTAGAGGGGTTTATAAAGAACGCAAGGATGCCGCGCTTGACGCGATGCATGAATACCTGCCGAACCTTGAAACCACCCGTCCTGACGGCGGCTTTTACCTGTGGGTGACTCTGCCTGAGGGTATCGACTCTAAGGCGATGCTGCCGCTCGCGGTCAAAGAGCTGGTGGCTTACACCCCGGGAACCGCATTCTTCGCTGATGGTACCGGTCAGCAAAATCTGCGCATTAGCTATTGCTACCCAACCCCAGAAAACATCAAACTGGGAATCAAGAGGCTTTCTACAGTTATCAATAAGCAAACTGAGTTGCTCGAAACCTTTGGTAAGGCAGGTCGCAAGTGATTCCAAAAACCCGCGCAAGCAAGTTGAAAGTTCAAGTTTTGGCGGGTGGAATCTCGCACGAGCGTGACATCTCGCTCAAATCTGGTCGACGATTGGCTGATGCACTTGCCGAATCTGGAGCAGAAGTTGTGATTCGCGAGCCAGATGACAAGCTGTTCGCAAACATCAAAAAAGACAATCCCGATGTGATCTGGCCAGTTTTACACGGCTCGACCGGTGAAGATGGCGCGCTTCGTGACATTTTGGGTCTGGTTGGAGTTCCATTCGTCGGTGCTACGGCAGATGCTGCCCGGGTTAGCTGGGACAAATCAATTGCGAAGATTCTGATTTCTCGTGCTGGAATTCAGACCCCGGCTTCGATTACCCTGCCGCAAGACACTTTCAAAGAACTCGATGCTGATCAGGTTCTGAAGGCGGTTCACGAGAAACTTGCCCTTCCCGTGGTGGTAAAGCCAGCCCGCTCGGGTTCGGCCCAGGGTGTGACTATCGTTCGCAACGCTAAGCAACTCTCACGCGCCATGATCGACGCTTACGTTTATTGCGATGTAGTAATCATCGAAAAGTTCATCGAGGGCACCGAGTTGGCAATCTCTGTCTTAGACGTTGGTTCTGGGCCGTTCGCGTTGCCAGCCGTTGAGGTAGAACCAACCACTGGAAGTTTCGGCTATCAAGAGCGATATACCGCCGGCGAAACCAACTACTACGTTCCGGCCAGACTTGAAACTCGCATCGCTACCAAGGCAAAGAAAATGGCCATTGCGGCTCACGAGTGTCTTGGGCTTCGTCACCTCTCGCGAATCGACATGATCATCGATAAGCAGGGGATTGCGTGGTTCCTTGAGGCTAACGTTCAGCCCGGACTCACCGAAACCTCACTATTGCCGCAGGCAATCACGGCAGAGGGCAGCGCACTCGGAGATGTTTACCTGCAGTTGGCTCAGGCAGCCAAGCTCGGTAGAGGCTAAAACTAGAATTTATTTCTAGTTAGCGATTAGTCCCGCTTGTAACCAATCTCATCAAGGATGCGGTTCAAGTCGGCGAGATTTGCAAAATCAATCTGAACCTGGCCGCGACCCTTACCCAGTTGAATCTTCACGCGAGTGCTCAGTTGGTCGCTTAGCTTGTCTGCGATTTCGGTGAGCATTGCACTTTTGCCACCAGGCTTCACGACTGGTTTAGTCTTCGAGGCAGGCTTATCGATGGCAACGAGTTCTTCAAGTGAACGAACCGATAGGCCTTCGTTGATGGCCTTGTTTGCCAGAGCAACCATGCGCTCGGCATCTGGCGCGGCCAGAATGGCTCTGGCGTGACCGGCACTGAGTACCCCGGCAGAAACTTTGCGCTGTACTTCAGCCGGTAGCTTGAGCAAGCGAATGGTGTTGGTGATCTTTGGGCGCGAGCGACCGATGCGATCAGCAAGTTGCTCCTGAGTGATTCCGAAGTCTTCGAGCAGCTGCTGGTAAGCGCTAGCTTCTTCGAGCGGGTTCAGGTCGCTGCGGTGCAGGTTTTCAAGCAGTGCATCGCGCAGCATG
>JBJTOA010000153.1:0-20526 GCA_046074285.1 Micrococcales bacterium
CTCGGCAACCAGCACCTTGATGCGTTCGGCGAGTTTGCGGGCGCGAGAGTGATCAACCATTAGACGCGAGGCTTCTCTTTCATTTCGAAGGTCTCGATAATGTCACCGAGCTCTAGAGCGTTGAATGAACCAAGTCCGATACCACATTCGAAGTCAGTCTTGACTTCGGTGGCGTCATCCTTGAAGCGCTTGAGCGAGTCAATCTTCAGGTTGTCTGCGATTACGACGCCATCGCGAAGCACACGGGCGCTTGAGTTGCGTCTGATGCTTCCCGAACGAACGATCGAACCAGCGATGGTTCCCACCTTCGAAGACTTGAAGAGTTCGCGAATCTCGGCGGTACCGAGCTGAACTTCTTCGTACTCTGGCTTGAGCATGCCCTTGAGAGCTGCCTCGATGTCATCGAGCGCCTGGTAGATAACGGTGTAGTGACGAATGTCGACGCCTTCGCGATCGGCACGTTCTTTTGCCTTGTTGTCAGGGCGAACGTTGAAGCCGATGATGATTGCGTTGTCGACGGTAGCCAAGTTGACGTCGCTCTCGGCGATCGCACCAACACCGCGGTGGATGATGCGAAGTTGAACGCTGTCGTCAACTTCAATCTTGAGTAGCGAGTCTTCGAGAGCTTCAACCGCACCAGAAACGTCACCCTTGATGACCAAGTTGAGAGACTCAACCTTGCCCTCTTCGAGTGCCTTGGTGAAGTCTTCGAGGCTAACGCGCTTGCGAGCCTTGGCAAGCAGTGCGTTGCGATCGGCAGCTTCACGCTTCTCAGCGATCTGGCGAGCCTGACGCTCGTCTTCGGTCACTACGAAGGTGTCACCAGCGCGAGGAACAGACTGCAAACCGAGAACCTGAACTGGACGGCTTGGGGTTGCTGCTGCAACCGGGTTGCCGTTCTCATCGAACATGGCACGAACGCGACCGTGAGCAGCACCTGCCACGATTGAGTCTCCGACTTCGAGAGTTCCCGACTGAATAAGCACGGTAGCAACCGAACCGCGTCCCTTGTCCAGGTTCGCTTCGATTGCCACACCGCGGGCATCCTTGTTTGGGTTAGCGCGAAGGTCTAGGCCTGCGTCTGCGGTAAGCAGAACAGCGTCAAGCAATTCGTGAATGCCCTTACCGGTGAGCGCAGAAACGTCAACGAACATCACATCGCCACCGTATTCTTCGGCAACCAAACCGAACTCGGTTAGCTGCTGGCGAATCTTGGCAGGGTTAGCGCCTTCTTTATCGGTCTTGTTGACTGCGACCACGATTGGTACACCGGCAGACTGAGCGTGGTTAAGCGCTTCAACGGTCTGTGGCATAACGCCGTCATCGGCAGCAACCACGAGGATGGCCACGTCAGTAACCTGAGCACCTCGAGCACGCATGGCGGTGAACGCCTCGTGACCAGGGGTGTCAATAAAGGTGATGGCGCGGTCGATGCCTTCGTGGGTGGTGTGAATCTGGTAAGCACCGATGTGCTGGGTAATACCGCCAGCTTCACCAGCCTGAACGTTCGAGTTACGAATCTTGTCAAGCAAGCGGGTCTTACCGTGGTCAACGTGACCCATCACGGTTACCACCGGAGGGCGTGCCTCTAGCTCTTCATCGTCTTCATCAAAGTCGGTTGAAATGTCTAGGCCGAAGCTGTCGAACAGTTCGCGCTCTTCGTCATCTGGTGAAACAACTTCGATCTTGTAACCAAGCTCTTCACCGAGAATTGCGAAGGTGTCTTCGTCAATCGAAGCGGTTGCGGTTGCCATCTGACCGAGGTGAAAAAGCACGGTGATCAGCTGACCGGCATTTGCGTCAATCTTGTCTGCGAAGTCTTGCAAGCTGGCACCGCGACGAAGGCGAATGACAGTGCTGCCGTCACCGCGAGGTACTACTGCACCACCGAGGCTAGGCGCATTGCTGCGTTGTTCGAATTCCTCGCGCTTCGCACGCTTTGACTTACGGGCCTTGCTGGCTCCGCGTGATCCGCCTTTACCGAAAGCACCAGCGGTGCCCGAACCGGTTCCGCGACCTCCGCGAGCTGGAGCACCCGGGCGTGGTGCGCCGAAGCCACCTGCACCTGGGCCGCCTGCTCCCGGTGCACCAGCACCTGGACGTGGACCACCGAATCCTGGGCGACCAGCGCCACCAGGACCACCGGCACCTGCCGGACGACCTTGCCCTGGAGCGCCACCTGGACGACCTGGACCACCTGGACGCTGGCCAGGACCACCTGGACGCTGACCTGGACCGCCAGGGCGCTGCCCTTGACCAGGGCGTCCCATACCTTGGGTTCCGAATGGGTTATTGCCTGGACGAGAAATCGGACGTGGAATTCCCATGCCCTGGGCAGAAGCAAACGGATTGTTGCCAGGCCGTGGAATACCAGGGGCTGCCGGAGCAGCTGCATCTGGAGAAGCTGCCTTTGGAGTTTCTTGTACTGGAGGTTTCGGAGCAGCTGGGGCCGGTGCAGCAGGAACTGCAGGAGCCTGAGCTTTTGGCTCTTGTTTCGGCGCAACTGGCATTTCTACCTTCGGCGCAACTGGCGCTGCTGGTGCCTCGGCAACCGGCTTAGCGTTCGGGAATGCTGCGCGCAATTTCTTAGCAATTGGTGGCGCAATAGTTGACGAAGGTCCTTTGACGAATTCGCCGAGTTCTTTTAGTTTGTCTAACGCGACATTGGTGTCGATGCCAAGTTCCTTGGCGATGTCATAGACACGTGGTAATCCAGCCACTTATTTTTCTCCTGTCCGGGGTCTTACCCGGGCAGGGTAAG
The DNA here is from genome assembly GCA_046074285.1 of Micrococcales bacterium. Classification (GTDB taxonomy): domain Bacteria; phylum Actinomycetota; class Actinomycetes; order Actinomycetales; family Microbacteriaceae; genus Rhodoluna. The sequence continues at coordinate 2,762 of JBJTOA010000153.1, forward strand.
ACTTAAAGCTTGAGGGCACTCATTTCGAGGTGCTCATTAGTTTGCCAACATCTTTTCTGCCTGTTCTATGCAAGAAGCTAAGTCTGAAGAATCTAGATTCTGGGTCTGTCTCAGTGCTCGATTGAAAGCACGTCTGGTAGTTGCCAGTTCTAGACACTTGCCACTGGAGTGCATCCACGCACCTCTGCCCGGCATTATTGCTTTGAGATCTGCTATCAAAACTTGGTTTTGAACGATAACTCTGAGCAATTCAGACCGAGAGGCACGTTGACGACAGCCAACGCAAGTTCTTTCGGGTTTCATTGTAACCCCTGCCCCGCGATAAACCTAGTTACTCGTCCATCACCGAGTCAGGCTGCACGTCAATCTTGGCTCCGGTAAGTCGAGCTGCAAGACGCACGTTCTGACCTTCTTTTCCGATTGCCAGTGAGAGCTGAAAATCAGGCACCAGCGCGCGAACGTGCTTGGTTGCAACATCGAGCATGAACGCGCTCGAGACTTTGGCAGGTGAAAGCGCCTGAGCTACAAAGCTCGGAAGGTCTTCGCTGTAGTCAACAATGTCGATTTTCTCATCGTTCAGTTCTGCGGTAACAGCGCGAACTCGAGCTCCAAGTTCACCGATGCAAGAACCCTTGGCATTAACGCCTGGCTTTAAGGCACGAACCGCAATCTTGGTTCGGTGACCGGCCTCGCGAGCCACCTGAACGATTTCAACCTCGCGGTTAGCGATTTCTGGGACTTCGAATTCGAACAACTTGCGAACCAGTGACGGATGCGAACGGGAAACGGTAACGATGGGGCCGCCACGCAAACCACGTGCCACCTTGGTGACGTAAAAACGCATGCGCTTGCCGTGGGTGTATTCCTCACCCGGCACCTGCTCGCTGTCAGGAAGCATGGCCTCTACTGTGCCGAGGTTGACATAAACCAAATAAGGTTTTGGCCCCTGTTCGATAACACCGGTGACGATGTCTTCTTCTTTGCCCTTGAACTCACCGAGAGTAGTCTCATCGTTGATTTCGCGCAGGCGCTGGGCAATTACCTGCTTTGCCGAATACGCGGCAATGCGGCCGAAGTTTTCTGGCGTGGCTTCTTCTTCGCCAACCTTGGCGCCATCCTCATCCAAGATTGCCTTGTGGATGGTCACCAAACCGGTTTTGTCATCGACAACCGCGCGGGCTGGGTCATGGTTACCCACGTGCTTGTGGTAAGCGGCGACAATTGCCGCCTCGATGATGTCGATTAGCTCGCCGAAAGGAATTTCCTTGTCAGCTGCAACTTCTCGAAGTTGTCTCAGGTCGATATCCATGAGCGCCTACCTTATTCACTTGGGTATTAAATTAGAAACGTTCTACGGCTGATTCTAAGGCAACCGAGTATCTCTCGGCGGTGCGGCGATTCCAAATTTCAACCTCGCCCTGCTCGAGTCCCTTGCCTACTACAACCACATTTGGCACACCAATTAGTTCAGCATCGCTGAACTTCACACCTGGGCTTGCCTTGCGGTCATCGAGAATTACTGTCTTGCCCTTCGCCTCTAGCTGGGCTGCCAGCCTTTCAGCTGCCTCGAAAACGCTGTCGTCTTTGCCAGCCGCAACCACATAAACATCGGCTGGGCTAACCGCTTGTGGCCAGATCAAACCTTTGTCATCGCGGTTGGCTTCGGCTAGCACAGCAACTAGGCGGGTGACACCGATTCCGTAAGAACCCATGGTGACGGTAACAAGTTTTCCGTTTTCGTCTAGAACTTTGAGGTCAAGCGCTTCAGCATACTTGCGTCCGAGCTGAAAGACGTGACCGATTTCGATACCGCGAGCAAGTTCGAGTTTTCCTGAACCGTCCGGCGCCTCATCACCTTCACGAACCTCTGCGATATCTACCACCCCATCGGCTTCGAAATCGCGTCCGTAAATCAGACCGAAGACATGTTTCTCGTTTTGGTTGGCACCCGTGATCCAGCTGGTTCCCTTTGCCACGCGCGGGTCAACTAGCAGACGAATACCAGAGGTGCCATCGAGACCGAGCACCTGCTTGATGCTGCTGCCCTCGAGCGCCACCGGCCCGATGTAGCCCTTAACGAGTTCTGGGTGGGCGGCGAAATCTGCATCGGTGGCTGGTTCAACATCATTCGGTGAGAACGCGGCCTCGGCGCGCTTGACATCGACTTCGCGATCTCCCGGAATGGCTGCGACAACCAGCGAGCGCTTGCCCTCAGGTGACTTGAGCGCCAGCACAACCATCTTCAAAGTGTCAGCCGCGGTGTGACCCTCGCCGGCTACTGCGATGAGCTTTTCGATGGTTGCAGCATCTGGGGTGTCTTTCACAGCTGCTGCTGGTTTGCCCTCTATCGGCAGTTCTTTAGCCGGTGGGGTTGCCACCGCTTCAACGTTTGCCGCGTAACCTCCGGGGCTTCGCACGAAGGTGTCTTCACCAATCGGGCTTGGTGACAGGAATTCCTCTGACGCACTTCCGCCCATTGCTCCCGCGTCTGCTTTTACGATTACGTACTCGACACCGAGGCGGGTAAAGATGCGCTCGTAAGCGTCTCGCTGAGCTTTATAAGCCGCACGCAATCCGTCATCCGTAATGTCAAACGAATAAGCGTCTTTCATGACAAATTCGCGACCGCGTAGCAAACCGGCACGTGGTCGTGCTTCATCGCGGTACTTGTTTTGAATCTGGTAGAGGCAGACTGGCAGATCTTTGTAACTCGAGTAAAGATCTTTCACCAGCAGGGTGAACATCTCTTCGTGGGTTGGAGCCAGCAGGTAGTCGGCCTTTTTGCGGTCTTGCAGACGGAAAAGATTGTCTCCGTATTCAGTCCAGCGGTTGGTAGCTTCATAAGGTTCGCGCGGCAGCAGTGCTGGGAAGAACACTTCTTGGGCTCCGGCATTCGCCATTTCTTCGCGGACCACTTTTTCGATTTTTGCCTTCACAGCCAAACCGAGTGGCAACCAGGTGTAAACCCCGGGTGCAGCACGACGGATGTATCCGGCACGGAGCAGCAACTTGTGACTGGCGACCTCAGCTTCTGCTGGGTCTTCGCGCAAAGTGCGCAAGAAAAGACTGGATAGGCGAATCGGCATAAGCGCTAGTTTACGCCAAGGCCTAGTCTTTCTGGGCGACGACCACCTGAGGCGAACCGACTAGGTTTGGGTCCATTTCGGCTGCGATTCGGTTAGCTTCTTCAATCAGGGTTGCTACGATCTCAGCCTCTGGCACAGTCTTGATGACCTCACCCTTCACGAAAATTTGACCCTTGCCGTTACCAGAGGCAACACCGAGATCGGCCTCGCGAGCCTCACCTGGGCCATTTACAACGCAACCCATAACCGCAACGCGAAGCGGCACGGTCATTTTCTCAAGACCTGCTGTCACGTCATTTGCCAACTGGTAAACGTCAACCTGCGCACGTCCGCAACTTGGGCATGAAACAATTTCGAGCTTGCGAGGGCGAAGGTTTAACGATTCGAGGATCTGCGAACCGACTTTGATTTCCTCGGCTGGTGGCGCTGAAAGTGAAACTCGAATGGTGTCTCCGATGCCCTTAGAAAGCAGGGCGCCGAAGGCTACCGAAGACTTGATGGTTCCCTGGAATGATGGCCCGGCTTCGGTAACACCAAGGTGCAGTGGCCAGTCCCCGCGCTCGGCTAACAATTCGTAAGCGCGAACCATGACTACCGGGTCATTGTGCTTAACAGAAATCTTGAAATCGTGAAAGTCGTGCTCTTCAAACAGGCTAGCTTCCCAAACGGCAGACTCAACGAGCGCCTCTGGGGTTGCCTTGCCGTATTTCTGAAGCAAGCGTGGGTCTAGCGAGCCAGCGTTTACTCCGATTCGAATTGAGACACCAGCGTCTTTTGCTGCTTTTGCAATCGCACCAACTTGATCATCAAACTGACGAATGTTTCCCGGGTTTACGCGAACAGCACCGCAGCCAGCATCGATGGCTTGAAAAACGTATTTTGGTTGAAAGTGGATGTCGGCTATTACCGGAATCTGAGATTTCTTGGCGATGATGCGAAGTACGTCTGCATCATCTTGACTGGGGCAAGCAACTCGAACGATATCGCAACCTGAGGCGGTTAGTTCGGCAATCTGCTGAAGGGTGCCATTGATGTCTGTGGTCTTGGTTGTGGTCATCGACTGAACCGAGATAGGTGCATCGCCGCCGACAGCAACCTTACCCACCATGATCTGACGCGACTTGCGTCGCGGCGCTAGCACAGGAGGTGGGGCCTTTGGAAGACCGAGGTTGATTGCAGCCATTTAGTAACTCACTTTCTCAATAAGCATAAACAACTAGCCCAGTTGAATCGGGTTAATCAGGTCAGCGGCGATGATGAGCACGCTCATTCCCATGAGCACAATCCACATGGCCATGGTGAACGGCACCATCTTGGCGGTATCTACCGGGCCAGGGTCTTTCTTCTTTGCAAGCTTGAACCCGGCCCGTTTGATGGCTTCGTAAATCGCGCTGAGCACGTGCCCGCCATCAAGCGGCAGCAGCGGAATCAAGTTGAAAACGAACAGTGCAAAGTTGAGCGAGCCAAGCATTAGCAGTTGCGATGCCATTTTCGAAGCGAAAGTCGCATCGCTGCTGGCTACTTCGCCAGCGATTTGGCCAACTCCGATTAGCGAAACCGGGGTATCGACATTTCGCTGAGAACCGGTGAGTGACCCTGCAACTTCAACAAGTTTGGCTGGGAGTGCAACCACCAATTTGAAAGTTTCACCTAGAACAACACCGCTGTAACTGACAGCTTTGTCTAGCGGTACCGGCTTAAGCTCGGTGCCCAGTTGCACGCCAATCATGACTTTCGGCGCAGTTACTAGCGTGCCGTCTGCAGCTTTTTTCGGTTGACCGGTCTCGGGGTCATAAACCGCACGTTCGGCTACCACCGGTAAAACCTCGGTGGTAAGGATTTCACCGTTTCGGTCAAGTTTAATTTCGAGCGGTATCCCGGCGCTGTTTTTCAAAATCGCATCTACCTGAGACCACTCAGAGATGACTTGCCCGTTGACTGCAATAATGCGATCTCCAGCCAAGATTCCCGAGATTTTCGCTGGAGATTCAACATCGCCAGGTTTGCATTCGGTAGCCGTTGCAGAGGCAGGAATGCAATCTGAAATGGCAGCTAGCTGTGTTGAAGTTTGAGGGGCTCCAATTGCTGAAAGCGCCACGATAATCAGCACAAAGCCCAAAATCAAATTCATCACTGGCCCACCCAGCATGATGGTGATTCGCTTTGGAATGCTTAGCCGATAGAAAGACCTCGACTCGTCAAATTCACCATCAACTTCACGCTGGTGAGCCCTTGCGTCACTGACCCATTTCGATAGCCAACTTGTTTTGGGTTTTCCTTTTTCGGGAGGAAACATGCCTGAAATCGAAATGTAGCCACCCAGCGGAATGGCTTTGATTCCGTATTCGGTTTCACCTTTTTTGCGAGAGAACAAAGTGGGGCCGAAACCAACCATGTACTTAGGCACCCTGGCGCCGAACTTCTTTGCCGGTAGTAAGTGGCCAAGTTCGTGCCAAGCGATAGAAACTGCTACCCCGAGCAGCATGAATAGGATGCCAGCGATATAGGCAATAGTTTCAGTCATGATCGAAAACTAACTCCTAGCCCTGACAATTCCCTCAAAGTTATTAGCAAGCCCGAGCGATCTGTGAATCAGCGCGGTCTCGAGCCCAAATCTCAGCACGCAGAACGCTTTCGAGGCTAAGGTCTGCCTCTGGCTCATGTGCGTCAACTACACGCTCAACCAACTCAACAATTTGGTTGAACCCAATCTTCCCATCATGAAAAGCCTCGACGGCTTGTTCGTTCGCAGCGTTGTATACCGCCGGGAAGGTTTTGCCTGCAGTGCCGACTTGGCGAGCCAACTTCACAGCTGTAAAGACCTTTTCATCAAGCGGCTCAAAAACCCAGTTGTGAGACTTAGTCCAGTCGACTGGTGTGCTGACATTCTCAACACGTTCTGGCCAAGCCATGCCAAGGGCAATCGGCAGTTTCATATCAGGTGGCGAGCACTGTGCTAAAACCGAACCGTCAATGAACTCGACCATCGAATGCACCACCGATTGCGGGTGAACAGTTACTTCGATGCGATCAAATGGGATGTCAAAAAGCAGGTGCGCTTCGATGAGCTCGAGTCCCTTGTTTACCAAGGTCGCCGAGTTCGTGGTGACTACCTTGCCCATGACCCAGGTTGGGTGAGCCAGCGCCTGCTTAGGCGTCACAGCCTCTAGTTGTTCCCTGGTGAAACCTCTGAATGGTCCCCCGCTGGCGGTCAAAATAAGCTTTTTGACTTCGTTTTCTGTGCCGCCGCGAAGACACTGGGCTAGCGCCGAATGCTCGCTGTCAACTGGCACAATTTGGCCCGGTGCAGCGGCAGCTTTAACCAACTGACCGCCGACAATCAAACTCTCTTTATTTGCCAGCGCAAGAGTCTTTCCAGTGTGAAGAGTTGCAAGGGTTGCCGCGAGACCGATTGATCCGGTGATCCCGTTGACCACGACTTCGGCATCCGTATTATTCACCAGTTCGGTTGCCGCCACGGCACCGAGTACCGCAGAAGTTTCAGCAACCCCGAAGGTTTTGCGCTGCTGCTCGAGAAGCTCTGAATTAGACCCTGCAGCAAGCCCAACTACCTTGAATCGGTCAGGATTTGCTGCGATTACCTCTAGTGCCTGAGTTCCAATCGAACCGGTAGAACCCAAAATGATTACGCGACGCATAAGACCATCTTGCCATCTGCTTTACGGGCGTAGGATTGAAAACATGACAGAGTTCACTATCGCTCAAGAACGCAAAGTCGTTACAGCAATCCCAGGCCCTAAATCTCAAGAAATGCACAAGCGTCGCCTCAAGGCGGTTTCAGCTGGTGTCGGTGCAACCCTTCCGGTTTACATCGAAAAAGCTAATGGTGCGATCGTGGTTGACATCGATGGCAATCAGTACATTGACCTAGGTTCAGGCATCGGCGTTACCTCGATTGGTCACACGAACCAAGAAGTTGGCGATGCAGTAAGCCACCAGGTTCGCCAACTCACTCACACACTTTTCACTGTCACTCCATACCTGCCTTACGTTGAGGTTTGCGAGATTTTGAACCGTCACACTCCGGGTGACTTCGAGAAGCGTTCGGCGCTTTTCAACTCGGGTTCTGAAGCAGTAGAGAACGCGGTGAAATTTGCCCGTAAATTCACCGGTCGCGGTGACATCGCAGTATTCGATCACGGATACCACGGGCGCACCAACCTGACCATGGCCATGAACTTCAAGAACTACCCATACGGTGAAGGTTTTGGGCCATTTGCTCCAAGCGTTCACCACGTGCCAATGTCTTACCCGTACCGTGACCCAGCCGGCATGACCGGTGAAGAGGCAGCAGCCCGCGCTATCAACTACATGGAAAAACGTATCGGCGCCAAGAACCTTGCAGCTATCGTGATTGAGCCGATTCAGGGTGAGGGCGGATTCATCATTCCAGCCCCTGGATTCTTGACTGCGATCGCAAAGTGGGCTCACGATAATGGCGCGCTGGTCGTGGCTGATGAAGTTCAATCGGGTATCGCCCGAACCGGCAAGTGGTTTGCAAGCGAATGGGAACCAACCTTTGTTCCTGACCTCGTGACCATTGCCAAGGGTATCGGTGGCGGTATGGTCATCTCGGGTGTCACTGGTCGCGCAGATGTCATGGACAAAGCACACGCCGGCGGCATTGGAGGAACCTTCGGAGGTAACCCAGTTTCAGCTGCAGCAGCGGTGGCTGTTTTGAAGCAGATTGAAGTCGGTGGCGTTCTCGAAGCTGCCCAGCGAATCGAAAGCATCCTTCGTCCAGGTCTTGAGGCGCTCAAGGCTAAGTACCCAGTGATCGGCGAAATTCGTGGCCACGGTGCCATGCTCGCCATCGAATTCGTCGAACCCGGCACTCGTAACCCGAACCCTAAGGCTGTCGAGCACCTCGTCAAGTTCTGCCACCAGAACGGTGTTCTCGTGCTCAATGCCGGAACTTACTACAACGTGATTCGTTTCTTGCCACCGCTGGTGATTACCAACGAGCTACTGGCTGACTCGCTAAACGTACTAGACGCAGGTCTTGCGACCCTCTAAGCGCTAAAGAAAAAAAGGGAGCCGAGAGGCTCCCTTTTTTAGTGAACTTTTGCTAGTCGTTTCTGCTTAATTGAAGAACCGACTTGGGTTCCAACCACGATGAGAATGGCAAGGAAGAATACGGCAGAAGCAATCACGTTTGCCTCGGCAGGAACACCCTTAGAAGCCTGCACGTAAACAAAAAGCGGGAAGGTTGAAACTGGACCGGCGTTGAAGTACGTGATGATGAAGTCATCAAAGCTCAGCGCGAAAGACAGCAATGCTGCCGAAATAATTCCCGGAAGCAACAGCGGAAAAGTAATGCGCCAGAAAACCTGCTGAGGCGAAGCGTAAAGGTCACGTCCGGCTTCTTCAAGCACTGGGTCAAGGGTCTGAACACGAGCCTTCACAGTTACTACTACGAAGCTCAAGCAGAACATTACGTGAGCCAGGATGATAGTGAGCAAACCCTGACCGACACCGAGGTTGAAGAAAAGTGCTGCCAGTCCAGCGCCCATAACAACTTCTGGGGTGGCCATCGGCAGGAACAAAGTCAAACTAACGAGCGCACGCATCTTGAACTGGTAGCGCACCAGAGCGATAGCGATTGCAGTACCTAGAGCGGTTGCTACCAGGGTTGAAATTACCGAGATCAAAATCGAGTTCGCTACCCCGTCACAAACCTCTTGACGCTGACAAACGTTGAGCCACTTATCAAGCGTGAAACCCTGCCAACTGGTCTGGGTTCTGCCGCTGTTCGAGTCGTTGAACGAAAAGACAATCGTGTAAGCAATCGGAAGCAAAAGATAAATAGTTGCCAGAAGCACGAAACTTGGCAGGATAAATTTGGTCGGCTGGAAGTGCTTCACAGTAGGTCCTCAGTTCCTGTGCGCTTCACATAAACCGTCACGATCAACAGAATGATTCCCATGAGAATCACGGATAGAGCTGAAGCCACCGGATAGTTCGCGGTGCGCAAGAAGTTCGCCTCTACCTGGTTACCGAGCATCTGAACGCTCGGGCTACCCAGAAAGTTGGTGTTTGCGTTCACGTAATCGCCCGAGATAGGAATGAAAGTCAATAGCGTTCCAGAGATCACACCGGGCATGGTGATTGGCAAAGTTATTTTTCTGAAGGTGGTTGCCGGTGATGCGTATAGGTCACCCGAAGCCTCAATTAGGCGAATGTCTAAGCGCTCTAGCGAGGTGTAAAGCGGCAAGGTCATGAACGGGATGAAGTTGTAGGTCAAACCAAAAATAACTGCGCCAGAGGTGCCTATGAAAGCCTCATTCGGCCCAAGCAAACCAATTTGCTGCATGACCTGAACGATTGGCGAATCGATTGCCAGCAACTGCTTCCAGGCAATGGTCCTGAGCAAGAAGCTGATGAAGAATGGTGCAACCACAACAGTAAGCATCAGCTTCTGGAACAACGGGCGACTACGTAGTTTGACACCGATGTAATAAGCCAAGGGGTAACTAATTAGTAGCGCAAGGATGGTTGCCACCAGCGCGTAACCAAACGACCGCAGGATGTGCGGTAGGTAGCTACTAACTGAATCAACGTATGCCTGAACATCGAATCCATAAATCAACGCCGGAGGCATCGTTGGGCTGAGCGGGTCAATGGTTGCGAATGAGGTTAGAACCAGTGAGAACAGCGGAGTCAGAAAGAACAGCGCAAGATAAGACATTCCTGGGAGCAAAAGCCAAAGAGCCATGCTGCTCTTTTTGCCCACACTCGTAAAAGTTTTCTTAGATCCGCCTAGCGCCGCAAAAGACAATTGAGTGCCTTATTCTTCGTGGCCCTGAGGCAGGTCAGCGAGGCCAAAGCTGTGCTCAACCTTCCAACTGACCCAAACCTTGGCTCCAAGCTCGGTAACTGGAGACTTACCAATGTTCTGAGCGAACACGGTAACCTGACCAACCTTCGGAATCTCGATCAAATACTGATTGCTAACGCCAGTAAAGCGAATGTCGATGATTTCGCCAGGGCCGATGAGGTTGTGATCAGCGCCAAGTTTTGGCTTTTCCTCGTGAAAGAAAGCTTTCTCAGGGCGAACACCGATGGTGATTTTGCCGGTGGTTTTTTCAGCACGATTTTTGGCCACTGAAATCTTGCTGCCAGCAACATCGATGCTTACCGAGTTTCCAGAGGTTTCAGCAACCTGACCAACGAAAAGATTTGACTGGCCGAGGAACTTAGAAACGAAGACGGTCTTAGGTCGGTCGTAAAGGGCCTCTGGGGCACCCATCTGCTCGATGCGACCCTTGTTCATTACTGCAACCGTGTCAGCCATGTCCATGGCTTCTTCTTGGTCGTGAGTAACGTGCAAGAAGGTCAAGCCAACATCAAGTTGGATGGCCTTGAGTTCAATCTGCATCTGACGACGAAGCTTCAGGTCAAGGGCACCTAGCGGTTCATCAAGAAGCAAAAGCGAAGGTCGGTTCACTAGGGCGCGAGCAAGTGCCACACGCTGCTGCTGACCACCGCTGAGCTGCTGTGGGCGTCGCTGAGCGAGGTGGCCGAGTTCCACAAGTTCCAGAGCATCCTGTGCCTTTTTCAACACATCGTCGACCTTACGACGACGAAGACCGAAAGCTACGTTTTCTAGAACGGTCATGTGTGGGAAAAGCGCGTAACTTTGAAAAACCGTGTTGATGTGACGATCGTGAGGTTTGGTGTCGGTAATGTCTTTACCGCCAAGCAATACCTCACCCTTGGTAGGGCTTTCTAGACCAGCAATGATTCTGAGGGTCGTGGTCTTTCCGCAGCCAGATGGGCCAAGCAGAGCGAAAAACTCGCCCCTCGGAATTGTCAGATCAAGATCTTCAATCGCGGTGAAACCAGGAAACTCTTTGCGGATTCCAACGAGTTTGAGGTCGGCTCCCGAGCTAGCTAGTTCGTTTGCCAATTAGAGAACACCGGTGGTTGCGTCTGACCATGCCTGTGAGAACTCGCGCTCTTCAGCAGGAGTCAACGGGCGGAAAGCCTTTAGCTTCTTGTAGTCCTCAGCAGTTGGGAAGATTAAGGTGTTGTTACCAATCGCTGGGTTGATAGCGGTCGCAGCCTCTTGAGCACCAACTACAGGCGATACGTAGTAGACACCAGAGGTTGCCAAAATAGCTGCAACTTCTGGCTCGTAGTAGTAGTTGATCAGGGTGTGAGCGTTCTTAGCGTGACGAGCACCCATTGGAATCTGGTAGTTATCACAAGCGAAGGTAGAACCGCTTTCAAGAAGCACTACACCGAGGTCTTCGTTTCCGAGTTCATCGTTGGTGGCAACTAGGTCGCCGGCCCAGACGATACCTGCAATGGCATCCTTACCCTCTTTGATCATTTCAACATAGCTATTACCAAGGATGTTGGCGAACTGGCCGTCAGCTGAGAGCTGAGTGAACTGGTCGAGAGTGTTGTGGAAGTCATCAGCGGTGAAGCTCGTGATGTCGATTCCCTTGGCAAGCATCATTACACCGATGGTGTCGCGCATCTCAGAAAGCACGACAATCTTGCCCTTGAGCTCTGGAACCCAGAGATCTTCAAGAGAAGTTGGTGCATCTTTGCCGGTTGCAGCCTTGTAGGCAGCTTTGTGGTAACCAACCGCAGCAATGATGCCCTTCCAAGGAAGTGAGTACTTGCGTCCCGGGTCCCAAGGGTAAACGTCGCCACCGAATGCAGGGTCGAGGTTTGCAGTTACGTTTGGCATCAAGTCGTACTGAAGTTCCTGAACATAACCGTTAGCGATGAGGCGCGATGCCATCCAGTCGGTCAAACACATGGTGTCTGCGCCAGTGTCTTTGCCAGCGGCGAGCGCGTTCTTCACACGTGCGAAGTAAGTGTTGTTGTCGTCAACGTTGATTGGGTAGTTGACCTTGATTCCAGTCTGAGCCGTGAATTCGTTCAGAGTTGGGAAGGTGCCGTCGGTCTCACCATCCATGTAGTACGGCCAGTTATCCCAAGTGACTTCTTTTTCTGAGTCAGAGAGGTCTTCTGCTGGCTGAAGCTTGGTGGTTGAACCTCCAGGGGCACAAGCTGCAAGCGCGGTAACCGCTGCCGCTGCCGAAGCACCTGCTAAAACAGTTCGACGGGTAACTTGCTGAGCCTTTGCAGACTTAATCAGGTTCTTGATTGCAGAATCGTTTGAGAGACTCAAAGTCAACTCCTCTATCGTTCATAAACAACACGGATGACCGCATGTGCGCCCAGTAGAAAAAATACTGCCATATGCAAACACTTAATTAGTCAAAAATTCTAGGATTCACTCGCAATTTCACCTCAGAAGTTGAATCTGATTCGCTGGCGGAGCCCCAGCCTGCCCTGCCCGATGCATTTCGAGGATTGGAAAGCTGAATTCGCAACTCATGCTGGCACCTTGCAACTGAGCAAAAATCATGCCTGGAATTGCTAGTTGAGTTTTCTGCATCGGTTTAAAACCCAGCTGAGCAAGTTCTAGCGGGTCGACTCGGCCGGTTGAAACCCGAAGCCCGAGATTGACCAAAAGCGATCTGGCTATCCCTGAAGTGCTTTGCGCGGTCGCAACCAGGTGGACACCCAGCGATCTACCTCGAGCTGCGATCGCCTCGAGGCACTCGAGCGCTCCCCTGACTTGCAACACTGCAGCCAGTTCATCGACCGCAACCACTAATCGAAATGCGTCGCTGGCTTGCTCGATGCGACTTAGCCCCTTCTCAGCGAGCATGGCTTCGCGCTCAGCCAAAACATTTGTCAGATAGGCAAAAACCTCGGCTTGGTTTGATTGCAAGTCTGTGGTGCTTGCCAGTGCATCAAACCTGCCGAGGGTAGCACCACCTTTGTAGTCAATCGTGACAAGTTGCAATTGATCAGAGCTGTAAGTCTGAGTTAGCGAAGTGAGCATGAGTTGCAAGAACTGACTCTTACCACTGCCGGTTGGGCCACTTATAAATGCGTGAGGCCCCTGCTCTACCAAATCGATTTCTAAGTCAACCGAATTGCTGAAGCCGCAGAAGAATGTGAGTGCTTTTCTATCGCCCTCAACCTGCACACCATTCACCAGTCGATTTTTAGACTTCAGTTGCGCCATGCGTTGCTGATTCTCACTGAGCACCGCGGATACTAGTCGTTGACGAATTTCTGGCTTCCAAAACCAAGTAAATCTTGAGAGCTTGCGATTGCCAATCGCAACCCTTCGAATCCCCCAGTGAATCTCATCCGCATCTTTAATCGGGATTTGGTTTTGGCGCACCAGTAACCCGATCGCAAGAAGCACAAAAGTTGCTAGCGCAAAGCTCGCCATCATCCACTGCCCAGTGGTAAAGCCCAGAATCAAACCGAAACCAAGACCCGGAAGTAGCCAAAGTAGTTGCACCTCACCAAGATAAAACCAATGGTGAGGTGCAAACTTTTAGCTGTGGAAAACTAGTCCCCGATATAGCTCATGACGTGCTTGATGCGGGTGTAATCCTCGAAACCATACATTGACAGGTCTTTGCCGTAACCAGAGTGCTTGAAACCACCGTGTGGCATTTCTGCCGCTAGCGGAATGTGGTTGTTAATCCAAACGCAACCGAAGTTCAGTGACTTGGCAAAGCGCATGGCACGAGTGTGGTTCGAAGTCCAGACTGAGGATGCAAGCCCGTACTCGACATCATTAGCCCAACGCAGCGCCTCAGCGTCATCCTTGAATTTTTGCACTGTGATTACCGGGCCGAAGATCTCGGTCTGGATAGCCTCGTCGGTTTGTTTCAAGCCACTCACGACAGTTGCCTCGATGAAGTAACCAGGTTCGCCGGCAGCCTTGACGCCGCCGGTTTCAATGTTGGCGTGGTCAGGCAAGCGCTCGATAAATCCGAGCACCCGGTCGAACTGGTTGATGTTATTGACAGGGCCGAACGCAACGTCGTCGCGGTTCGGTTGTCCGGTCAGGTTTGCCCTAGCTTGCTCAGTAAGCAGGCTCACGAACTCATCGTGCACAGACTCGTGAACTAAGACTCGAGTGGCTGCAGTGCAGTCTTGACCAGCGTTGAAATAACCGGTTCCCGCGATGATTTCAGCGGCTCGGGCTAGGTCAGCATCCGCAAAAACAATTACCGGTGCCTTGCCGCCGAGTTCGAGGTGCACCCGCTTGACATCGTTGGCAGCCGATTTTGCTACTTCCATACCGGCTCGCACTGAACCGGTGATTGAGACCATCTGCGGAATGCGGTTTTCAATCATGGCTCGACCGGTGTCTCGGTCACCGGTAACCACGTTGAAGACTCCCTTTGGCAGAAACTCACTTGCTATTTCTGCGAGCAAGAGGGTCGAAGCTGGTGTGGTATCTGAAGGCTTTAGCACCACCGTGTTTCCGGCAGCAATCGCAGGTGCAAATTTCCAAGTGGCCATGTTTAGTGGATAGTTCCAAGGTGTGACTTGGCCAATGACACCGATTGGCTCTCGACGAATTGAAGATGTGTGATCTCTCGCGTACTCAGCGGTTGCACGGCCTTCGAGGTTTCTAGCAGCTCCAGCGAAAAAGCGAATCTGATCAACCGAGGGCATGATTTCGTAATCAATCAGGGTTGCTCGCGGCTTGCCGGTATTTTCTGACTCGACATCTGCTGCTTCGCCTGCTCGGGCTTCAAGGGCATCCGCGATTCTAAATAGCGCCAGCTGACGCTCGCCTGGTGTGAAGTTACTCCAAACTTCGAAGGCATCCGCTGCAGCCTTATAAGCCGCAGCTACATCTGACTCGCTGGAGACCGGCGCATCAGCATAGGCCTGAGCGTTTGCCGGGTTAATTACTTCGCTGGTCTTGCCAGAACTCGATGAAACATACTCGCCGTTGACAAAGTTCTTGAGCTGACGTTTCGACATGTGACTTCTCCTTTGAATGCCGTATCGCAATACTATCCTGCGAAATACTGACCAAATTTGGCAAATTGCTATCAAATTAGTTGCGAAATGGCAAAACAGGTGCGGATTCGTTTGCAAAAAGGCGATTTCACTGACAAAATCGTGGTATGTCCAGAGTTTTGCGCACCAAGGTGAGCCAGCTCGATGATGTTTCAAAGTCGATCATCGAACAGCTACAACTTGACGGCCGTAAGTCATATGCCGAAATCGGCAAGCGCGTTGGACTTTCTGAAGCTGCAGTTAGGCAGCGAGTTCAAAAATTAACCGAGTCTGGTGTCATGCAGGTTGTTGCGGTGACCGACCCTATGCAACTCGGTTTTTATCGACAAGCCATGATCGGGGTTCGCGTCAGCGGAGACACCCGAGAAATAGCAGAAAAGTTAGCGGCCATGCCATCGGTGGATTACGTGGTGCTAACTGCTGGAAGTTTTGACATTTTGGTTGAGGTGGTATGTGAGAACGATGACGATCTCATTGCTCTTCTCAATTCAAAGATCCGGACGCTGCCCGGAGTTTCTTCAACCGAGACATTTGTCTATTTGAAGTTGCACAAGCAGTTCTACAACTGGGGAACCAGATAGGCCACCCAGCCAAATAAAAAACTATGTAAAGAGAGATACCAATGGCAATCCAGGAAAGCCAAGCAGGAAAGCTTGTGCGCGGACTAAAGTCCAAGCTCAAGGCTCCGGTAAAACCGGCCAAGGCAGAAGCCGACCGCGCCACCCCGCTACTCGACGCCCGTAAAGCCGGAGTAGAGCCAACCGTGAATATGCTTCAACAGGCGGCTAAAGACCACATGTTTATGCATTTCACCAGACACAGTCCGTTCCAGAAGAACGACATCCCGATCATTACCAAGGCTCAGGGTCACCACTTCTGGGATTCAACAGGTAAGCGTTACTTCGACGGTATTTCGTCGTTGTTCTGTGTCAACGTTGGTCACGGTCGAGAAAGACTCGCTGAAGCAGCTGCAAAGCAGATGAAGCAGCTTGACTACTTCCCGATCTGGTCACACGCCCACCCAACTTCGATCGAACTCGCTGAGCGCATCCTGTCTTACGCGCCAAAGAGTCTAAATCGCGTTTTCTTCACCACCGGTGGTGGAGACGCTAACGAAACTGCGTGGAAGCTTGCAAAGCAGTACTTCAAGCTGACTGGCAAACCGACCAAGCACAAGGTAATTTCGCGACAAACCGCTTATCACGGCACTTCTCACGGTGCATTGTCGATGACCGGTATCGCAGCCATGAAGAAACAGTTCGAGCCGCTGGTTCCAACCACATTCCGCGTGCCAAACACCAACTGGTACCGTGCGCAAGACGACTTCGCCACTGAAGAAGATTTTGCAATGTGGGCAGCAAACCGAGTCGAAGAAATGATTCTGTTTGAAGACCCAGATACCGTTGCCGCGTTCATCTTTGAGCCGGTTCAGAACTCGGGCGGTTGCTTCACTGCGCCAAAGAGTTACTTCAAGCGAGTGCGTGAAATCTGCGATAAGTACGACGTGCTGTTGATTGCCGATGAAACCATCGATGGTTTCGGACGCGTTGGAACCATGTTTGCTTCAGAGCTTTACGAGCTTGAGCCAGATATGTTGGTTTGTGCTAAAGGTTTGACTTCGGCTTACGCTCCGCTTGGTGCGCTAATGCTGTCAGAGAAGCTTTTTGAGCCTTATAAGCAAGGTTTCAACTACTTCCCTCACGGTTACACCTACGGAGGTCACCCAGTTTCTTGCGCAGTAGCACTTGAAAACCTAGACATCTTTGATGAAGAAGACTTGGTCGGCAATGTGCGACGCAACTCACCTGAGTTCCGCAAGACTCTTGAAACACTGAAGGACCTTCCGATTGTCGGTGACGTTCGTGGTGAAGGATACTTCTTCGCAATCGAACTTGTGAAAGACAAGGAAACCAAGGAAACCTTCAATGATGCAGAGAGCGAGAAACTGCTTCGCGGAATCTTGTCCCACCGCATGTTTGAAGAAGGCCTTTACTGCCGTTCAGATGACAGAGGAGACCCTGTTGTCCAGTTGGCACCGCCGCTGACCATCGGTCGCGATGAGTTCAACGAAATCGAACAGATTCTTCGCAGCTGTCTCGATGAAGCCTGGCGAAAGATGTAATAAAAAGAATGAATGCCCCTGTAGATCACAGGGGCATTTTTCTTGCAGTTATCCACCCAAAAACAAAACTAGGATTACTGCAATCGAATAAAAACCTAGATTGAAGCCATGAAAACACCACTGTATGACTCGAGCCTCTGCTTCGACTCCCCTATTGGCAAAATCACTGTTCGCGCTAACCAAAACAAAATCACCGAGGTAACTATCAGCGATGGTGAAACATTCGGTGAGAGCAAAATACTTAACAAAGCGAAAAAACAGTTACTCAAAATGCTCGACGGTAAAGCCGTAACTTTCGACCTCGACTATGAGCTCGCGGGTACCGACTTTCAGTTAGCTGTCTGGAACGCAATCGCAAAAGTTCCCTTCGGTGAAACGACTACCTATTCAGAACTTGCAATTCAGGCAGGCAATCCAAAAGCTGTTCGAGCAGTCGGTGGCGCTGTTGGCGCTAATCCAATTCCACTAATCTTTGGGTGTCACCGTGTGCTTGGTGCAAATGACAAAATCACTGGCTACTCTGGCGGCTCAGGTTTGGCCACCAAGCGACAGCTGCTAGCCATTGAGAAGATCAGTTACCGGGAATAACCAGTAGCAAATCTTGGTCTTTTCTCTCTAGTGAGAATCCCAGACTCTTTGCAATCCGCTGCAAATCGGCAATTGTTCCT
>JBJTOA010000154.1:0-4366 GCA_046074285.1 Micrococcales bacterium
GTTGAATTCTTTGGTAAACGTCTGCTATTCACAGGAGACATGGGTCGCCAAGAGCACCCGCTACTAGTAAGCCCAGATCATATTCCGGCTGGTCGGTTTGACGCACTAATCACCGAGTCAACCTACGGCGATCGCGAGCACGCTCCAACCACCACCGATTTTGCCGATGCGATAAACAAGACGGTAGACCGTGGCGGCTCAATTTTGATACCTGCATTTGCCGTTGACCGCACCGAAGTGATTTTGATTCAACTGAGAGAACTCATGGAAGCCGGGAAAATTCGTAGAGTTCCTATTTATGCCGATTCCCCAATGGCGCTAAAAGCATTGGCTTTTTATCGCAAGGCTATTAATGAAGACTCTGAAGAAATTCGTGACGAGATAGTTCGCGATTGGAAAGATAAAGACCCGTTCAACCCAGGGACCCTAGTTGAGTTGATGACCGTTGAGGAATCAAAAACCATTAACGAACCGCCTCAACCTTGCATCATAATTTCGGCATCTGGCATGGCAACCGGTGGCCGCGTTGTTCACCACTTACGCGACATGCTTCCTAACCCGAAGCACACCGTGATTCTGGTTGGGTATCAAGCCATCGGTACCAGAGGTAGAGCGCTTAGCGACGGTGCAGAGTTTGTAAAAATGCACGGAGAACTTGTGCCGGTTCGAGCACAGGTTGAGCAGGTGCAGTCATTCTCTGTGCACGCAGACTCAGCTGAGCTAATCGAATGGATTGGCAAGTATCGTGACGAAGTCAAACAGGTATTTGTGGTTCACGGAGAAGCGGGCGCTGCCGAAATCTTTAGTGACCGAATTCATCAGCAGCTTGGGCTCAAGAGCACCGTGCCACACGATGGTCAGGGTTTTAGTCTTTAGTTCTGCGTCGCCTCTGGATGACCACTGCAGCGACCGCTGAGGCGATTACCGTAAATAAGGTTCCGAATGCTGCGAGCCCGAAGTTGTCTGGTTTGGCAGTTGTTTCTGGCCCTGCGGCGGCGCATTCTTCGCTAACTGCCGGAATGCCGGCACTTACGTAACCTGAAGAGTTTTCTAGAGTGAAGGCGAATTCGCCTTCAGTGGCATGACCATCTGAGCTAACTGACCTCCACGAAACCTGGTATTCGCCAGCTTTGTCGACGTCAATCGGGCTGGTGAGCACTGTCCCGATGACGCTCACGCATCCATTCGAAACTTTTGTGCCATCAGGGCCAACAACTTCGATAAGTTCACCGGCGTTGCCTTTTGATACGAGGATGTCTTCTTCGAAAGTGATAGAAACGTCGAACTTGCCCGCTTGAACCACTGAACTCTCGGCAGGGTTGGTGCTGCCAACCTCGTCGTGAGCGCTTGCGCTGAGAGGAACAAAGGTAATCAGAGTTGCAATAACGATTGCAGAAGTCTTACGCATGCCTTGATTTTATTCGCAGTCAACCTTGAGGTTCGGTTAGGGGACCCTTAGCTAAACTTGATGAGGTTGTTAAGGAGTCGCATGGCTAAGTTCGCATTTTTCAAGCAAATCGGTATTGGCGCTGGCGCTGGTCTCGGTGTGCTTGGCTTGCTGATTGGCGGACTTTCGCTGGCTGCCACTCCAACCGAACAGGCAGTAGTCAATACTCCTTCGGTAACCCCGAGCGAGACTCCAAGTTCAACGCCAACTCCAACCTCAACCGGGGGAACCTGTTCAGTAGCAGAGCAGGCTAGTAACCCTGATCTCAAATCTCTGCAAGCTCTTGTGGTTGACGCGGCCACCATGCGCACGCTTTACGACGTAAAGGGCGACACCCCTGCTTCAACCGCTTCGGCATTGAAGTTACTGACTGCGACTGTGGCAGTTACGCAGCTGGGGCCAAAGTACACGGTGACCACCAAGGTTTATCGAGATGCCACTGACCCGAGCGTGATCTACCTAGTTGGTGCGGGCGACCCAACGCTATCGCGTGCTTCGAAATCGGTTTACAGCAAGGCCGCCAAACTGCAAGATTTGGCTGCGAAGACAATTGAGGGGCTAGCCGGTGGGCCGGTAAGCAAGATTGTTGTCGACTCTTCACTTTTCAGCGGTCCGCAATGGCTTAGCTCATGGGAGACCTCTGAGCGCAAGATTGGCTATATGTCTCAGGTAAGTGCGCTTCAGGTAGACGGAGACCGAAACGACCCGACCAAAGAAACATCGCCAAGAAGTACCACACCAGAACTTAGAGCAGGTGAAGCCTTCGCGAAGTGGATTGGCGACCAAGCCGTTGGTGCAACCGTAGAGGTTGGCACTAAGCCGAGCACTGCAACCGAGTTAGCTAAAGTTACCTCGCAACCAATCAGCACCTGGATTGCGCACATGCTCAAAGTTTCAGATAACACTGAGGCAGAGGCTTTGGCCCGTTTGGTGTCGGTAAAAATGGGTCAGAACGGTTCGTTCGATTCGCTCGATTTGGTTTACAAGCAAGCGCTGACTCAAATCGGGCTAGACACTTCGAAGCTAAAAATCATGGATGGATCTGGTCTGTCTGATTACAACCAGGTACCACCTAGCTTCTTCATCCAACTGATGAAAATGATTTCAGATGGCAAGGGTGGCCTTGACCTGGTGGCAAAAGATCTGACCATTTCGGGTAAAACCGGTTCATTAGCCTGGCGATTCACCAAGCCAAATAAAGATGCTGTCGGTGCGGTGCATGCCAAAACTGGTTGGATCAAAAAGGGCTACACCCTGGTTGGTTACATCGATGCCAAAGACGGCAGCCGCTTGATATTCGCGGTTTATGCACTCGGGGCGGTAAATAAGAACACACCAACCGCGATAGATACACTGGTGACAGGCTTCTACCGATGCGGCTTAGAACTTTCAAATAACTAGGAATCTGATTGACACACGAAACCTTGAAGCAGGGCCAAGCCTTTGTCTGGCGCCTGATTTCACCCTTCTTGCTAACCCTGTTACTTTGCGCGCCTGCTCTAACTGCAGCTGCTGAACTCTGGACTCCCGAGCCACTGCTAGGGGCTTTGGTTTACGGTGTGGCAATCGTTTCATCAGCCTTCATGCTCGGCTGGATTGGCGAGGCAGCCGAACTTGACCTCAAGGGTGGTCTCGCTATCGGGCTACTTGCGATCGTTACCGTGCTTCCCGAATATGTGGTTTCGGTTTACTTCTCATTTGCTGCCGGTTCTGACCCGAGCATGGCCCAGTACGCCTCGGCAAACCTAACGGGTGCAAACCGTTTGCTGCTTGGTTTCGGTTGGCCTGCGGTAGCCGTTCTCGGTTACCTCGCGCTTCGTCGCAAGAACAATAAAGAGACGAACAATGGTGGCAAGTTCGGTGTTCCAATCGATTCAGAAGCGCGCAATGACCTTGGCTTCTTGCTATACGCTTCGTTGATTGCACTTCTGATTCCGTTGACCGGCCAGATGCACCTGCTTGTGGGTGTTGCCCTAGTCGTCATTTTCGGAGCATACCTCTGGCGTCAATCTCATGCTGATCGCGAAGAGCCAGAACTTGAGGGAACCCCAGCTTATGTTGGTGCACTCTCCAAGGTTGCTAGAAGATTCTTTATCGGTTCTATCTTTGTTTTATCGGCGACCATCATCTTGATTTCGGCCGAACCTTTTGCACACGACCTGATTGCAGCCGGTGGCCAACTCGGTCTAGACCAATACGTTCTGGTGCAGTGGTTGGCGCCGCTAGCTTCAGAGGCCCCTGAGTTTTCACTCGCACTGTTATTCGCTGCTCGCGGTAAGCCGGCACTAGGTTTGGCCATCCTGGTTTCAAGCAAGGTCAATCAGTGGACAGCCTTGACTGGTTCGCTGCCGATTGCCTACGTTGTTGGTGGCGGAACTGGTGCATCTTTGCCGATGATTATTGGCGGAGATATGAGACAGGTCGACGAGTTCATGTTGACCATCGCCCAGACCGTGCTCGGTGTCGCTCTGCTAATGGGACTTCGCCTCACGGCTAAGAGTTCGATTCTGCTGTTCGGTCTTTTTGCAGTCGGGTTCTTCGTGACAAATCCGGAGTTCAGATTCTGGCTTTCAATCGTTTACTTTGCGATTGCTGGCGTTGTCATCTGGTATCACCGTCGCCACCTCGGCAGGATTCTGAAGGCGCCTTTCCAACTGCCTAAAAAACTGGTCTAATTCTGTTCACCTAAAGTTCACCTTCAGTTAAGAAAGTTGCTAGAAAGTTTGCCAGTCGGCAAGCCAAACTTAACTTGGTTAACAGACCATCCACCTAAAGCAGAAAGATTCCAATGGATCCAGTCTTTATAGTCGTAGCGCTGGTGATTGTCATTGCGCTATTTTTTGACTTCACAAATGGCTTCCATGACACCGCAAACGCAATGGCAACGCCTATTGCGACCGGCGCCATGAAGCCTCGCAC
>JBJTOA010000155.1:0-2955 GCA_046074285.1 Micrococcales bacterium
TTTCTTTGAGGTCGCCCTCTTCGCGCGCTTCGGCAATCTTGATAGCGATTTCGTGGCGAGCGGTGGTTAGCAGAGTTTCGAGCTCGGTAGCCAGACGGTCATAGGCAGCCTGGGTGAGCCAAGTTGCTTCATGTGTCTCAGACATAGCGATGCTCCAAAGTTTTGTCAGGGAATAAAAAACTGCCTGGCATCGCCAAGCACTTCTAAAAGTTTACTTCAGCCTGCACTCAGTTACCACCCCAGAGCCCGCAAGCTCTGTGGTGCGAAGTTTGACTTCAAACGGCACGGATACCGATTCAGCTGAGAATGACTGCTCGACAAAGCCGACAATGCCCAATGTGCCATTGCGCGCACCAATTCCGCAGATCGCGGTTTGATCAATCGGTTTGGTAATGATGCCTTTGACGATTGCCTCGCTGTTCGATACCGCTTCAAGCCCGGTGATCTGACCGGACGCTTTGGGAGGTGCGAAGAAGACGACTGCGATCATCCATGCAGTAAAAAGCACAGCGACTGTGCCGCCGATGCCGAAGGCAAGTTTGCGGTCACGATTGCGCGATTTGGCGCGCCCGTACCTAGCCTCTAGCAGTTCACTCACCCTTTAAGGTTAAACCATGAGCAAAATCGCTTCTCTGCTTTTAGCAGCTGCAACCCCAACTCCAACCACCGACCCTGCGAACACTTGGTATAGCCCAGGTGTGATCGGTTTCTTGATGACCTTCATCGTAGTTGGCGGGGCCATTCTGCTGATCTTCGACATGGTTCGTCGTGTTCGTCGCGTGCGTTACCGCGCAGAGATTCAAGAGAAACTTGCAGCTGAACAAGCAGCCGCTGAGAAGAAGGCTGCTTCGAAAGCAACAGCACCAAGCGCACCGAGTTCTAAACCAGCATCAAGCGCTGCAAAAGAGAAGCCGAGCCGCCCGGCACCGCCACCAAGGCCTAAGCGCGACTAGTTAGCCGCCAACGCTGCCCGCTGCTGGCGAGAGCGAAATCAAAAGCACACCAACCCACTGGCTCATGTATGCGAGCACTGTGAAAGCGTGAAAAATCTCGTGGAAACCAAAGTGACGTTTTGAAGGGTTGGGCCACTTGGTGGCATAGACGATTGCTCCCAGCGTGTAAGCCAAGCCACCGCTGAGAACCAGAATCATCATCGGGGTGTTCGCAGCGAAAAAGTCGGTTACGAAAGCCAACGCGACCCAGCCCATTCCGATGTAAATCGGAACGTAAAGCCAGCGTGGAGCGTGAGTCCAGAAGACTCTAAAACTTATGCCTAGCAGAGCTGTTCCCCAGATGATCCAGATCAAAACGCTGCCTTTTTCGGCTGGCAGTGCGAGCAATGTAATCGGGGTGTAAGTGCCTGCGATTAGCAAAAAGATATTCGAGTGATCTACTCGTTTGAGTGCCAGCTTTACGCTCGGGCGCCAATTGAAGCGGTGGTACAGCGCACTCATACCGAAAAGCAAAACCGAGCAGGCGAGATAAATGGATGCTGCTGCTTTCGCCCAACCACCGTGTGCCAAGACAATCAGCACGACTCCTGAGGCAACCACCAGCGGAAGTGCGCCGGTGTGAATCCAGCCTCGCCAAGTTGGCTTGACATCTAAGTTGCTAATCGGAAGTTTCGACAGCGGGCTCTTAGTTTTCTTGGCTGCTTTGCTCATAAAGTAACTCTAACGCCCGTAGTATTCTGGCAACTGTGAGTAACCTGCTATACCGCCTCTACGAGCGCAGCCTCGTGCGCGAGCTGGTGCCTGAAGATTTGCCCCATCACGTTGCCGTGATGCTTGATGGCAATCGTCGCTGGGCTAAAACCCGTGGCTCACAAAACCCCAAAGAAGGCCATGAAGCTGGCGCGCTAAAAATCTTTGAGTTCTTGGGCTGGTGCGATGACATTGGCATTCCGGTTGTGACTCTCTATTTGCTCTCGACTGACAACCTAAAAAACCGCAACGCCAGTGAGCTGCAAGACCTGCTCGGCATCATCACCGATGTCGCTGATGAAATGGCGTTTCAGCAGAAGTGGCGCATCCATGTGATGGGTGATCGCGAACTGCTGCCAGAGAACATCGCAGCCAAGCTCGACGAGGCTCAAGCTAAGGCAGCAGGCTTGCATGACAAGCCGATGGTCAACCTCGCAGTTGGCTACGGTGGTCGCAAAGAGATTGCCGATGCTATGCGTTCGATTCTCAAGGCACACGCTGACCAGGGCACCACTATTGAGCAGCTTGCCGAAGTGCTCGACCCAGACCTGATTAGCGAGCACCTCTACACCAGCGGGCAACCAGATCCAGACCTCATTATTCGAACCTCGGGCGAACAGCGCATGAGCGGCTTTCTACTCTGGCAGAGCGCATCAAGCGAGCTTTATTTCGAAGAGGCCCTGTGGCCAGACTTTAGAAAAGTTGACTTCTTGCGCGCGCTCAGAGCCTTTGAAAAGCGCCACCGTCGCTACGGTGCTTAACCCTAGGTAACGAAACACGCGTTCGGGCGTGTCGGTAAAACGCAATCTTGAACAACGGGCGTATCCTCACATCAAGCACCAAAGAAGGAGCCCGCGTGACTAAAGCCACCACCTCAAAATCAACTGCTACAGAAGTAAAGAATGAGGTGAGCGCTGACACCGCGGTTCGCACCTTTGTGCTTGATACCAGCGTTTTGCTCAGCGATCCACGCGCTCTCTTTAGGTTCGCAGAACACGAGGGCGTGATTCCGATCATCGTGATCAACGAGCTTGAGAAGAAACGTCACGACCCTGAGATTGGCTACTTCGCCCGTCAGGCTCTTCGCTCACTAGATGACCTTCGCCGCGAACACGAGCGCCTTGATTTCCCAATTGAAGTTGGCGATGGGGGAACCCTTCGCGTTGAACTCAATCACATCAACCAGTCGGTGCTTCCTGCAGGATTCCAGCTCGGAGACAACGACTCGCGCATCCTTGCCTGTGCTTTCAAT
>JBJTOA010000156.1:0-11209 GCA_046074285.1 Micrococcales bacterium
GAAGGCTTGCGCGATGAGCCAAGCGACGATGCCCCTGCTGAATAGACTTGTTGCGTGAATGACGCACCAATTGGAATCTTTGACTCTGGCGTAGGCGGGCTTACCGTTGCTCGAGCCATCATTGACCAGTTGCCGAATGAAAGCGTGATTTACGTTGGCGACACTGCCAATTCACCGTATGGCCCGAAATCAATTTCTGAAGTTCGCACGCTTGCCCTGAAAGTAATGGATGCCCTGGTCGATGAGGGTGTAAAACTTCTGGTGATTGCTTGCAACTCAGCATCTGCTGCAGTTTTGCGTGATGCGCGTGAGCGTTACACAGAGGGTCGCGGGATTCCAGTTGTTGAAGTGATTCAGCCAGCGGTTCGTCGTGCGGTTGCTGCAACTAGAAATCACAAAGTTGGAGTTATCGGCACCACTGCAACAGTTACCTCGAAGGCATACGACGATGCATTTGCAGCTGCGGTCGACATTGAAGTTACCTCAGCTGCCTGCCCTAAGTTTGTAGATTTCGTAGAGCGCGGTATCACCAGCGGCAGCGCGCTGATGAATGCGGCTGAAGAATATTTGGCACCCATCAAATCGGCGGGAGTTGACACCCTCGTGCTTGGCTGCACTCACTATCCGTTATTGACCGGCGCAATCAGCTATGTGATGGGCGATGGTGTGACACTGATTTCGAGCGCCGACGAAACCGCTAAGGATGTCTACCGCACTTTGGTCGCCCACGATTTGCAGCGAACCGCTGACACCCCACCCAGTTACGTTTTTCAAGCCACTGACGATTCACCGGTATTCGCAAAGTTGGCGAGACGCTTTTTGGGGCCAGAGGTTGGCGCCGTAGAAAAACTTGAAGTTTAGAAAGGCAAACTGATGGCAAGAATTGATGGCAGAGCAGCAGACCAAATTCGTGAGGTCTCAGTAGAGCGCGGCTGGAGTGCACACGCTGAAGGCTCGGCACTTATTTCTTTCGGTAACACCAAGGTGCTCTGCACTGCTTCTTTCACTCCGGGTGTTCCGCGTTGGAAAGTTGGCAAGGGCGAGGGTTGGGTTACCGCAGAGTATGCCATGCTGCCGCGCTCGACTCACACCAGAAATGATCGTGAATCAATCAAGGGAAAAGTTGGCGGTCGCACTCATGAGATTTCACGATTGGTTGGTCGCAGTTTGCGAGCAATCGTTGATGTGAGTCAGCTCGGTGAAAACACCATCGTGATTGACTGTGATGTTTTGCAGGCTGATGGCGGCACTCGCACGGCTGCGATCACCGGAGCATATCTAGCGCTCGCCGATGCAATCGCGTGGGGTAAGGCCCACGGGCACATTCCAGCCAAGGCTCAGGTGCTGAGCGACAGCGTTGCTGCGGTTTCAGTTGGCATCATCGATGGTGTGCCGATGCTTGATCTGCAGTATGAAGAAGACGTGCGTGCCGAAACCGACATGAACGTAGTGGTTACCGGCAACGGCAAGTTCGTTGAAGTTCAGGGCACAGCTGAAGGCGTGCCATTCGATCGCGACGAGTTGAACTTGCTGTTAGATCTTGCACTCAAGGGCACGAGTGCGCTCACTGAAATTCAGAAGGCCGCCCTCGCCTAATGCAGTTAGTTTTAGCAACTCACAATGCGCACAAGGTAACCGAAGTTGGGGCGATTTTAGAATCGCTCGGCGCTTCGGTCGAAGTGCTCGGTTATGACGGGCCTGAGCCAATTGAAGATGGCACATCATTTGCAGAGAACGCTCTGATCAAAGCTCGGGCAGCTTTTGCTCACACCGGTATCGCTTCGATTGCTGATGACTCTGGGATTGCGGTTGAGATTCTGGGAGGATCGCCGGGGATTTTTTCTGCGGGCTGGTCAGGCACTCGCGACTCGGTTGCAAATCGACAGCTGCTGCTTGCTCAGTTAAAAGATGTTCGCGAGCAACATCGAGCCGCCGCATTTGTTTGCACTATCGCACTGGTTGATGCAGAAAATGAAATTTGCTTCACCGGGGTTTGGCCTGGTCGGGTGGCGCTCGAAGAACGTGGTCTCAATGGTTTCGGCTACGACCCGATTTTTATCCCTGAGGGATTTGAGATTTCAGCGGCAGAGCTTGAACCTGAGGTGAAGAACTCTCTAAGCCACCGCAGCCTAGCTCTCGAGCAGTTGGCTAATTACCTGACTTCTTATTAGCTCGACGTTCGCGCAGTAATTCGATTGCGATCGGGATAGTTGAAAGCACCACGAAACCGATGGCGAAAAGTTCGATGTTCTTTTTCACGACTTCATAACCGCCAAGCCAATAGCCAAGCAGCGTGACGCCGGTGCCCCAGCTGAGCACACCGATCACGTTGTAGCGAATGAACCTTGAGTAGTTCATCTCGCCAACTCCAGCGGCCACCGGAACAAAGGTGCGCATGACTGGAACGAAGTGAGCGAGGATTACTGCTCGCGAGCCGTAGCGCTCAAAGAAGGCGTGCGCGCGATCGACATTTTTGTGTGAGAAGAATCTGCTATCTGGCTTGTTGAATACAGCCGGTCCGAGTTTGCGGCCAATCCAGTAACCGGTCTGGTCACCGGCAAAAGCAGTGAGAGAAATCAAGGCGCACATCAACCAAAGGGGCACTGGGTTGCCAGCAACCTGGATGGCACCCTGGCTGAGCATTAGTCCGGTGACAAACAGCAGGCTGTCGCCGGGTAGAAAAAACCCAACTAGTAATCCGGTTTCGGCAAAGATGATTGCCAGAATTCCGAAGACGGCAAAGCCGCCGAATGCGCTGATGATTGCTTCGATATCTAAATGCATGCGCCCCCAGCAGGAATCGAACCTGCGCACCCGCCTCCGGAGAGCGGCGCTCTATCCCCTGAGCTATGGGGGCCGAGGGTCAAGTCAAGTTTACTTCTGCTTAGATTGAACCTATGTCTCTAAAACTTCCGGGCCAGTGGGTGTGGGATAGCTGGTATGCCTTCGATGGCGAACAGCATCATGCTTTTTACTTGCAAGCCAGTCGCGCTCTGCAAAACCCTCACCGTCGTCACCTCAACCCTTCGGTTGGTCACGCCGTCTCAACTGACCTAAAAAACTGGACCGTGGTTGCAGATGCAATCTACCCTTCTCAAGATGATGCTGATTGGGACTCTTGGACAACCTGGACAGGTTCGGTTGTTCAGGACGACAACGGTTTGTGGTGGATGTTCTACACCGGAAACTCGCGTGCGACCGATTGCAAAGTTCAAACCATCGGCGCTGCCACCAGCAAGGATTTGATGACCTGGACCAAGGTCGAGGGAAACCCGCTGGTGACCGCAGACCCTCGCTGGTATGCAAAGTACATTCCCGGGGGAGAGCGCAGTGAAGATTTTCGTGACCCATGGGTCTTCAGATTCCCAGACGACCAGTCGACCTGGCACATGCTGATGACCGCGCGCGATAAGAATGGCCCATCAAGACAGGATGCAATCATGGGTCATGCCACCTCGAAGAACCTCATTGACTGGGAAATGCAACCTCCGCTGTCAATAGGTGGTCAAGGTTTTGGCGAGACCGAAGTCTTTCAGTTCGAGATTGTCGACGGCGTTCCAATCGTGCTCTACTGCTGTGGGCCGATCTGGCTTTCAGAAGCGCGATTGGCAGCCGGTGAAATCGGCGGCATTTATTCTTTGCCAGTATCAGCTGACTTGAGCGATGTTGATTTCAACCGCGCAGTTTTGTTCGATGGGCCGACACCGGGTTATGAAAACGCAAAGGTAAAGCCAAACCCAGCGTTGTATGCCTCTCGGTTAGTGAAAGATACCGCTGGCGGTTGGAATCTAATCGCTTTCAGAAATGAGACTCTCGACGGCGAGTTTATTGGCGAACTGACAGACCCTATTCCCGTCACGGCCGACCCTTCTAAGGGCTTAATCCGCAGGTAATCAGGCGTTTTTGTAAAAAATGACGTGATTTGGATACAAAACGATAACAGCCTGTAAAACCTGCAAGCGTTTACAAACTTTTGATAACGGTTGCGTTTCGTCTACTGAATTACCTTGCACTTTGTCTTAGTGTCTTACTCAGACGGCTTTGCAAAAGCTGGCCGTTTTCTTAGGAAAGGACAACATATGAAGAAGACCATGCGTGTTGTTGCAGCTGTAGCAGTTGCATCACTAGCAACCGTCGGATTCGCTGCTTGTGCTCCATCAGCTCCTGCCGGTGACGGCGAAGTTACCATCTTCGGTGGTTACGGTGAGGCTGACGCAAAGCAGTTCCAGAAGACACTAGACGAGTTCGGTGCCGCTAACAACATCAAGATTACCTTCACTTCACTTGCATCGTTCGACAAGGACATCAAGGTAAAGATCGAAGCTGGTCAGGAGCCAGACATCGCTCTTTGGCCACAACCAGGTGGACTTAAGGACATCGCAGCAGCTGGAAGCCTACTTCCACTGAAGGACGTCATTGACGTAACCAAGCCACAGGCAACTTTGGTTCCTGGTTGGGACACCCTTGCAGTTGTAGATGGCGACATCTACGGTCTGCCAGTGTCTGCAAACATGAAGTCAATGGTGTTCTACAACCCAGCAGCTTTCACTGCAGCTGGTTACTCAGTTCCTACCAACGCAGCTGAGCTTTCAGCTCTAGAAGACAAGATCATCGCTGACGGTTCTGGCTACCCATGGTGTGCCGGTATCGAATCTGGTGGCGCAACTGGTTGGGCATTCACCGACTGGGTAGAGCAGTACGTGCTCGACTACAACGGTGCTGACGCTTACGCTAAGTGGGTTGCAGGCGACCTTGACTTCGCTTCACCAGAGATCACCAAGGCAGTTGACGAAGTTTCTGCTCGTCTGCTAGCTGATGGTCACGTAAACGGTGGCGGCGCTGGTATGGCAGCTGATGGCTTCGGCAACACTGCTCCTCTATTCGAAGAGGGCGGCAAGGCTGCAGGTCAGTGCTTCATGCTACGTCAGGGTTCATTCATCACTGGCTTCTTCCCAGACGCTATCAAGGCTGAACTTGAGGCTCAGGACTACAGCCACGTTGGCGCCTTCTACCTACCTGCACCAGATGGTGCACAGGCTGGCGTTATCGGTGGTGGCGACATCGCTGCTGCATTCCACAACGACGCAGATGTTCAGAAGGTTATGGCCTTCATCACTTCTGCTGACGCTGCCAAGGACATGGTTTCAAACGGTGTACTTTCACCGCACAAGACCTTCAACCTTGACCTATACACCAACGTACTAACCCGCCAGATCGGTGAGGCTCTAGCTAACGCTGCAGTATTCGGCTTCGACGGTTCAGACCAGATGCCAGCTGCTGTAAACGCTGAGTTCTGGGCTGCTGGCACCGAATACGTAGCAGGCAAGGTCTCATGGGCTGACGCTGCTGCTCGTATCGACGGCAAGTACTAAACCCCACTGACTCTCAGTTACTGAGATGAAGTAAAGGCTGCTGCCGGGGAGAAATCCCCGGCAGCAGTTTTTTCAAAGCAATACTTTTGGTTTTGTTTACAAAACCAAGCAAATCTTCATAGAATCAAAAAACCCTAACAATGGAGTTACAACATGCCTCAGAACATTGTTGATTTAATACTGGCCTTAGTAACTATGGTTCTCGGTGTGGCAGGCAGCTTCGGTCTGTACTGGTTGCTCGACAAAGCTATTCAACTATTCCCGATAAAAATCCAAGACAAGATCAAGGTTCTCGGATTCATCACCCCAGCCGCTGTTCTAGTCATCACGATCCTCGCTCTTCCTTTAGTTCAGACCGTCGTGTGGTCATTCATGGACAAGCCAGCGAAGAAGTTCGTCGGGGTAGATAACTACATCAAACTTTTCGGCTCAGCAGACTTTTTAGGTATTCTGCTCAACAACTTCTTGTGGCTGGCTATTGTTCCGGCGGTCACCATCGCTCTCGGTACCTTGTTCGCGCAGTTGTCTAACCAGGTTGGCCCGACTCGCGAAAAGATTTTCAAGTCTGTCATCTTCTTGCCAATGACTATCTCATTCGTGGCAGCATCTACTGTCTGGAAGTACTTCTACTACGCTCCGCTTCCTGGTCGCCCAGAAATCGGTTTGCTAAACGCGATCTACAAAGGTCTGACCGGTGCCACCGAAAGCGTAATTTGGCTGCAGGTTGACACTGCTCGACTAAATAGCTTGCTGCTCATGATCGTGTTGATCTGGCTTCAGGTCGGCTACTCGATGACAATCATCTCGGCCGGAATCAAGGCAGTTCCAGAAGAAACCATTGAAGCTGCTCGCGTTGATGGAGCAACTGGAATCCAGATCTTCTTCAGAGTTATTGTTCCTCAGATTGCTGCAACGCTGATGTCAGTTTTCGTTACCGTTCTGATTACGGTTATGAAAGTGTTCGACATCATCCTTGCGATGACCGGTGGTGGTTTCAATACCAACGTGCTTGCTCTCGAGTACTACCGCCAGTTCTTCGTTGACTCGGCACTAGGCCCAGCAAGCGCTGTGGTCACCATCCTTCTAGTTCTGATTGCACCATTGATGTGGGCTCAGATTCGTACCGTACGTCACCAGGAGTCACTACGATGAAGCACTTTTTGCACAAGCTAAAGAATGCCAAAATTGGCACCAGCTTAGTAATGCTGTTCTTGGCAGTCATCTGGATTCTGCCAACTATCAGCCTTCTGATTGTGTCGATTCGCCCGAAGGACGCAGCTGAGAACTCACCTTGGTGGGAGGCAGTGCTTAACCCGCTAAACCAAGCATGGACTTTGGATGCCTTCCAGCACTCACTATTTGACGCGGGAATGCTAGACAGCTTTGTCAACACCTTGGCTGTAACCATTCCGTCTGTTGTGCTTCCGCTACTGGTAGCAGCTAACGCCGCATTTGCTTTTACCTTCATCGAGTTCAAGGGTCGCGAAATCTATTTCGCGGTGCTGATCGGTTTGATGGTTATTCCATTGCAGTCTGCGCTGATTCCGGTGCTTCGCTCGATGGTTGCTGTTCAGAAGGCGATTCCTGGTTTGCACCTCACAGGAACCTTTGTGAGTGCGTGGATTATTCACTCGGCTTTCGCTATGCCGTTGGCTATCTACATCTTGCGTAACTACATGCTTTCACTGCCTAACTCGCTGATTGAGGCAGCTCGTATCGATGGCGCAAGCTACTACCAGATTTTCTGGAGACTAGTTATGCCAATGTCGGTTCCTGCGCTGGCATCGTTTGCGATCTTCCAGTTTCTCTGGGTATGGAACGACTACCTGATTGCCTTCGTATTCGTTGGTGAGCAGAAGTCTGTGATGACCTACAAGTTGCTTCGCATGCTTGGTCAGTACGGTGACGGTTGGCAAAATGTTCTCGCCGGCTCGTTCATCTCACTGATCTTGCCACTGATCGTGTTCTTCGCTTTGCAGCGATTCTTCGTTCGCGGTCTAACTGCAGGTGCTGTGAAGTAACCAGATTTACCAAACCGAAGCGGCCACCATTGGTGGTCGCTTCGGCGTTAAAGGTAATATTTAGGGAAATCTTCTTTTGGTCCAAATACTTGGCGCCCAAATCTTGAGGGAAACGTGACTCCAGCAGACCTATCAGCCGCAATCGTGCGCATTCTGAACAGCTTGCAAGCTGCCGGCAAACTTGCCGACGGCGAATTGCCAAGCGAGGTTGTCATCGAGCGCCCGAAAAATCGTGAGCACGGTGACTGGGCAACTAACGTTGCTATGCAGTTGGCTAAGCGCTTCGAACTAAACCCTCGGGCATTCGCTGAGTTGCTGGTTGCTGAGCTAAACCAGGTCGACGGCATTGCGAGAGCCGAAGTGGCTGGCCCAGGTTTTATCAACATTGTTTTGGATGCCGCCGCTGCAGGCGAACTTGCGAAAGCTATTGTCGAAGCTGGCGATAACTACGGCCGCGGTAGTGACCTTGCAGGTTTGAAAATCAACCTCGAGTTTGTCTCTGCTAACCCAACCGGCCCGATACACATGGGCGGCACTCGCTGGGCTGCAGTTGGCGACTCACTTGCCCGCGTCTTTGAAGCGCAGGGTGCTGAGGTAACTCGCGAATACTATTTCAACGACCACGGTGCGCAGATTGACCGCTTTGCACGCTCGCTGCTCGCTCGAGCCAAGGGTGAGCCAGCGCCAGAAGACGGTTACGGTGGCGCATACATTCAAGAGATCGCCGACCGCGTTATGGCTGGCACTGCCGAAGATTTGCTAGCGCTGCCCGAGGCTGAAGCGCAAGAGAAGTTTCGTGAATACGGTGTAGACCTGATGTTCGGTGAGATTCGTGAGAGCCTTCACGACTTCGGCGTTGACTTCGATGTTTACTTTCACGAAAACTCGCTTTATGAATCTGGTGCCGTCGAGCGTTCGGTAGCTAAGCTTCGTGAACTCGGTCACATTTTTGAAGCGGATGGCGCAACCTGGTTGCGTTCGAGCGAATTCGGCGATGACCGCGATCGCGTGGTTATCAAGAGCGATGGCGAAGCAGCCTATATCGCTGGTGACATCGCCTATTACCTAGACAAGCGCAGCCGCGGCTTCGATCGTTGCATTTACATGCTCGGTGCTGACCACCACGGTTATGTTCCTCGCATGTATGCGCTCTGCGCTGCCTTCGGCGATGAGCCTGGCAAGAACATGGAAATTCTGATTGGCCAAATGGTCAATCTGCTGCGCGATGGCGAACCGGTGAGAATGTCAAAACGCGCCGGAACCGTGGTCACCATGGAAGACCTCGTTGACGCTGTTGGCGTTGACGCTGGTCGCTATGCACTTGCTCGTTCAAGCGCAAACTCACAGCTCGACATTGACCTTGAACAGCTCGCCAAAAAGACCAATGACAACCCGGTTTTCTATGTTCAATATGCTCACGCGCGCACCAAGCAAGTTGCTAAAAACGCAGCGTCTTTGAATGTCGATCGCAGCGAATTCAAACCAGAGTTGCTCGAGCATGAAACCGAATCGGTGCTGCTTGGCAAGTTGAGCGAATTCCCACGTGTGATCGCGCAAGCTGCCGAGTTCCGTGAGCCACACCGCGTTGCTCGTTACCTCGAAGACGTTGCTGGGTCTTACCACCGCTGGTATGACAACTGCCGTGTAACACCGCTTGGCGCTAACCCGGTTGAGAGCATTCACCGCACTCGCCTGTGGCTCAACGATGCAGCCTCAGTTGTGCTTGCAAACGGACTAGCCCTGGTTGGCGTGAGCGCACCGGAGCGTATGTAATGCAGCAAGAAAAGTTTGTGCCTGATTGGCTAAAGGTACCTAGTGACCTCAACGCAATTGACGCGAGAGTTTGGCCTACCAATCTTCGACGCGACCGCCACGGAGAACTGAGCTTCAACGGCGGAGTAACAGTTGATGAGCTTGCGGCCACCTACGGCACCCCGCTTTACGTAATCGACGAAGATGATTTTCGCGCCCGCGCAACCGAAATCAAGCAAGCGCTCGAAGCAGCAGCCCAAAAAATCGGAACCACTGCAAAGGTTTACTACGCATCAAAAGCGTTCTTGTGCACCGAGCTCGTTCACTGGATCGACGAGCTAGGTCTGTCAATCGATGTCGCTTCTGCTGGTGAACTTGCCGCGGCTCTGGCTGGGGGAATTTCAGCTGAGCGAATTGGTCTGCACGGCAACAACAAGTCACCTGCCGAAATCGGTCGCGCTGTAGCCGCCGGTGTCGGCGCAATCGTCATCGACAGCGAAATCGAAATCGAGCGAATCGCTTCGGCTGCAGCCATGCAAGAGCGCATTCAGCCAGTTCGCCTGCGCGTCAACTCGGGGGTTCACGCCTCTACGCACGACTATCTGGCAACCGCTCGAGAAGATCAAAAATTCGGTGTTCCGCTGGCTGATGTTCCTGCCATGGTTGCGCGCATCCGTTCAGACCGTCACCTAAAGTTCTTAGGTTTGCACTCGCACATTGGCTCGCAGATTTTTAGCACGGATGGCTTTGCAGAAGCGGCCAGTCGTCTTATCGAAGTGCACGCCGAACTGCTCAAAGACGGAGATGTTCCCGAGCTAAATCTCGGTGGCGGTTTCGGCATCAACTACAAGCCAGCAGATAACGCACCAGAGATCAAAAAGTTTGCAGCGCAGATTGCAGATGCCATTGCGGTGGCATGTCAGAAGCACTCGATCAAGGTTCCGAAGCTTGCTTTCGAGCCGGGTCGCGCGATCGTTGGCCCTAGTGGAATCACACTTTACAACGTAGGAACCATCAAAGATGTTGTAGTCACCGAGGGCAAAAAGCCTCAGGTGCGAAAGTATGTTTCGGTAGATGGCGGCATGAGCGACAACATTCGCACTGCGCTCTATGAAGCCGAGTACCACACCGTTCTAGCTAGCCGAGTTTCGAGTGCAGAGCCAGCGCTGGTTCGCGTGGTTGGCAAGCACTGCGAGAGCGGTGACATCGTAGTTCGCCACGACTACCTGCCGAGCGATGTTGCGCCAAATGACCTCATTGCGGTGGCCGCCACCGGCGCCTATTGCTACTCGATGAGCAACAACTACAACTGGCTCACTAAGCCTGCCGTCGTTGCAGTTCGCAAAAACCAAGCCAGACTTATTCTGCGGGGACAAACCGAAGCCGATTTGTTCACGCTAGACGTGCGCTACCAAGCCGAACACCAGGGAGCAAAACCTTGATTGAATACCGCCCACTAAAGATTGCTCTGCTAGGAGCCGGATCTGTCGGTTCTCAGGTCGCTCGCCTACTCGTTGAGAACAAGAACGAATTGGCAGCCCGCGTTGGTGCCGAGATGGAACTCATCGGAGTAGCCGTTCGCGATACCAAAGTTAAACGCGATGGTGTTCCTGCCGAGTTGATTACCGCAGACGCCGAGAACTTGATTCTGGGCGCAGACATCGTCATCGAAGTCATGGGAGGAATCGAGCCTGCCAAGAGTTACATCAAACTGGCTCTTCAAAGCGGCTGCGATGTCATCACCGCAAACAAGGCACTGCTGGCAACTCACGGAACCGAGTTGTTTGATCTAGCCGAGCAGGTTGGCGCTCAGCTCTACTACGAAGCAGCGGTTGCCGGTGCGATTCCGATTATTCGCCCCCTACGTGAGTCACTCGCGGGCGACAAGATCAAGCGCGTGATGGGTATCGTCAACGGAACCACGAACTACATTCTTGACCGCATGTATTCAACCGGAGCTTCATTCGAAGATGCGCTCAAAGAAGCGCAAGAGCTTGGCTATGCAGAGGCAGACCCAACCGCAGACGTTGAGGCATTCGATGCTTCACAGAAGGCTGCGATTTT
>JBJTOA010000157.1:0-4902 GCA_046074285.1 Micrococcales bacterium
GAATTGCTCAAGTGCTTCGGCGAGTTTGTCGCCCTCGCGCACCAAGCCAACGTTGTCCCACATCAGGGTTTGAAGTTCAACGCGGTCAACCACTTTCAGTTCTCTGGTTGCATCGGTCGGTGGCTCGCTGATTTCAATTGCAAGCTCTTGAATCGCTGGCTGATCAACGAATCGAGCGAATCGTTGCTTAGGCCAGGGCTGACCGAGAACCTCGATAGCGCGATCGGCGTAGACCACTGACTCAAGAAGCGAGTTTGAGGCAAGTCGGTTTGCTCCGTGTGATCCGTTGCAGCCAACTTCGCCAACTGCAAACAGGCCCTCGATTGAGGTTCGCCCGTAGGTGTCGGTAGCGATACCGCCCATCCAGTAGTGCGCAGCTGGCGTCACCGGAATCGGCTGCTTTGACCAGTCAAGCCCATAGGTGCGACAGGCTCGAGTGATGCTCGGGAAGCGTTGTTCAAGAAAGTTTTGCCCGAGTGCAGTGGCATCTAGCAGCACCGGCTGACCACCCTGCTTGCGCATTTCGCTCTGAATTCCGCGGGCTACGATATCGCGAGGAGCAAGTTCGGCTAGCTCGTGAATGTTCTTCATGAATCGCTCGCCAGCGTTGTTGATGAGCACTGCGCCTTCGCCGCGAACCGCTTCTGAAATCAAGAATGAACCCGGCACCGCGAGCGCGGTCGGGTGAAATTGGTAAAACTCAACATCGGCCAACTGAGCCCCGGCTCGAAGCGCAAGAGCAACTCCATCGCCGGTGGTGACGCTCGGGTTTGTGGTGTGACGGTAGAGCTGACCCGCACCGCCTGATGCCAAAATCACCACGTCGGCGTCTAGCGCGCTGATGCCGTCGGCGTTCACAATCTTGATGCCAGTTACTTTTCGACCATCTGTTAGCAGTTCAATCGCAAGAGTGTGCTCGATGATGTTGACGTGCGAGTTCTTGATGGTTTGCACCAGCGCATTGCTGATGCCAGCACCGGTTGCATCGCCACCAACGTGCAGAATGCGAGCGTGCGAGTGTGCTGCTTCAAGACCGCGAGCTAGTTCGCCCTGCTTGCGATCGAAATGAACGCCGAATGCAATCAGCTCGTTGATGCTCTTTGGGCCTTGATTGCAAAGTGCTTTGACCGCGGGTTCGTAGCAGAGACCTGCGCCCGCGAAGAGTGTGTCGGCAATGTGTTCGGCAATCGAATCGTCTGTAGAGGTAACCGAAGCGATGCCACCCTGGGCATAGTGGGTATTGCTCTCGGCGAGTACATCCTTAGTGATTAGCGTCACATCGTGATGCGCGCTGGCTTTGACAGCGGCAACCAAACCTGCTATGCCGCTACCAACTACTACTACGTGAGACATTAGAGAGGTTTCGCCGCCAACATGCGCTCGAGCGCTATTTTGGCATTTGCCTTTACATCGTTTGAAACCGAAATCTGATTGACGGTTCTGCCTGCCACAAGTTCTTCGAGCACCCAAGCCACATAAGCCGGGTGAATGCGATAC
Source organism: Micrococcales bacterium (assembly GCA_046074285.1). Classification (GTDB taxonomy): domain Bacteria; phylum Actinomycetota; class Actinomycetes; order Actinomycetales; family Microbacteriaceae; genus Rhodoluna. The sequence goes on from JBJTOA010000157.1 coordinate 1,498, forward strand.
ATGGTTGAGCAGGGGCAAATCACTGGGTCAAGGCAGAAGATGGTGTGCTCTGGGTGTTGAGCAGCCAAGCGCTGAACCATGTTGATCTCAGTTCCGATTGCGAAAACGGATGGCTCGGTGGCGCCTTCAACCGCACGACGAATGTAATCAGTGCTGCCATATTCATCGGCGGCTTGAACGACATCCATCGGGCATTCCGGGTGAACGATGACTCGAACACCGGGGAATTCTGCGCGAGCCTTTTCGATCTGCGAAACGCTGAACCGCTTGTGAACCGAGCAGAAGCCGTTCCAGAGAATGACCTTGCTTTTTTGCAACTGCTGCTCACTCGAGCCGCCGAGTGGCTTGCGGGCGTGCCAGAGTGGCATCTCTTCGAGGTTTACGCCGAGAGCTAGTGCGGTGTTACGGCCAAGGTGCTGGTCAGGGAAGAACAGCACGCGCTCGGCGCGCTCGAAAGCCCACTTCAAAACTGTTTCAGCATTAGAAGAGGTGCACACGATTCCGCCATTTCGACCGCAGAAGGCTTTAAGCGCTGCCGAAGAGTTCATGTAGGTAACCGGAATCACCGGCACCTTGCCCTCGGCATTTGGTTCGGTGCCGTAAAGCTCGGTCAGTTGCTCCCAGCAGGCTTCGACTGAATCGGCATCTGCCATGTCGGCCATCGAACAACCGGCTGCAAGGTTAGGCAGAATCACCTTCTGGTTTTCGGCAGACAGCACATCTGCCGTTTCTGCCATGAAGTGAACACCGCAGAAAACAATCGCTTCAGCTTCGGTGTGCTTGGTGGCTGCCACAGCGAGCTGGTAGCTATCGCCTAGGTAATCAGCGTGCTGCACGATTTCATCGCGCTGGTAGAAGTGACCGAGAATCACAACGCGATCACCCAGGTTTGCTTTGGCTGCGCGAATTCGTTCGTGCAGTTCTTCATCGCTTGCCTCGCGGTACTCAGCGGGGATTACCCCCTGGGTTGGTGAAGCAGCTGGAATGTGGTCTTCGCTAGATGCGCCAGGGCCATAGGCGGGAACCTTCGAGTCGAACTCCCATGGGCCCTTAGCCAGCGAAGAGCTGCAGGTGCTTTCGCCACTGGTGCCGGCAACGGCCAGCTGGATGCGATTATTCACCGACGCGGTGGTTGTCATTTGTTACTCATTTCTTGCGAGAGCGGGCCGTGATCAGCAAGCTCAAGTTTTTCGTCGTACGTATAAAGCATTGGTGGTCGGTGCGAACCGCCGACCAGGCGTTCACCGGTCGGGATGATATCCCCGGCGGTTTCAATCGAGCGTCTAAAGTTTCCTGGGTCGAGTTCAACCTGCAGCACGGTTTCGTAAACTTCGCGAAGTTGAGCAAGGGTGAAGCGTTCGCCGAGAAAGCCTTGTGCCACGCGTGAGTAGCTGAGTTTATTTCGAAGTCTCCAGAGCGCGTAATCAACGATCAGGTTGTGGTCGAAAGCTAGTTCTGGCAGGCAGTCGGCTTCAAACCACTTAACGTTTTCGTAGTCAAACGTGTCAAGCGCTTCTGATGGGTTCACGAGTGCCCAGTAAACGATCGAAATCACGCGTTGCTCGGGGGAGCGCGAGGGGTCTCCGAAGGCGTAGAGCTGCTCGAGGTATTTCGGCTCAAGGCCGGTGGTGGTAAGTAGCGATCGGCGGGCTGCAGAACCAAGGTCTTCATTGGTTTGCAGCGGGCCACCCGGTAGCGCCCATTTGCCAAGGTAAGGGTCACGAATTCGCTGAACCAGCGGAATTGAGAGTTTGCCGTCGCGCAGCGCGAAAATCACCGTTGATACGGCGAGTGTCGGCTGGCTGGTCATTAGCATCCTCTGGTTATTGTCGGAATGACTTTAACCATAACACCACTTATAGTCATTCTGACAATAAGTTCAGGATTCTTCAGGGTTTAGGCTTTAGAAAGCAATACAAAGGAGCGACCATGCCTTTCTCCAAAGACTTTCTCTGGGGAGTAGCTACCTCTGCCTATCAGATTGAAGGCGCTGCTAAAGAAGATGGTCGCGGCCCATCGGTTTGGGACACCTTCTGCGAGACCCCTGACAAGGTAGTGAACGGTGACACCGGCGAAGTGGCGAATGACCACTACCACCGCTACATCGAAGACATCGCTCTGATGAAAGAGCTCGGGGCTAAGGCTTATCGCTTTTCAATTTCATGGACTCGCCTTTTCCCGGCTGGCGACAAGGTTCGCGAAGAGCGCGGATTCGATTTCTACAACAAGCTCATCGATGAACTGGTTCGTCAGGGCATTGAACCGGTAATGACTCTGTACCACTGGGATTTACCGCAGCCACTGCAAGATCGTGGAGGTTGGGCGAACCGCGAGGTCGTCGAAGCCTTCGAGTTTTATGCCGGTGAAGTAGCCAAGGCTTTTGGTGATCGGGTGAAGCGCTTTGCTCCGATCAATGAGCCATGGGTATTCTCTTGGCTCGGTTACGCAATGGGTTATCACGCTCCGGGACTGACCGACTACAAAGCAGCGATTCGTGCTTCGCACCACACCGTGGTCGCTCACAATCGTGCGGTGAAAGCAATCAAGGCGGTTTACCCGAATGCTCTGGTTGGCCCGGTGCTTTCGCAAACCCTGCCAGATGTAGATGACTACACCGACCCTAAGCAGATGCGCGCCGCTCATGCAATCGACGCAACTCAGAATCTTTTCTGGATGGACGGCATCTTCCGCGGCGAATACCCAGCTTTAGTTTGGGAACTTTACGGCGATGACCTTCGCGAAGTTGTGCTTGATGGCGACCTCGAAGTGGTTAAAAATGACTGGCTCGGAATCAACTACTACAACAACGCTCGAGTGGGTCACGAAGTTTCAGCAGATCACGAGACCCGCTTTAGAATCATTGACCAGCTTCTCGGCTATGCGGTAGAGGGGCAGACAGTTGGCAACGAAACCGATATGGGCTGGCCGATTACCCCGCACGGTCTGGGTTCACTTCTAGTTCGCTGGACTCGCGAGTACGGTTCGCTAGTGCCACAGATGTTTATCACCGAAAACGGCGTTGCCTACAGCACCGGCATTTCGGCTGACGGCAAGATTCACGATGACAAACGCATTGAGTATTACAGCGATCACTTCTTGTCTGTACTAGATGCCATCGAACGCGGTGCCGATGTCGGCGGTTTCTTCGCCTGGTCATTCATGGATAACTTCGAGTGGGCCATGGGCTTCGGAATGCGCTTCGGAATAATCCACGTAGATTTTGATACTCAGGTTCGAACCGTCAAGGATTCAGGTCACTGGTATCGTCAAGTTATTGAATCCCAAGGTGCAAACCTGATTCGCAGAAAGTCATTCTTTGCCTAATCTAAAACTCACTCGCCTGCTGGTGAGTGCTTACTTCTTGTATTCCGGATCGAGCGTTACTCTCTGGACAGTTCACATTCC
>JBJTOA010000158.1:0-3459 GCA_046074285.1 Micrococcales bacterium
CCACTCCGCGGGAGCGAATCAAACGCATGACACCGAGGGTTGCTGCGAATAACCGGAACGGAAAACCAAGCGCATAAAGGTTAGGGCTTCTTGGAAATGGCAGCCTTGGAACCGTGACCAGTTCGAAGCCACGCTCCGGAACCAGCCTTGCCTCCAGCCCCTGCTTTGTGCCAAGAACGATCACCCTTGCCGAAGAATCAATTTCCTGCATCGCCTCAGCCGTTGCCAGCAGCGGGTTGACGTGCCCGGCGGTTCCGCCGCCGGCAAGTAAGAACCTTGTCACCTGGTTGCCTGCTTTGCTGGCTTTCGAGTTTGGGCAACCGGCCGACGACCGAGTCGCTGGTGGTTTTCTCGTTCAAAACCGAGCACGATACCAATCGCTATCAGTGCGGCGATGAGCGATGATCCACCCTGCGAAATAAGTGGCAGCGGCACACCCAGCACCGGTGCAACGCCGATTACCACGGCTATGTTGATGGCAGCCTGGCAGACGATCCAAGCGAAAACACCGAGAGTGACCAGCTTTTGAAAGGTTCCTTCGCAGCGCTGATAGATGCGGTACAGGCAAACCCCGAGATATGCGAAGGCGGCCAAAGTGAGCAGCGCCAAGAGCAACCCACCTTCTTCAGCGATGATCGCGAAAATGTAGTCATTTTCAACCTCGGGAATCCAAGACCACTTAAGTTTTGACTGCCCGATACCAACTCCGGTCAGCCCTCCGGCTGCCACTGCCCAGATTCCGTGCACTGACTGCCAGGCGTAAGCATTCGATGAGTCATCGCCGCTCGAAAGCCAGGCGCTAATACGACCAGAACGCGATGAACCGATGTTAAGCATCGCGATTCCACCGATTACCACCAGCGCCAGAGGCAGACGAAGATGTTGACTCGGTGCTCCCGATAGGTAAAGCATGAGCAGCGCGATAACCGAAATAACGATCGCGGTACCCATGTCACTTCCGATTGCCACCAAGCCAACCGAAGGTACATAAACTCGCCAAAATGCGAAGTGGGTGTAATCGCGAGCTGAGTAAATTACCTCGGCTCGGTCAGCCAGCGTCATCGCGAGCATCAAAATCATCGCGACCTTGAGAAACTCAGATGGCTGGATGGTTCCGATAAAGGGAATCGGCAGCCAAGAACGGTTACCGTTAATGTTTTTGCCGACGAAGAAAGTCAGCAGCTGAACGGCGAGCATGATCACAAAACCTCTTGCCACCATTCGCCGGTAAAACTCTTCACGAAGCACAGATGCAAAAACCATGAGCACCAAACCAACGACAGCGAAACCGAGTTGGCGCCTAGAAATTGCGAAAGCATCACCGTCGTACTGCTGAATCGAAACGATAGATGAAGACGAGAGCAGAAAGACCAGACCAAAGAAAACAATGGCTAGCGTGATGCCGGCGAGCTGGTAAAAATAACGGGATTGCCCGGCGATTGCATACCTGGTGAAGACTTGGGCCCGACTGGCTGAGCTTTGACGAAGTTGCGCGAGCTTATTTCTCATTGCTAACCCCGCTTGCCCAGATGCTCGTGAACTGCCTCGGCAAATTGCTTGCCGCGATCAGCGTAATCCTTGAACTGGTCCATCGAAGCAGCAGCCGGTGCCAGTAAAACCGTGTCGCCAGACTCAGCCTTCGCTGCCGCAATCGTAATTACAGTTTGCATGACCGAAGAGTTTTCTGCCTCGACCTGGGTGTGCTCGACTGAATGTGCATTTAGAGCAGCTAGCACCGGTTCTCGATCGGCACCGATGACTATAGCGTGCTTGATTCGGTCAGCAAACTTTTCAACCAGAGGTTCTAAGTCAACTCCCTTGAGAAGTCCCCCGACTACCCAAATCACTTTTTCAAATGACGCTAGAGATGCCGCAGTGGCGTGCGGGTTAGTTGCCTTTGAATCATCGATCCACTGGATGCCGTCTGCCTCAGCAACCAACTCGATGCGGTGCGCATCCAATTTAAATTCTCTTAGGGCTTCGCGAATATGCATCGGAGCCACCCCAACCGATCTTGCTAGCGCAGTTGCCGCTGCGATATTGGCAAGCAGGTGTGGTGTGATGACGCCGATTTTTGAAATGTCTTCGAGGCCTGCGACTTCGAGCGCACTTTCTGCCCGCTCTTCTAAAAACGCGCGATCACAGAGCAAGTCTTCAACATAGCCGACCTGACTTCGCGCAGGAATTCCGAGGGTGAAACCGATTGCCCTAGCACCTTCGATAACTTCTGCTTCTTCGACAAGTGCTTCAGTGCGCTTATCTTGCACGTTATAAACGCAGGCTAGCTGAGTGTTCTCATAAACCTTGCCTTTGGTCGCAGCGTAGTTTTCGAAACCGCCGTGCCAGTCAAGGTGATCATCTGCGATGTTCAGGACTGCGCTAGCTACCGGTGAAATGTCGCCGAGGTAGTGCAACTGAAAACTTGACAGTTCAACCACTAGAAATTCAAAGCCCTCAGGGTCGCGAATTGCATCGAGAATCGGAGTTCCGATGTTTCCGCAGGCAATCGCTCTGAAACCACTCGCCACCAGCATCGCTTCGGTCAACTGCGTGGTTGTGGTTTTGCCGTTGGTGCCAGTGATGCATATGAATTGCGGCACCGGGCCACCAGCTGTCACCGCTGCCTTATCTCGAAGCCGCCAAGCCAGTTCGATATCAACCCAAACCGGAATGCCTTCTTCTGCCGCCCACTGAATCAGCCAGTTGTCTGGCCTGATTCCAGGCGAGGTGACAATCAGTTGCGGGCGGTGATCGATGAGTTGCTGACTCAGTTGTTTCGCCACATCGCCAACCAGGTAGTTGACCCCGAGTACGTCGAGAATGTCGAGGTGTTCGGCGTCAGCCTTTTCTGCGATTACCAATTGGTCGGCACCGAGTTCAGCAAGCGTGTCTGCGACAGAAAATCCAGTCACTCCAAGGCCGAAAACTACCACTCTCAAGCCTTGCCAGTTCGAACCCCAAGAGACCAGCGAATCAGGCATTTACTAGCCGACAATCCATTCGAGGTAGAACGCGCCGACACCGGCCGCTACGCAGAGACCAGCGATAATCCAAAAACGAACCACGACGGTGATTTCTGCCCAGCCTTTTAGTTCAAAGTGGTGGTGCAGCGGGCTCATCAAGAAAATGCGCTTGCCCTTGGTCGCTTTGAAATAAAGACGCTGGATGATTACCGAGCCGGTCACGATGACAAACAAACCACCGATTGGAATCAGCAATAGTTCGGCGCGACTGAGAATCGCGAGAGCAGCCAGTGCGCCACCCAGACCAAGCGAACCGGTGTCGCCCATGTAGAGCTGCGCAGGAGACGTGTTGTACCAGAGGAACCCAACCAAGCCGCCACAGATTGCGGCAGCTATAACAGCTAAGTCGAGTGGGTCTCTCGTGGTGTAACAGGTTGTGGTGTGCTCGATTACGGTTCCGCAAGCCTGATTGAACTTCCAGAAAGAAATCACAGCG
>JBJTOA010000159.1:0-7661 GCA_046074285.1 Micrococcales bacterium
TCTTCTGGTGGGGTTGCACCAAAGTTGTTGGCGGTCTTGTTCACGTAGAAGAAGATGAAGCCTGAAAGCACGGCGAGCATTGCAATGGCGGCGGTTCCGATGACTTCAAAGCCACCGGCCTTGTTTTGCCACAAAGTGCTCAAGAAGAAGTAGGCAACCGCGTCAACCGCGTAAAACACGGTTAGTAGCAGAAACAGTTTTGCGTTAGTTTTCATGTTTTATCGCCTTACTTCTTGTGCTCTGCTTTAGCTTCAGGAGCTGCGAACTCAGGGTGGTGCAGGTCGAATGCTGGCGACTCTGAACGCACACGTGGGATCGAGGGGAAGTTGTGGCGAGGGAACGGGCTGGCGGTTGCCCACTCAAGTGAACGGCCGTAACCCCATGGGTCATCAAGGTTGACCTTAACACCCTTGCGGTGGGTGATGTAAACGTTCCACAGGAACGGAATCATCGAGAGCGCAAGCAGCGCGGTACCAGCGGTTGAAACCTGGTTGTACAGGGTGAAACCGTCTGACTCTAGGTAGGTTGCGTAGCGACGTGGCATACCCATTACGCCCAACCAGTGCTGAATCAGGAAGGTGATGTGGAAGCCGAAGAACAATAGCCAGAACTGAATCTTTCCGAGGCGCTCGTTCAACATCTTTCCGGTCATCTTCGGGTACCAGAAGTAGATACCTGCGAACATGGCGAACACCACGGTTCCGAAGACTACGTAGTGGAAGTGCGCGACCACGAAGTAGCTGTCAGATAGGTGGTAGTCAAGCGCAGGAGAAGCCAAGATAACACCGGTCAGACCACCGAAGATAAAGGTGGTCAAGAAGCCGAGGCTCCAGAGCATTGGCGTTTCGAAGGTAACCGAACCGCGCCACATGGTGCCGATCCAGTTGAATACCTTCACACCGGTAGGAACCGCAATCAACATAGTGGTCAGTGCGAAGAACGGAAGCATGACGTCACCGGTCACATACATGTGGTGAGCCCATACGGTCATCGAAAGTGCTGCGATCGCGATGGTTGCATAAACCAAAGTCTTGTAACCGAAGATTGGCTTGCGGCTAAATACCGGGAAGATTTCAGACACGATACCGAAGAACGGCAGCGCAAGAATGTAAACCTCAGGTTGACCGAAGAACCAGAACAAGTGCTGCCAAAGCATTGGGCCACCGTTAGCTGGGTCAAGCAGGTGAGCTCCGAAGCGGCGGTCAGCGCCGAGGGCGAACAAAGCTGCTGCCAGCGGCGGGAAGCACATGATTACCAGAATCGAGGTAACCAGGGTGTTCCAGGTGAAGATTGGCATACGGAACATGGTCATACCAGGTGCACGCATGGTGAGGATGGTGGTGATGAAGTTCACACCACCCATGATGGTTCCGAAACCACCGAGGGCAAGACCGAAGACCCAAAGGTCTCCACCAATGCCAGGGCTGAAGGTTGAGTTGCTAAGCGGCGCATAGGCGAACCAACCGAAAGAAGCTGCACCCTGTGGGGTGAAGAAGCCGGCAACTGCGGTGAATGAACCGAAGAAGTAGAACCAGTAAGCGATCGCGTTTAAACGCGGGAAGGCAACATCCGGAGCACCGATCTGAACCGGCATCAGGATGTTTGCGAAAGCGGCAAACAGCGGAGTAGCAAACATCAAAAGCATGATGGTTCCGTGCATGGTGAAGAGCTGGTTGTACTGCTCTTTGGTTCCTACGATTTCAAGACCTGGCGCAGCGAGCTGAGCACGGATGACCAGCGCCATGATTCCACCGATGATGAAGTACAGGAACGAGGTAATCAGGTAAAGGTAACCGATCTTCTTGTGGTCAGTAGTGGTTACCCAGTCAACGATCAGACGACCTTTTGACTTCTTTGCAGCGCTAGTTGCTGATTGAGTTGCAGTTGCGGTGGCCATTTTGATTCCTCTTAGTTTCCAGGAAGGTTCTGGTTGCGAACATAGTCGGTTCCAAGCTGGCCAGTGAATCCTTGGTCACTTAGCTGCTTGATGTGATCGTCATACTCGGCCTGAGATACAACCTTCACGTTGAAGAGCATCATGCTGTGGAATTCGCCACAGAGCTCAGCACACTTACCGGCGTAGGTTCCCTCTTTGGTTGGAGTGAAGTACATGCGGTTGTTCTTGCCCGGGAACATGTCCTTCTTGTACAAGAAGTCAATGACCCAGAAGCTGTGAACGACGTCACGCGAGGTAAGCACGATTTCAACCGGCTTGTTTACCGGTAGGTAAAGGGTTGGCAGTTCAGCTTCGGTCTGAGCGTTTGGCCCATCCTGGTACTGAATTCCAGAGTCGTAAACGTTCTCGTTCACGTAGTTGAAGTCCCAAGACCACTGCTTACCGATTACTTGAATCTGAGTTTGAGCACCGTTTGGAGTTTCGATCGCAGTCATTTCCTTTGCGGTGAAAGCAAAGAAACCGACAACGAGAATCAGTGGAACAACAGTGAACAGAGTTTCAATTGGCATGTTGTAGCGAAGCTGAACCGGAAGACCAGTTTCACCCTTGCGACGGCGGTAAACCACAAGCGCCCAAGCCATGAGTCCCCATGAGAGCACACCGACAGCGAGCAAGATAATCCAAGCGCCATTCCAGAGGTTGATGATTCCCTCAGTGTGATTCGTGGTGTTAAAACCATCGCCTGGCAAAAAGCCCTGCTCAACCTTTTCTTTTTCAGAACATCCGGTGAGCAAAAGCAGCGAAGCGGCGGCTGGAATTGCGGCCCACTTCAATCGACGCTTTGATAGCACAATCGACCCTTCAAATAACTAATTGTTACCCTCTCATCCTATTCCCCTGCCTGCCCGATATTCGGCATTTTCCAAGGGACGGAAGCAAGTTTTAAACAAAAAACCCCAACCGAAAATGGCTGGGGTTAGTTGCTTAGAACTTTTTAGCTGAAGCTGTCGCCACAGGCGCAGGTTCCGGTTGCATTTGGGTTGTCGATTTCGAAACCCTGCTTCGAAATGGTGTCTGCAAAGTCAATGGTTGCGCCCTTTAGGTGAGGTGCGCTCATTTCATCAACCACAAGCTCAACGCCGTCAAATTCGCGAATCGCGTCATCTTCACCAAGTACCTCGTCAAAGAACAGCTGGTACTTGTAACCTGCGCATCCGCCCTGCTCAACAACGATGCGAAGACGAAGATCGTCGCGTCCTTCTGATGCGATTAGAGCCTTAACTTTGGCTGCAGCGGTATCGGTGAGGGTTACCTCGTGAGTAAGAGTGTCTGACATGATGTCTCCTTCTCGTATAAGTCTAAATAACTAAATCGGTTACTTGATGATTTGATTCCCAGTTAGCAAGAAAAGGGCCTCAGAAATCATGGCTTTTCTCAGGCTTTCGAGCTCTAGCGACTCGTTCGGGCTGTGGGCGCGCGAATCTGGGTCTTCTACCCCACTCACCAGAATCTGTGCCTGCGGGAATAGTTCAATCAAGTCTGCGATGAACGGGATGCTTCCGCCGATGCCGATATCAACCGACTCAGCGCCAAAACCTGCAGATAGTGCGGCTTCCATCTGCTGCTTAGCCCAGCCGTTGGCATCCGATTCGAAAGGCTTACCCTTCTCGACATCACCATATTCCAACTTCGCTCCCCACGGCAGATTGCTCTCTAGGTGCTTGCGAAGCAGAACCAGTGCATCATCCGGGTTTTCACCTGGAGCAATACGCATCGAAATCTTTGCCTTCACCGAAGGCAAAAGCGTGTTTGATGAAACCGCTACCGACGGGTAATCAATGCCGATCACGGTAATTGAAGGCTTCATCCAGTTTCGATCAAGGATTCCCCCGGTGCCAATCTGCTCGACACCAGGTAGCAAGCCAGAATCCTCGCGCAGCATCGCTTCGCTGTAATCAAGTTGGCTAGCGGTTCGGTTGACTAGCCCTGCAACTGCAACGTCACCTTTATCGTCGTGAAGTGAAGCCAGCAGGCGAATCATGGCGGTCATTGCGTCAGGTACTACTCCCCCGAACATGCCGCTGTGAACCGCGTGATCAAGGGTTGAAACCGTGATCACCTGAGATACCAAACCACGCAATGTGGTGGTCAATGCCGGAATCTCTGTGGTCCAGTTACCCGAATCAGCAACGATGATGACATCTGACTCAAGGTCTTTCTGGTTCTGCTCGAGAAAGTTTCTAAACGATGGGCTGCCAGCTTCTTCTTCACCCTCGATGAACAGCGTGATACCGACATCAGGGTTACCCGCGGTCAAAGCAGAAAGCACCTTGAGTGCGGTCAAGTGCGTGACGATACCAGCTTTGTCATCCGCAGCACCGCGACCATACATGCGGCCATTCTTGACAGTTGCTTCGAACACTGGCGTCTGCCAAATTGACTCATCGCCCGGTGGCTGCACGTCGTGGTGTGCGTAAAGCAAAATCTGCGGCTTACCGTTTTTGGCTGGTCGACGACCTATCACAGCTGGCCCGCCAAGCCCACCTTCTGGCTTAGGCGCCTTACGAATCTCGACCCACTCAAACAAACCGGTTGATTTGAAAAGTGCGGCCACAGCCTCAGCGCTGCGCTCAAGATTCTGGGCATCAAAGGCATCCCAAGCGATACCGGGAATTGCAACCAGGTCAGTAAGGGTGCCCACCGCACCATCGAAAAGGGAACTTACTTCTTTCGAAACCTGTTCAGTCAGGTTTGAATCAATGCGGTTGCTCATACAGGTAATCTTAAAGCCGAACTTTCAAACGGAGACTCCATGACCGAAGACGCACCGAAGACCAAGGCCGCAGGCAAAGGCAAAGCAACCCCTTCTCGAAAGGTTGCCGAAGCCAAAAATGTTCGCCCTCTAGTTGCTAGCAAAGCCAAAATCACTGACCCTGAAGCCAAGAAAGCTGCTAAGGCAGCCCTAGCTGAAGAACGTCTCAAGGCTAGACAAGGCATGGCGGATGGCGATGATCGCTATCTTTCAATTCGCGACCGCGGACCTCAGAAGCGCCTTGCTCGCAGTATTGTCGACTCTCGTTTCACCGTTGGTGAATCGCTTATCCCAGTCATGGCACTTGTGCTTATCGCAGGCATAGTTTTCCCAACTACTGGTGATCTCGCAATGGTCGGCTATGTCGTCAACGCGTCAGTGTTACTTCTGATGTGGGCGCTACTCGCAGGAATCGTCATCGATGCTTGGCTAATCGGTCGCAAGGTAAACAAGGCAGCGCTTGCCAAGTTTGGCAAGGTAGAACGAGGTTTGGCTATGTATGCAGGTCTTCGCTCAACCCAGTTGCGCTACATGAGACTTCCGAAGCACGGTAAGTAAAACCTAAAGAAAATGCCCGCCTACCGGCGGGCATTTTTTATTTAACTTCTCGGTTTATCTTTCGAGCCCAGAGTGGCCCTTCGTAAATGAAGCCAGTGTAGCCCTGCACCAGGGTTGCACCGTTAGCCAGGCGTTCTTGGGATTCTGCGGCGGTTTCAATACCACCAACTGAAATGATTGCCGCCTTGCCTTCGAGACGCTTCGCGAGCAGCTGAAGAACTTCTAGCGAGCGCTGTTTCAGTGGCGCCCCTGAAAGGCCACCTGCGCCAATCCCAGAAACTTTTTGCGCATCGGTTTGCAGACCGTCGCGCTTGACTGTGGTGTTGGTTGCGATCACGCCAGCCAGCTTGAGTTCGAGTGCTAAATCTGCAACCGCGAGAATGTCTTCGTCATTTAAATCTGGGGCGATTTTTACTAGAACCGGTAGGCCGAGTGATTCTTCTTGCACAGCTTTGAGGATTGGCTCTAGGGCTTTGACATTTTGCAGGTCGCGAAGGTTTGGGGTGTTTGGGCTGGATACATTCACCGCTAAATAGTCAGCGAATGGTGCCAGCATTTTTGCGCTGTAGCGGTAATCCTCTACCGCTGATTCAACCGGCGTAATTTTGCTTTTGCCAATGTTCACGCCGATGATCGGCAGGTCGCTATGTTTACTGCGCAGGTAGCCTAGTCGGCTTGCTACGGCGTCAGCACCTTCGTTGTTGAAACCCATTCGGTTGATGAGAGCCCGGTCTTTGGTGAGGCGAAAGAGTCTCGGTTTGTCATTGCCGGGTTGAGGCTTCGCGGTTACCGTACCGATTTCAATGTGGCTGAACCCAAGGTCAGCTAGTGGCCGAATCAGCTTGGCATTTTTGTCAAAGCCTGCTGCTAAACCGAATGGTCCGTTGAATTCCAAACCGAGCGCCTTGATGGTTTTGGTTTGATTCGGTGTCACTTTGTTGATGCTGGTGATACCGAATGCCTTGGCAAGTTTTAGGGTTGCGCTAGCAGCGTGATGCACAAACTCTGGGTCGAGTTTTGTGAAGAAGACTTTGAAAAGTAGCTGGTAGAGCACCTCTCAAGGTTACCCAAAGAAAAAGGGCCGCCGCGTTAGCGACGACCCTTGATTCTTTATGGTTTATGAGCAACCAGAGGTACTTCCACAGCCTTCACAGACGTGGCATGAACCTGATGGGCGCATCTTGATTCCACAGTTGAAGCACAGCGGTGCATCTGACTCTTTACCCTGCAGCAGTTCGAATAGTTCTGCTGATGAGTGAGCCTCACGCTTCTCAACCTTTGCAGTGATTTCGACTACGGCTGGTGCCGGAGCAGCGACAGCAGCTGGTGCGGGAGCTTCTACTACTGCAGGGGCAGCAGCTGCAACCACGCCGTATGAACCGGTGTCGAGAGCGGCAGAGCGCTCGTCAGTGGTCTGAACTCCCATTGCGGTGCGAGTCTCAACTGGAAGGAAGTCGAGGGCTAGACGACGGAAGATGTAGTCCATCAGTGACTTAGCCATGCGAACATCCTTGTCGTCAGTCAAACCTGAAGGCTCGAATGAAACGTTGATGAACTTCTTGACGTAGGTCTCTAGCGGAACACCGTACTGCAGACCGATTGAAACGGCGATCGAGAATGCGTCCATCACACCGGCGAGGGTTGATCCCTGCTTACCAAGCTTGATGAATACTTCACCGATACCGCCATCAGGGTAGCTGCCTGCGGTTAGGTAACCCTCGGCACCTGCCACGCTGAATGAGGTGGTCTGTGATGGGCGTGACTTTGGCAGACGCTTGCGCACCGGAGTAGCTAGACCTGGAGTGGTAGTTACTGGTTCAGCCTTTGCTTCGGTCTTTGCCTTGGCATCGCTAAGTGGCTGGCCAACCTTGCAGTTGTCGCGGTAGATAGCAAGTGCCTTGAGGCCGAGCTTCCAGCCCTGGAAGTAGACGTCAGCGATCTCTTCTTTGGTAGCAGTCTCAGGCATGTTTACTGTCTTTGAGATTGCACCTGAAAGGAATGGCTGAACAGCTGCCATCATGCGAACGTGTCCCATTGGCTCGATTGCGCGGATGCCAACTGCGGTGTCGAAGATGGCGTAGTGCTCTTGCTTTAGGCCAGGAGCGTCTACTACGTGGCCGTGCTGGCTGATGTAATCAACGATTGCTTCGATGGTCTCTTGCGAGTAACCGAGGCGGTCTAGAGCGAATGGAATGGTCTGGTTCACGATCTGCATCGAGCCGCCGGTTGAGAGCTTCTTGTACTTCACGAGTGAGAAGTCAGGCTCGATACCAGTGGTGTCGCAGTCCATCATGAATCCGATGGTTCCGGTTGGGGCAAGCAATGAAGCCTGTGCGTTGCGCCATCCGTTCTGAGAACCAATTGCGGTGTTCAGCGCCCACTGCTGGTTAGCAG